>NZ_APNG01000002.1:0-318560 GCF_040361255.1 Salinisphaera sp. T5B8 | reverse complement strand
TTCAAGGCTTGCGGCTCGGATGAACAATCTACTGAGAGGTCACACCTAGGGCGCAAGTCATCCTGAAAAAGACAATGGCTGAGAATGGATATCTAACTCAAAAAATGCATAGAGAGTTTTGGAATGAGATAAAACAGCTTGGCACCCCTCAAGAAATAGATTTAATAAAGAAGAGTTTAAATGCAAACGTACTCATCGCCCAACAGTATCAAAGAGAACTGTGGGAGAGTGCAAAAAAATCTTACGAAAACAGGCGGGTTGTAAAGACGCCGCGACTAACTGAATTAGAAACTGAACTTCCAGTAAAGTTTGAAAAATCGCTACCCTACCCTAAAACTTCTGCTAGTTACCGGCAAGCAATGAATTCATATAAAAAGCATATGGAAGCCAGCATGGAAAACTCGAAACGATTACTTAAGTCTGCCGCCGAGAGATCCTCAATGACATCAACACAAGGCCAAAGCGTTCCGCTAAATATGGCTATGATTGATGCTGTATTGACTAATTTGACTTCTAGCTTTGCCCGTCTTAAGGACTTGCTCAATGAAAACTGGGATGGCAAGTAAAGCGCCTAGTAAGGGCTTTAAGCAGATAGAGTTCGGTCCGTTCCAAATTTACTGATAAGCGTGACGTTAGCGTATGACGAACCAAATTGAGTCAATTCACTGCAGTCGATGTCTGCGAGTCAATCGGCACCTGATCCTATTTGAGAAGGACACTGAAGGTGAGGATGATCTAGACGAGACGGGGCATCCACTCGCCTCATACGGTACCAGATGGACGTTATATGAGTGTTGCGGCTGTGAAAATATCGTTTTAAGGAGACGTTTCTGGCACACCGACATGGAACCAGGGGAGAGTCTCGAGGAGGAGTGTTATAACACTTGGTATCCATCACTCATTGGACGGCAATTACCAATGTGGCATAAGAAATTAGATGGTACCGAACACCAGCTTATCCTTGAAATATACACTGCGCTTCACGCCGAAGCTCTTTCGCTTGCTTTGATGGGACTTAGAGCGCTTTTAGACGTCTATATGGTTAAAAAGGTCGGAGATTGCGGCTCTTTTAAGAGAAAACTGAAACAACTCGTACAAATTGGTTTCCTTTCAGCAGCCCAACTTGAACAAATCGAACCAGCAATCGAAGCCGGAAGCGCAGCCGCACATCGAGGTTTCAGCCCGTCAAAAGAAACCGTTATATTCGTTCTTGATCTGGTAGAGCTACTTCTGCATCAAGACATTCTGGGCCCGCAGGCCGAACAAGTCAGCGCCAGTGTTCCTCCAAGAAGCAGCCGCTAACAATTCGCTGCAGTTGACCGCCCAAAACGCTAGCGCGTTTTGGGCTCCCTCCGCGGCCTGCGGCCGCTACGGCGGCAACTGAGCTTCGGCGTTAGGCCGTCAGGTTGGCATCGTGGGGCGAATCGGCTGTCAGTCACTGCTTGAATCCTTCGGCGAGGCAGGGCGGCATCGTGGGGCGAATTGTCGCTTTTAGCGGCCTGGAGGGCCTCAGGCGGCCCAGCAGCGCGACGGACAGGCGCAGCGGCCGTGCGCGCTGCCTTACCGTTACCAACTCCCATCCGGCTAGTGGAAATGCGAAGCATGCTCTACCGGTACGGGGACCATCTCGGCGTATCTCAAAAGCCAGGTTTGCGGGTACCACAGGCAGGCGATCTGCCGGCCTTTCCCGCGCCTGTCGAACTGCTTTTTAGGGGGCTGGCTAGCCCACCTTACTAAGAGGTGGGGTGAAATCTAACTAAGGGCATGAATTTAAACGATTCTGTGACTCGCGTTTTACGGCCTCGAAGAGGCCCTATCTTGGCCGGTCTCGGAGGCAATCCTAACCGGTCGTTGCAGGTGACGCGGCGAGCCCCAGCGGCTACGCTGGAGGCCACGAGGCGCGCACCTGAACTCAGGCGTTAGGCGTATTTTGATGCATCTCCTCTACTGCGATGAAAGCAACTTGGAAGAACGCGAAGACGATTTCTTCGTGTACGGCGGCTTCGTAGTTAATGCGGAGGCCGCTCAAGCGTTATCAGAGGCCGTAGAGCATATACGCGTAGAAGCGGGTGTTGATCCGGAATTCGTGCTCAAATTCAACCCGAGCCCACCGAACCTCTCTCATCAGCAATTCAACCAACTGAAGCAGAGAATTATCGAGGCCGCTATCGAGCATGGCGGCTTGTTTTTCTCCTCTTTGATTCTGCACAACATCGCGAGCAGTCCAGACGAAGCGCGTAGGAACGCGATCAATACCATTTGCTATCACTTCGATTGTTACTTGCACCGCCCGGACAGTCACGGGCTAGTGCTCGTAGATAGATTTGATGACAAGCAAATTGACGCGCATCTAAGAGAGAAGTTCTCAATCGGTATTACCGGCTTGCCGTATACCAAACGCATGAGACTCAGCCGAGTGATTGGTTTTCATTACTCGGCTATCGGGCAATCCCACTTCGGGAGCGTAATTGATATCGTTCTCGGCTCGTTTCGATTCGCGGTTAATGCTTTTACTCGTGCCGACGAGGACAGGATTTCATCCGCTCGAACCTTGCTTAGAATGCTTGCCCCACTGTTTTATTCGGAGCGATCCGATGGGTATATTTCTGAACTAAGTTTGTTTTTTAGCCCAAAGGTTATTAAATCCAATAAGTTTCGGAATCAGTATGAAGAACTCAAGGCATTTTTTGAAAGCAACGGGATATTCCCAGAGCAGCAGATTACTAATATGCGGATGTATTGAAGCCTAACATTGCGCTGCAGTTGCCGGGCAAAAGCACTGCCGTGCTTCCGCCCGCAACTGAGCTTGGGCGTTAGATATAAAGTGGAACCTTCTGGCTACATTGCAGCTTGTGCACTGATTATCTCGATTGCAGGGTTCCTACTCTCGCTCTATGGGACGGTGCTGGATCGAAGCAAAATAAAGGTGGAAGCGATCTTCTATACGGCCGAATACACCTACGGCCAACCTCATATAGTGGTAAAGGCCACAAACCACGGTCGACGCGCCGCCATTATTTCCCGTTTCGGCGGGGACTTAGAGGTAGGCGGCTGGGAGGCGGTTCAACTAGGGGATAAGTCAGGTGGCGTGCGCTTAGGCGAGGGTGAGTTTACCGAGCGACCTATTGTTCGTGAGGATCTCTATGTGCAGTTCCCGGACGGCGAAAGTTCGTCGTATTGGAATTTCTGGTTTGAGGATTCGGTAGGCAAGCGATACATCGTGCCTCGTAGCGAATGCCTTATTCTCGAACTAAAAAAAGCCTATGGTGACGTTGTCTGATAAATCTAACGATACGCTGCAGTTGACCGCCCAAAGCGCTGGCGCGCTTCGGCCGGCAACTGAGCTTCGGCGTTAGGACTATATCGTATGTTTGAAGATTTCGACTTTACTGTTCTAGATGGTCCGGATTTCAAAGAAGATTCGGTAAGAGAAGAGTTGCTCGTACCGATAATAAAAGCTCTAGGCTACTCAGTAGCAGGGGATAGACGAGTTATCCGTAGCAAGTCATTAATACATCCGTACGTTTCGATTGGGTCTCAGCGGAAAAAAATATCGATAATTCCTGACTACGTTTTTCTTTCAGACGCTAAACCACTATGGATTCTCGATGCTAAATCGCCTCGCGAAGACGTTTTTAAAAGCTCTAATGTCGAGCAAGCGTATAGCTACGCTATACATCCAGATATTCGAGCCGAGCTTTATGCGCTATGCAACGGCCACGAATTTATTCTCTATCAAGTGAAAAAATTCGACCCGATATTGCGGTTTGATCTTCGAGATATTGATTCTGTTTGGGAACAGCTCTACAGAATCCTCAACAGCAGCATCCAAGGCAATCCTGAGCTTGTTGAATACGATCCCGACTTTGGGATTTTCTTATGCAGAACCGGTGCGCATAGTGAAACGGAATTTGTTGCTCCATTTTGCAGATCGTGTTTCATAGGCAAAATGGAGGATGACAAATATACAACTATAACCACCGTGCCAGGCGATGTGGATATGGCTATGTCGTTACACTTTAATCAGGTGCAATTAGAAAGGCTGCTTTCTTTTCAACCAGTCCAGCTCGCAAATGCCACACGTGCCGGGTTAAAACGCCAGCCATATCACGTGTCGTTCGACCCTTCAGAAATAGAATTTAATTTTGGTGTGGTCGCTAATCTCTCACCGGACGTCGAGCATAACGCCGAAGAGTCTTGGGTTCCTTTCGAAGTAACCGAGTTCACCGCGCCGGTTGATTGGGAAAGTACGTAGCTAATTTAAAGCCCTAACAAAACGCTGCAGTTGACCGCCCAAAGCGCTGCCGCGCTTCGGCCGGCAACTGAGCTTGGGCGTTAGGCCTTATGGAGTAGATATGGAACTGAGCCAGTTCGTTACCGAAACGCTCATGCAAATCTCAACCGGTATTGAGGACGCTCAAAAGCAGTTACAGGCTGCTGGTTCTACGGCGCGTATAAACACCTTCATGACTAAAGATGAATCGGGAAATTTAGTTATCGGCGGACGGCGTAGTTCTATCGAACATGTCGATTTTGATGTCGCTATTTTGGCTAACTCAGGAACCGAGACGAAAGGAGGAGTTGGCATAACGGTCGCATCGCTCCTCAACGTAGGCGCAGGAGGCAAGAGCAGTGAATCTCGTGGCATTGAGTCCCGCGTGAAATTTCGCGTGCCAGTGGCGTTCCCGAAGTACGATAATCTTGAAACGAAATAACGAGGGGTAACAATGAGTGAGTCTTTTAAAGCTGGTGATGTTGTTCAGCTGAAATCAGGTGGTGTGCCCATGACGGTTGAGGAAGTAGAAGGAGAAAACATTTCGTGCGTGTGGTTCGAGGGTAAAAAATCTCATCGCCAGACATTTGTATCAGCCACACTCAAGAAATTTAGGCCCGCAAGCCCAAGTGTCACCGTTATATAAAAATTGGCCTAACAAATCGCTGCAGTTGACCGCCCAAAGCGCTGCCGCGCTTCGGGTTCCCTCCGCAGCCTGCGGCCGCTCCGGCGGCAACTGAGCTTAGGCGTTGGGCCTAGATAAATATGCCTTCACCAAATTACGAAGAATACGAGAAATCCTTAGATACGATCCGAGACGGTGTGATGCGTGACTACTTCGTAGGCATCGTCAATATAAATCAGCATCAGCTGAATGTTTCCAGAACGTATTTATGGGTTTCTGCAGCATTAATAGGAGTCTATACGGCTGCGTTTGATCGCTACGGTTCATATATAACCTCGCAAACTTACTCTTTAGGTTTTGGTCTATTGAGCGGGGCTTTAGCCGCTGTAGGGTTTGGTCTCTGTCTCTATGCGATCCCTATTCGGAAGGGATACCGTTCAATACCTCAACGAGGTTGGGGAGAGTTCAGTCGAGAGGCATACGATCTGCTGAAACACTCGAGACCGAACTCGCATGCGGTTTTCCTCACGAGCTTTATTAATAAAATGGACCTTGCATACGCGCACAACATGCGCAGTAATAGAGGGCGAGCGAGGCTGCTGAGAGGAACCTCGTGGGTTTTGATTGGCTCTTTCTCAAGTGCGTGTATAACCGCCGCTATCGCGGCCGGTTTCTATGCCGTGAATAATTCTTAGCTAGGAAATTCAAATGCCTGACGACGACCCCGGGACTTCCGCCGAAGCACAACAACCGGAAGAAACTGCAGAACTCAACGTTCCCGAACCGCCTCCTCCTGCTGATAACGGAGGTTCGGATATAGCTACCAACTCTGAGCAAAAAACAGTCGGCTCAATCTTTACCACTGACAGCGAGCCCGACAAAAAATAGCCCAACAGGTCGCTGCAGTTGACCGCCCAAAGCGCTGCCGCGCTTCGGGTACCCTCCGCAGCCTTCGGCTGCTCCGGCGGCAACTGAGCTTAGGCGTTGGGTATATTGTCGAAAGATCGAATGAGCAAAGCAGTCGTTTACCGAATTACTTATCCGAATGGAAAGATCTACATCGGGCAAGATAGGACGAATAGCATCAACTATTTCGGTAGCGCTGACAGCGCTTTAATCGCCGCGGACTTCTCGGCAGCCGATCGGCAATGCTTCACAATTACCCGGGAAATTCTGTGGGAATCGGACACCGCCAACAGAGCCGAAATCAACCGAAAGGAGCTGGAGCTGATTCGTACGCATCGAGCCAATAATCCTGGCATTGGTTATAACCGATGGCCGAAATTTAAGCAGCTCAGTTCCGAGTATGTGGCACCAGGTAGCAACAAAAACCCAACAGGTCGCTGCAGTTGACCGCCCAAAGCGCTGTCGCGCTTCGGGTTCCCTCCGCGGCCTACGGCCACTCCGGCGGCAACTGAGCTTCGGCGTTGGGTCTAACAATTAAGTTCGTCGCCGGAGCGAGCTTAATAGGATAAATATCCGGCGTGCATTAAAACGGAGGATGTATGGGTAAAGGAAGTGGAAAGAGTAGCGGTGGAGGTAGTAAAGGCGGTTCGAGTGGCGGCGGCAAAGGTTACGGTGCTCCTGGTGGCTGGCCGAGCACCACCGGCAATCCTTCTGGGGGTAACCGCGGCAATGCCCCGCCGTCGAAAGGCAAATAGAGCTAATTGTTTCGCGTGGAATTAAAACCGCTCATTTAGAGGCTGCAACTGGGTGCCCCTGGCTTGTCTAGGGATTCAGTCACTTTGCGTAATAGAGTGGCTAGCGTCACCCAACAGTTCGCTGCAGTTGACCGCCCGAAGCGCTGCCGCGCTTCGGGCGGCAACTGAGCTTCGGCGTTAGGTTTAAAAGAGGTTTTGTCTTGCCAACCGTATTACGCATAGGTGGATACCGGTTTTTCTTCTACGCGAACGAAAATAGCGAACCCGTGCATATCCACGTTCAGCGAGAGCGCATGTTAGCGAAGTTTTGGCTGGAACCTGTATCACTTGCTTCAAGCACGGGCTTTGCAGCTCATGAACTCAACGAGCTATTCAAGCTGGTCGAGAAACATCGAAATACGTTAATGGAGGCATGGAATGAGTTCTTTAGCAATTGATGTCGTGCCACATGCGACTCAAGTTAAATGCACAAGCGAAGAGCTTGTGGTCTCGCTTAGCGATGGCCGGGTTTTGTCGGTCCCGCTCGTGTGGTTCCCTCGTCTTGCACGCGCTACGCCCGAACAGCTTTCGAACTTCGAACTGCTGGGCGAGGGAGAAGGCATTCACTGGCCCGACGTAGATGAAGACATATCGGTTCTAGGTCTTCTAGAGGGAAAAAAGTCGGTGGAATATCGTCCATCAAAAACCTAACTGGTCGCTGCAGTTGACCGCCCAAAGCGCTGCCGCGCTTCGGCCGGCAACTGAGCTTTGGCGTTATGTGAACAGATAGCGAAGGGCGGTGGGGTCAGGTCTTGCATTGCCACATTCGGCGCCGGTCACCCGCAGCGCTTTGAGGCGCTCGGAATCGGTTCGAGCCGATTTGGATATTGCTGAGCGGTCGCGGTAATGTCCGCTTATGGAACCTGATGACGATAAAATCGACGCGGCCGTGCTCGCCTTGCTGTACTTGACGCTGCACGACGATAGGCGGGCATGGAAGGGCTTTCCCTGGGATGCGACCGATCGGCTACACGAACGAGGACGATGTCGCCGGGGCGCTGGCGTCGTTCATGGGAATGCTGGGTATTCTGTTCGGCCCGCTCTGGGGCAATCTGTCCGATCGGCTCGGGCGCGCCCAGAGCCTGACGCTGGCCATGAGCCTGGCGTTCGTGAGCACCGTGTTGCCGGTGTTATCGCCTTCGTTGTTCGGCTTCGCCGCCCATTACGTGATTCTGGGTGCGGCCGTGACCGGCATGTTCACCTCGTCGCTGGCGGCCTCGACGGAACGGGTGAATATCGATCAGGCACCGCTGGCGGTGAGTTATGTCACCGTATTCTTTGCCGCCGGCCAGCTGATCGGGCCGACCGTTGCCGGCTGGTTGATCGGTCCGGCGGATGCGTTTCGCCTGACCTTTGGCGTGAGTGCGGCCCTGACGCTGCTCGGCGCGCTCCTGGGCGCGGTATTGATTAAACTATCGAAACGCGATTAAAAACGCGATATAAGTTATTGTTTGTTAATTCAGTTCATGCCGGTTCAGCGCGCGCTTCGCGTGCCGAGCGCTCGAACAGAGCCAGCGCATGGCCGGCACAGATGCGCATGTCGACCGACTCGCCATCCTCGAAGCGATCTTCGTGGTTGGTGCGCACGAGCAGTTGCTCGCCTTGCTTGAGGCGAACGCCATGCAGTCGGGTTTCGCCTTCGTAGCGGCTCCATTCAATACGACTGTTGCCGTCAGTTTTACGACGAAGTGCGAGATCGTCCGGGCGTACCAGTACATCCACGCGATCACCGTGGCCATAATGGGCGTCATCCAGCGGTGTGTCGCCAAGATCCGTATGCACGCGGTCGGCCTCGATCCAGCCGGGCACGAAGGCGGCATCGCCGAGAAAACGGGCAACGAACCGGGTCGCGGGTTTGCGAAAACACACATCGGCCCGATCGAGCTGTTCGAGCCGGCCGGCGCGCATCACGCCCATGCGATCGCCGACCGACAGCGCTTCGGTCTGATCGTGGGTGACCCAGATCGCCGGTACGCGCGCGGCCTTCAGGGCCTGGCGAATCTGCCAGCGCAGTTCGGCCTTGAGTGCGGCATCGAGGCTGGCCAGCGGTTCGTCGAGCAACAGCACCGACGGCGCATGGGCCAGGGCGCGGGCCAGGGCCACGCGCTGTTTCTGGCCGCCGGAGAGCGTATCGGGCATGGCATGACGATGCTTTTCCATGCCCAGCGTGTACAGCCAATGGCGGGCCGGCGCGCGATCCTTCAGGCGAAAGGCGATATTGTCTTCAACGTTGAGATGCGGAAACAGCGCGAAATCCTGAAACACCAGGCCGACGCCGCGTTTTTCCGGCGGTACCTGGCGTTTTGCATCGATACGGTGGGCGCCGATACGGATCTCGCCCGCCGACGGCGCGATCAGGCCCGCGACGGCGCGTAGCACGCTGGTCTTGCCGCAACCGGTCGGCCCGACCAGGGTTACGATTTCGTCGTCCGCGAGTGCCAGACTGAAGTCTTCGACCGCCGGGGCATTGTCATAACGGATCGACAGATTGTCGATTTCTAGCATGGGCTGTTGTCCTGTCTACACACCGAGGGTGCGCTGACGGCGTGCCTCGCCGGAAAGCATGAGTACGAGCGCAATTGCCGATACGGCGATCAACGCCAGGGCGGGCAACGCGCCGCGCCCGAGGTAACCGGCTTCGTAGACACGCCAGAGATAGGTGGCAAGGGTATCGAATTCGTTCGGCCGAAGCAGCAGGGTCGCCGGCAATTCGCGCATGGCTTCCAGAAATACCAGCGCGGCCCCGGCCACGATGCCGGGCAGAATCAGCGGCAGGCTAACCCGCCTGAAAGCCTCGGCCGGTGTGGCGCCGAGGCTGCGTGCGGCACCGATCAGACTCGATTCCACGCGCTCGGTGCTGGAGCGCACGCTGCCCACGGCCAGCGGCAGAAAACGCAGGGTGAGTGCGGCGACCATCAGCGCCAGCGTCTGGTAGAGCACGGGTACGCGCAGGCCCAGATAGACGAGTGCTGTGCCCATGACGATGCCGGGAATACCGAAACCCAGATAGCTGGCGCGCTCACACAACTTGCCGAACCAGCCCGTGCTTGCCGCATAGGCCAGCGGCAAGGCCACGGTGACCGCCGCACCGGCAACCAGAAGCGCGGCGTAGGCGGAATTGAGCGCATAGCCGAACTCGAAGCCGGCGCCGCCTTCACGTATCAGCCAGAGCAGGAATATTCCGATCGGCAGGACCAACGCGGCCGCGAGCACCGCGACCGCGAGCAGCGTGGCCGCCACGCGCAGCGGCCAGCCCAGCGTCAAACGCAGCACGCGCCCCGGGCGTTCGCGGCGTACGCGAATACGCGCTTCTAGCACCAGCACGCAGACCACCAGGGCCAGCAGCTGCAACGACATCAACGCCGCACGATCCAGGCCGAAGGCGTTGTATTCGACATAGATCATGCGGGTGAACGTATCCAGGTGCATGATCTCCGGGGTCGCGAAATCCGACAGGGTATACAGCGCGACCAATAGCGCGCCGGCGGCGATACCGTTGGCGGCGCGTGGCAGCACGATACGCAATAGTGCGGCCGGCAATGGCAGTCCGAGCGTGCGCGCGGCATCGACCACGTTGGCATCCAGTGTCTGCAGCGCAGCGCGCGTGGCAAGGAACACGAACGGATAGGTATAGAGCGTCATCACCAGCGTCGCGCCGATCAGCCCCTCGGCGCGCGGGGTGGCAATGCCGGTGAGCGCGTCGATTTCGCCACCCTGGCCGAAGGCAGCAAAGAAGGCGAATGCGCCCAGATAGCTGGGCACGGCCAGTGGTGCGGCGAGCAGGGCCACCCATAGCCGGCGCAGCGGCATGGCCGTATAAGTAGTCACGATCGCCAGCGGCACGCCGATGATCACAGCACCGGCGACCGTGAGCAGGCCAAGCAGGCCGGTGTTGATCAGGATTTCGATACTGCGCCCGTCGAATAGCACATCGGCATTCAGGCTCATGAATACCAGTACGACGACGGGGGCGAGCGCGGCCGCCGCGATGACGGCGGCAGCCAGCCACAGCAGCGGCACGCGCTTCATAGCACGCGCGTTTCGCGCAGCAAATCCAGGATCGGCTGTAAATCGCTCAGGCGGGTGAGATCGATTTCGGGCGGATGGATCTTGCCCGGCAGGCCGGCCGGCGGCGCCACATCAGCGGCCATGGGAATCTCGTAGGCCTGGCTGGCCAGAAAGGACTGCACCTCGCGACTGAGCAGATAACGCAGGAAATTGCGCGCCAGCGGATTATCGTCGAGCAACAGTACGCCGGAGGAATTGACCAGGCTGCCGGCATCATTCTGCGTAAGCGCCAGGGCCACATTGGCATCGGGCTGGCCTTTTTTCAGCCGCAGGGTGTAATAGTGATTGGCAAAGCCGACGTCCACTTCGCCCCGGGCGACCGCCATGACTACGCCCAGTTCGCCGGCATAGCTCTTGGCCTGGCGTTTGACGCCCAGCAGCCATTCGCGTGTGCGATCTTCGCCTTCAAGCAGGCGCATGGCGGTTACGAACGACTGAAACGCCCCATAGGCCGGCGCCCAGCCGATCTTCAGGTCGGTATCGGCGAAGTCCATGATGTGCGAAGGCAGCTGCGCTGGATCGATTCGCGTAGGGTTGTACGGCACGGTACGCAGGCGGCCCGAGATCGCGGCCCACTGGTCGTAGCGAAAATCGGGCTTGATGTGCTGCTGGATCGCGCCGGGTATGGGCGTGGTCTTCGCGTGCGCGGCCACTGCGCCCAGCGAACTCGCATCGATCGACCAGAACAGATCGGCGCGTCGCACGCCCGCCTTGGATTCGGCGATCAGCGTGTTGGCCAGGGCCGCCGAGGGCGCACGCCGGATCTTGAGATCGAGGTCCGGGTTGCGCTTGCGAATGGCGGCGACGATATCATCGTAGAGTCCGCCTTCACCGCGCCCCAGATACACCGTCAGCGAGCCCGACAGCGGCGGCAGGTCGTCGGCCGACTCGGCCGCAGCCGTCGTTTCTGCCGCCCACAACGGGGTTACCGGGCCGAGCAGGCCAAGTGCCAACGCACTTTTGAGCAGGCTGCGACGATCCATGGCTAGAACACCGACGGCTTGTTATCGGCCGCTTCGTCGAGAATGGTCTGGGCGCGGTCGAGCTTGGCCTGCATGGATTCCACCGCCGAGGCCAGTTTATTGGGCGAAGCGGATTTTTCCATCAGCAGCGGCAGGGTGGCATTGAAGTCTTTTTCGAGGTCGGTCACGAGATCGGCATCGCTTTCGATCAGGGTTCCTTCGATACCTTCAAAGCGTTCCATATAGGTCTGATGGAGAAGCGCATTTGCGGCTTCGACATCACCCGAACGATAGCGTTCCACCACCGTATCGAGATTGCGTTTGATAATATCGATGGTCGAGGCATCGGCCGGTTCCGCGGGTTTGGGGGTCGGTGCCGCGGCACCTTGTGCGGCCACCAGCTTCAAGGCGCCAACGCCTTCGTGCAGGGCATGATCGAAACGCGCCTGCCAGGATTGGACCTCGGCGGTGGCATCCGGTTCGTCCACGGCTTCGCGCAGCCCGCCCAGCGCGGTCCAGATCGGCGGGTAGAGCACCATCGCATGGGTTTCGACCGCTTCGTGGAATTCGACGTTCTCCCAGGTATCGACCAGCTCGTCGACCCGTTCGCCGACCGAATCGCCTTTGTCGTAATCGGCGACGATCGCGGCCACGGTATCGCTCATGTCCGCGATTTCATTTTCGTAGTCGCCGATATGTTCGCCGACCTCGGCCACGCTGGGGGCATCGTCGCCGTGGGCAGATACGGTTTGAGCAAACAGGAGCGCCGCGCCAATCAGCGCGCAGCGGGGGAGAATCGAGACAGGCTTCATCGTAAATACGCCAACACGGAATGAATGAACGGCTAAAAACTAACTGATAATCATTCCTATTCCAAGCCCGAAGCACCGAAGGGCGGTGGTGTAGTCCATGCAACTCAGGCCGGGCGACGCAGGTTGGGCCGAACAAACCGATAAGCCCAGCGACGCGTTACGCCATCGCGCGCGATCTGGTGCGCGCGGGTTTTAGGGTTCGCTTCGTAGACCGGCGCCGCCGACATGCCGCCTTTCGACATGCCCGCGGCGCCATTTCGGTTAGCTATCAGTCATGCGCTCGAACATCTGCATGGCCTTACGGGTGAAAATCGGCCCGGCTGCACCGGCGATCAGCGCGCGCGCACGCGGACTTGCGGCCAGTACCACGCCGGCGGTCAGCGCCCCGGCGATCGCCACGCCACTGTTGCGCTTGGCCCAGTCGGTTGCCTGGTTACCCAGAATCGGGCGTAGCTGTTGTTCGATCGCGTTGTCGGCGTAAGCGTTCACCGGCTTGTTCGCGCTTGCCTTGGCCGGGGCCTGCTTCTGGGCCGGCGTGCTGCGTCTGGACAGCAATACCACGATCAGCAACAGCACGACGATGCCGATCAGCCCGCCGCCGGCAAGCAGCAGCGCCTCGACCTGCGTGTAATGCGTGGCCAGCCATAGATAAACGCCGGCCGTACACAGCAGCAGGCCGCTGAACACCAGCAGCATCAGCAGCCAGAGCACGACATTCAGGCTGAGTACCTGAATGATCTTTTCTTTAACGGTGCCCATGGCCTAGCGGCCGATCAGCTTGCCCAGAACGAGGCCGATACCGAAAGCGGCGAGCACGCTGGTGAACGGGCGGGCTTCGATTTCGCTGCCCACGTCCTGGGCATGGCGGCCGGCTTCGCGGCGTAATTCGTCGTATTTACCGCGGGCGGCATCGAGGCCGGCCTGGGCGTGATTCTCGCCAGAGGCACGGTAGCTTTTCGCGAGCGCGGCCAGGTCGTTACGCAGTTGTTCGATGTCTTTTTTCAGGGTTTCGGTTTCGGCGCTCTGGCTCATGGGAATCTCTGGATTCGAAAGTGGTGAAACCAGCATAACGGCTTTCACCCCCTTGCGACTATCCGTACTACTGCCCCTGCGCGTCCGAGCCCTCGATCGCGAAAAAACGGCCCGCGTTCGCATGCGTGAGTGCCGCGACCTGCGCCACCGACTGGTCACGCGCGGCTGCTACGGTTTCGGCCACCCACGGCAGGTTGGCCGGTTCGTTGCGCCGCGTTTTGGGTTTGGGCCGGATCGTGCGCGGCATGAGATAGGGACAATCGGTTTCGATCATCAGGCGGTCGTCGGGGATACGCGCCACATTGTCGTAGAGATCACGCCCGCGGCGTTCATCGCATATCCAGCCGGTGACCCCGATATAACAGCCGGCGTCGAGATAGGCATCGAGTGCCTGAGCACTGTCGGTAAAACAGTGCACCACCGCACGCGTGAGATGCGGTAAATGCTCCCGCAGAATGGGCAGAAAGCGTGCATGGGCGTCGCGTTGGTGCAGAAATACCGGCAGGCCGTGATCGCAGGCTACGGCCAGTTGGGCCGCAAAGACGCGCTCCTGTGCATCGCGCGGGGCGATGTCACGAAAGAAATCCAGCCCGGTTTCGCCGATGGCGACCAGCCGCTGGGCCCTCGCGCTGTCGCGCATGAGTTGTTCGTGGGCCGGGCTCCAGTCCCGGGCATGATGCGGATGCAGCCCGGCCGTGGCGAAGCACTGGCCGGGATAGCGCCCGGCCAGATCAACCGCGGCCTCACTGCTGTCCAGATCGCTGCCGGTGACCACCAGCCGGCGTACGCCCGCCGCCTCGGCGCGTGCCAGCACGTCGTCCAGATCATCGGCAAAGCTTTCATGCGCGAGGTTCGCGCCGATATCGGTCAGTTCCATAGTCGCGCCGCTGCTGATAAACCGGCGTAGTCTAGGGAAGCTCTGCACAACCTGTCACGGTCGCGCCGGCGTGCTTTGCGCGTGGCTGGCAAGGAGAGGGAGACGTAGCGTGCTGGTTGCACGGTGCGCCTGCCTCGACGCCGACCAGGCGCGCGCAAAGCCCCGGCCGCTAAGCGGTTCGGCCTCAAATGCTCCGCGACGGCGTTGCCGAGCTTGACCTGCCAATGAGGCAGGCGCTGCGCTCGGACGCCTTGTCCCAACGCATTTGAGCACTCGAACGCGAACCGCGAGAGGTTATGCAGAGCTTCCCTGACAAGCGGGCAGCCATAATGCAGTCGCAGGCCGGGCAGTTTCGCGGCATTGGCGACACCCGCTTAAAAAGAGCGTCGAAGCGCGGCAAGGGTTTGCTACACTCGGGCGCTGGCCGACCGCCGTGGTGTTTACCGCCGCGCGGATTGCGTGCCGACGCTCGAACGACTGAAACCTGAATCGAAGAAAGGCCTCTCATGCGTTATCAATCCGGGCTGCTCGCCGGCCTTGTCGGGATCATGCTGTTCAGCAGCGTTGCGACTGCCGCCACGCGCTATGTCAGCGACGAGTTGTCGATCAACATGCGTCGTGGTCCGGGCACGGGCTATCGCATCAGTGAATTGGTGGAAGCCGGCGATCGCTTGACCACGCTCTCCGAGGCGAATGGTTGGACCCAGGTGCGTACTGCCGATGGCACCACCGGTTATGTGCTGACCCGGTTTTTGTCCGATCAGCCGGCCGCGCGTACGCGTATCGCTTCGATGCAGGCCCAGGTCGAGAAGTTCAAGCAGGAAAACGAGCAGCTCAAGGAGCAGCTCTCCGAAGTCCGCAGCGGCTCGGAAGAACTGACCGAGACCAAGACGAACCTGCAGAACGAGAATCAGGAGCTGTCCCAGCGCCTGCAGCAGCTGCGCGAGACGTCGGCGGATGCGGTACGCATCAGCAACGAAAACGAGAAATACCGCGAAGAACTGTTGTCGATGCGTAGCGACAACGAGCGTCTGCGCCACGAAAACGCGGCCCTGCAAAGCCGGCGCGATGGCATGAAGATCGGCGCGCTGATTCTCATCGGTGGCGTGATTATCGGGCTGGTGCTGCCGCTGTTCCGGCGTCGGCGCAAGGGCAGCAGCTGGGATTCGCTCTGAGCGCGGCCACCGCTCGTACATTGCCATTGTGGGCCGGCCGCGTGCCGGCTATGGTTACCCGTGTTTCCGATGCGCGCCCCGCGTCGCCTAGCGAACGCTGAATGGAACATCATCTTTCCCTGATCCTGATTTCGATTGTCGCCCTGGGCGTGTTCTCGCAGTGGATCGCCTGGTGGCTGCGCATGCCGGCGATCGTGCTGTTTCTGGTCAGTGGCGTGTTGGCCGGGCCGGTATTCGGCGTGGTGAATCCCTCCGAGGATATCGGCGACGTGTTGTCGCCGATGGTCGGGCTGGCCGTCGCGGTGATCCTGTTCGAGGGCGGGCTGAGTCTGCGCCTGCACGAATTCAAGGAAGCCGCGTCGGGCGTGAAACGCCTGGTTTCGGTGGGCGCGGTGCTTTCGTGGGCGCTGTATACGGCAGCAGCCTACTATATCGGCCAGCTGTCGATTGCGGTGTCGCTGCTGTTCGGCGCGATTTTGATCGTGACCGGGCCGACCGTGATCATTCCCATGCTGCGCCAGGCCGGGCTCAACCGGCGCACGGCCTCCTATCTGAAATGGGAAGGCATCATCAACGATCCGATCGGCGCGTTGCTGGCGGTGTTGGTGTTTCAGTATTTCGTGTTCGCCGGGGCCGATGCCGCCGACGGCGCGCAGGTATTCGTGGACCTGGGCTGGGCGATTCTGATCTCGTTCCTGCTCGGCGGCGGCGTCGCGCTGGCGCTGGGTTGGGCGTTCAATCACACCTGGGTGCCGGAATATCTCAAGGCGCCGCTGACGTTCGCCTTCGTGCTTGTCATTTATGGTGTCGCCAGCGAGTTCTTTGCCGAAGCCGGTCTGCTGGCGGTGACGGTCATGGGCATGGTGATGGGCAATCTCTCGATTGCCGGCATGGCCGAACTGCGCCGATTCAAGGAATACATCACCATTTTGCTGGTGTCGACTGTGTTCATCGTGCTCACGGCCGATCTCGATCCGAACGTGTTACTGCATCTGGACTGGCATGCGGCCGCGCTCGTGTTCGCCGTGGTGTTCGTCGTGCGGCCGGTGGCCATATTGCTGGCGACCGCGTTCACCGACATGAACTGGCGCGACCGCACCCTGGTGGCATGGATTGCGCCGCGCGGTATCGTGGCGGCCGCCGTGGCGGGTGTGTTCGGCCCGCGCATGGTCGAGGCCGGCTATGGCGGCGCCGAGCAGCTGTTGCCACTGATTTTCGCCATCGTCTTTTCGACCGTTATTTTGCACGGCTTCTCGATTGGGCGCGTATCGCGCTGGCTGCGTCTGTCGGCAGAGCCCAACGGTGTGCTCATCGTCGGCGCCTCGCCGTGGTCGACCGAGCTCGCGCGAGCGCTCACCAACGAGCTCAATGTGCAGGTGCTGTTGGTGGATTCATCCTGGCATCGTCTGCGTACCGCGCGTCTGGCGGGCGTGCGCGTGCTCTACGGCGAGGTACTCTCGGACCAGATCCAGCAATCGCTGGAACTCAACGAAATATCCTGCCTGCTGGCTGCCACCAGCAACGATGCCTATAACGCACTGGTGTGTTCGCATTTCGTGACCAGCCTCGAGCACGATCGCGTATTCCAGCTGCCGATGTATGCCGCCGACGAGGACAACGAGTCCAAGGTCGTGGCCCGTCCGTTGCGTGGGCGTCCGGCCTTTCACGAGAACGCCCAGTACGAAGAACTCTGGCGCAAGCATTTCCAGAGCTGGCAGTTCTACAAGACGCGCCTGACCGATACCTATACGCGCGAGGATTTTCGGCGGGATTGCCCGGCCGATGCGGTGATTATTGCCACGCTCTATGCCGATAGCACGGTGCTGTTTCATGCCGCAGGCGGCACACCGCGCCCGGAAGAGGGCGATACGGTGATCTACTACGCGCCCAAGAAAAGCAGCAGCGAACGCCGGCGCGCACGTGCCGAACGCGCCGAGGCGGCGAGCGAACGCGTGGCCGCGGCCCAGAATGCCGAGAACCCGAGCACGGGCGGCATCGCCCCGGACTCCGGCCCGAACCTGCCCGATTCATCCGACAAAGCCTAGAAAACCATGCTCGAATGGCCCGAAGCCGGCGAAAGCGCCAGCGGACAGATCGACGGCCCGGCCGGCGAACTGCAGATCGATATCGATACGCCCGAGGAGGGCGCGCGGGGTATCGTGGTGATCTGTCATCCGCATCCGCAGCATGGCGGCACCAAGGACAACAAGGTGGTGTTCATGATCGCGCGCGCCGCGGTCATGGCCGGCCTTGCCGCGATCCGCTTCAACTTTCGCGGTGTCGGCGCGAGCCAGGGCAGCTACGATGCCGGCCTCGGCGAGGTGGACGATGCGGCCGCAGTGCGCGACTGGGCGCTGGCCGCTTCCGACTTGCCGCTGGCCGCACTCACCGGGTTTTCGTTCGGTTCGGCGGTCGCACTACGGCTGGCCGATCGCGACGCGCCGCCGAGCCTGGTGACGGTCGGCTTTCCGTCGACCTATTTCGACGGTGCGCTGCCCCGTCCGCAAACCGACTGGCTCGCCGTGTTCGGCGATGCCGACGATGTGATCGATGTCGATACGTCGATCGCGGCGGTACGTGAACTCGAGCCGCCGGTCGATGTCCAGATTCTCGAAGGGGCCGGGCACTTCCTGCATGGCCGGCTCACCGATCTGAGAAAACGCGTGGTCGCGCATCTGAAAGAGAGTCTGTAATGGGGTTGTTTGAACGATTGAGCCAGGCGCTCAATCCTCAGGTCGACGAACCGCGCGATATCGAGCGCGCCCAGCGCATCGCTGCAGCCGTGCTGCTGCTGGAGATGGCCCATGCCGACCATCGCCACGACGAGGTCGAATACGCCGAGATACGCCGTCAATTGCAAAGTCACTTCGGCCTCGATGCGGGCGAAACCGAAGAACTCATGGCCGCGGCCGCGCCCAAGGCGCAGCAATCGGTATCGCTGTACAAATACCTCAAGACCCTCAACGACGGCCTCGATGAGGGCGAAAAACGCCAGGTCTTGGAAATGCTGTGGCGCGTGGCCTATGCCGACCGCCATATCGATGCCCATGAAGAGCATCTGCTACGCGAACTCTCCGAACTGCTATACCTGCCGCACGAGCAGTTCATTCGCGCCAAGCTCGCGGTGACCGGCGCGTAGCCGGATCCATCGCACCACGGTCGGACTACTAAGCTTTGCTGACTCGGATCGATCCAACGGGGCATTCGCCTGGGCGCTACCGGATGCGCCAAGGAACGCAAACATGGTGGCCGGCTTCGAAAACGCGGCGGTCGCCTGGCGCCGTGCAACGGCCGCGTCCGGTATTTGGCTGCAACTGAGCGCCAGAAGACACACCGTACGTAGCGCGTGGTCACGCACCAAGGGCGCGTTTGATCGTATCCAAGCGGTTTGATTATTTAGTACAGGGCCCAGCTTGCGGCGTGAACAGCAGGCCACCCGGGCGTGGCGCGATCTGATTTTCGCCTTGTTCGCGTGGCTTTGCGTTCATTCGCGGACAACCTGCCTGCTTGAACGGCGCGGACCGACTTTTTCCGCAGCGCATACGCATCAGTGGTCGCCCGTCCTTTAGGGGTTTGTCTTGACGAGGCAAACCCTCCGCAGATCGACGCAGATTCACGCGGATACCGTGTTACGTTCCAGGCGTTGCGGGCTCGAGGCGCGAGCCGGCCGCGAAGTCGCTCGAAGAACTACCAGCGAAGGCTTTACGCGCTTCGACAGCGGTTGGTATTTGCCTCGAACCACCGATCCCGGCCCTGAAATCCATTGCTCTGGTGTCTTATTCGCGTTTCTTCGCGTTCATTTGCGGACAACCTGCTTGCTTGAGCACGGCCCGCTATGTTTTCTGCATCATCGACAGTGGCCTTGAGCATGCCGTGGTACGGCAGCACCGTGGTATGGCAGCAATCAGCGCTTAGCGGGTAAAGAACGTCTGGTTGAAGCGCACCGGGATGGTGGCGCGGCCATCTACGGCCTGCACGTCCAGATCGAAGGTCAGTGTCTGATCATCCTTGATTGCCACCGGCGCCAGCGAGTACACGCTGTTCGCACTCTCCACACGCTTGAACGAAAGCGCTTTTCGTTCGCCCATGAGCGAACGTGCGCTGCCGGTGACGTTGGCCGGCACCGCATTCAGGGGCGCATCGCCGGTTGGTTTTTGCAGCGTGATCATCACGATCGCGGTATCGCCGTCGCGCTCGATATCGTTGGCGTCGGCCACGGCCTGCGGGATCTGCAAGCTGTTCACGGCGCTGTAATGCAGCACATAGTCGCCGCTGTTGATACTGCCGCCGGCGACTGCCGGTAGGGCGATCCACAGCAGGGCGAAAAATGCGAGCGCAATCAGCGCGTGGCGTGATGGCGTAGCTGGTAGAGGGCGATTTCGCCGAGCAGGTTGGGAAAGGTGCGCATGCCGATATTGCTGCGATGCGCATGATTGACCACGTGCCTGCGTACGATGTCCACCTGTTTTTGCCGACATAAGGTTTCGAAATCCCGCACGGTGCAAAGATGGATGTTCGGGGTATCGTACCATCGGTTCGGCAAGGAACCGGAGACCGGCATCAGCCCGCGCAGGCCCAGCGATATACGCGGTTTCCAGTGGCCGAAGTTGGGAAAGGTCACGATCGAGTCACGCCCGATACGCAGCATTTCGTCGATGAGCTCGTCGGGCCGGCGCACTTCCTGGAGCGCGCTGCTCATCACCACGAAGTCGAAGCTGTTGTCCTCGAACTGCTCCAGGCCGGCATCGAGATCGAGCTGGAGCACGTTCACGCCGGCGGCCACGCATTCGATGACGTTGTCGGCATCGATTTCCAGGCCATAACCGCTGACCTGCTTGTGGGCCTGTAGATGGGCCAGCAGCGCGCCGTCGCCGCAGCCCAGATCGAGCACGCGCGCGCCGGGGGTGATCCAGTTCGAGATGAGCGCCAGATCGTCGCGCAGGCCATCATGGCTGTTCGTGGCTTGCGTATTCATGCGCCGATCTCGCGTGCGGCGCGATCGAGATAGGCGCGCAGCGTATTTACGTAGTGCGGCATGGTCAGCAGAAAATCGTCGTGGCCGAGATCGGACGTCACCTCGGCGTAGGAGACCTGCTTGCCGGCATCGACCAGCGCATCCACGATCTCGCGCGAGCGCGCCGGCGCGAAACGCCAGTCCGAAGTGAACGAAATCACCATGAAACGTGCGGTTACTGGGGCGAAGGCCTTGGCCAGATCACCGCCGTGTGTATGGGCCGGATCGAAATAATCCAGCGCCTTGGTCATCAGCAGATAGGTGTTGGCATCGAAACGATCGACGAACGATGCGCCCTGATAACGCAGATAGGATTCGACCTGGAACTCCACGTCGAAGCCGTAGGAAATCCGCCCGTCGCGCAGGTCACGGCCGAACTTGGCGCGCATGGCCTCGTCCGAGAGATAGGTGATATGGCCGAGCATGCGTGCAAGCATCAAGCCGCGCCGGGGTACCACGTTGTGTTCGTAGTAGCGCCCGCCGTGGAATTCCGGATCGGTCACGATGGCCTGACGGGCGATTTCGTTGAAGGCGATGTTCTGGGCCGATAGCTTGGGTGCGGCAGCAATGACCACCGCATGGCGCAGCCGATTCGGGAAGTCGATCGCCCACTGCATGACCTGCATGCCGCCGAGGCTGCCGCCGATGACCGCACACCACTGCTCGATACCCAGCGCCGCACGCAGGATGTCCTGCGAGCGCACCCAGTCGGCGACGGTCACCACGGGGAAATCCGGGCCGTAGTGGCGGCCGGTGTCCGGATGCAAGCTGCCCGGCCCGGTGGAGCCGTTGTAGCCGCCCAGGTTCGCCGGGCACACCACGAAGAAACGATCGGTATCGATCATCTTGCCGGGGCCGATGCATTTGTCCCACCAGCCCGGCTTGGGATCCTGCTCGCTGTGATAGCCGGCCGCGTGATGATTGCCCGATAGGGCGTGGCAGATCAGTACCGCGTTCGAGGCATCGGCATTGAGCGTGCCGTAGGTTTCGTAAACCAGATCGAAGTGGGTCAGCTGCTTGCCGCAATCCAGGCGCATGGGGCCTTCGACATGCAGGGTCTGCGGCGCAACGAGACCCACCGATGCCGGCGTGTGGGCGTGGCTGGTCATATCGCTAACGGAACAGGCCCGGCAGCGGCAGCAGGCGGCTGATGACCTGCAAACCGATGATCACCACCAGCGGCGACAGATCGAGCCCGCCGACCATGGGCACGACATTGCGTACCGGGCGCAGCAGCGGTTCATTGATCGTCCACAGAATCGCCGTGGCCGGGGAATACTGGCCGGGCGATATCCACGACATCAGCGCCTGGATGAGGATGGTGAAGAAATAGAAATTGCAGACCAGCACCGCGGCCTTGAGCACGGACCACCACAGGGCGAGCACGGGCTGGGGGCCGAATTGGGGCGCGGCCAGGGCGAGATCGATCTCGATATTGATGAAGCAAAGGATCACCGCGAAGACCAGCGCGGGGATATCCAGATTGCGCCAGCGCGGGATGAGCTTGCCGATCAGGCCTACCGGCATGCGCGTGGCCTGCCAGACGAACTGCGAAATGGGGTTGCGAAAGTCCGCATGCACCCACTGCAGCAGTACGCGCATGAGCACGACCACGATATACAGCGCAAAGACCGTATCGACGAGAAACAGCAGGGCGTCGTTGGCGTTGTTGAGCATCGGCTACTTATCGAGCAGTTCGTTTGCAAGACGGTCGGCACGGTTGGCCGCAGCCTGCATGGCGCGGCCCACGAGTGCGTTCAGATCGCCCTCGGCATACTGTTCGAGCGCGGCGGCGGTGGTGCCGCCCGGCGAAGTGACTTTTTCGCGCAGGGTAGCCGGGTCGTCGCCGGATTCGATTGCCATGCGCGCGGCGCCGAGTGCGGTATGCAGTACCAGCTCGCGTGCCGTGGCTTCATCCAGGCCGAGTTCGATCGCGCCCGCCTGCATGGCTTCCATGAAGGCAAAGAAATAGGCCGGGCCACTGCCAGAGGTGGCGGTGACCGCATCGAGTAGCGATTCGTCGTTGACCCAGGCAGTCACGCCGGCGGTTTCGAGGATGGCGTCGGCGAGTTTGCGCTGGTCGTCGCTCACCCCGTCGTCGGCATACAGGCCGGTCGCGCCCGCGCCGATCAGCGATGGCGTATTGGGCATGCAGCGCACATAGGCATGATCCGCGCCCAGCCATTCGCGCAGCCCGGCGATCGGTACGCCGGCGGCGATCGATACGAACAGCGGCTTGTGATCGCCCAGCGGTTCGACCAGGCCTTGCGCGACTTCACGTAGCATCTGCGGCTTGACCGCGAGCACGATCACATCCGCCTTGAGGGTTTGCGCATCCGCCTGGGCGACGGTGTTCACGCCGTAGTCTTTGGCGAGCTGTTCGCCCTTGGCCTCATCCGGCTCGATGACGGTAATACGATCGCCGGCCCAATCGGCGTTGCGCAGGCCGCTGATCAGGCTGGTGGCCATGTTGCCGCCGCCTACAAAAACAATGCTGGTGTCCATTTCGACCCCGGTCGACAAACTGGGCGCATGATACGCGATGGCGTGTGCCTGTCGCGAGCCGATATCGGTGGCCTGGATACGCCTCGACGATGGTCTGCAAGCACGCAAGGGTTTAGCATTGACGCTTGTTCTAACCCATGCGACCCATGAACAGCAGCCTGAAACAGACCGCCGAATCGTCGACCGCGCCGGCCGTGGATATCGGCGATGCCGATTATCTCAAGCGCATCAACACCGCGCGTGTCTACGATGTGGCGATCGAATCGCCGTTGATGCAGGCCCGCCAGCTGAGTGAGCGTATCGGTAACGCGCTCTATCTCAAGCGCGAAGATCTGCAACCGGTGCATTCGTTCAAGTTGCGCGGCGCTTACAACAAAATTTCCCAGCTCACGCCCGAAGAGCGTGAGCGCGGCGTGATCTGCGCATCGGCCGGCAACCATGCCCAGGGCGTGGCGCTGTCCGGGCGCAATATGGGTATTCGCGCAGTGATCGTCATGCCGCGCACCACGCCCGAGATCAAGGTCCGGGCGGTGGCCGGTTTTGGCGGCGAGATCGTGCTCCACGGCGACAGCTATGACGAAGCCGCGGCCCATGCCGCCGAATTGCAGGCACGCGATGGGCTGGTCTATATCCATCCCTACGACGATCCGGACGTCATCGCCGGCCAGGGCACGATCGGTATGGAGATCGTGCGTCAGCATCCGCAGGATATTCATGCGGTGTTCGTGTGTGTCGGTGGCGGCGGGCTGCTGGCCGGCGTGGCCGCCTATATCAAGAGCGTACGCCCCGAGATCCGCGTGATCGGCGTGGAGCCCGAAGATGCCGCGAGCATGGGCGCGGCTTTGCGTGCGGGCGAGCGGGTGATGCTGCCGGAAGTCGGGCTGTTTGCCGATGGCGTGGCCGTCAAGCAGGCCGGCAAGGAACCGTTTCGGCTGTGCAGCAAGCATGTCGACGCGATGATGACCGTCAGCGTGGATGAAATCTGTGCCGCGGTGCGCGATATCTATGAAGACACCCGCGCGCTGGCCGAGCCGGCCGGGGCGCTGGCCGTGGCGGGTGCGAAGAAATACGTCGCCGAAACCGGTATCGAAAACCAGGATCTGGTGGCGATCACGTCGGGGGCGAACGTCAATTTCGACCGGCTGAGCTATATCGCCGAACGCGCGGAACTGGGCGAACGCCGCGAAGCGCTGCTGGCGGTGACCATTCCGGAACGCCCCGGCTCGTTTCGCCAGTTCTGTATGCGTATTGGCGATCGCTCGATCAGCGAATTCAGCTACCGCTATGCGGATGCCGAGCGTGCCCAGGTGTTCTGTGGCGTCAAGCTCACCAACGGCGTAGCCGAGCGCGATGCGTTGATCGCCGATCTCGAAGCCGATGGCTACGAGGTGGTGGATATGAGCCGCAACGAAATGGCCAAGCTGCATGTGCGCCATATGGTCGGCGGCCGGGCGCGTGGTGCCGGTGACGAAGTGCTGTTCCGGGTGGAATTCCCCGAGCGCCCGGGCGCATTGTTGAAATTCCTCAACAGCGTGGGCGATCGCTGGAACATCTCGCTGTTTCACTATCGCAACCACGGTCATGCCCACGGGCTCGTGCTGGTGGGCATGCAGGTCGGGCCCGATCAGCAGGCCGACTGCCGCGCCACGCTGGATGCGCTGGGTTACGACTACGCCGAGGAAAG
This sequence comes from Salinisphaera sp. T5B8, assembly GCF_040361255.1. Classification (NCBI taxonomy): domain Bacteria; kingdom Pseudomonadati; phylum Pseudomonadota; class Gammaproteobacteria; order Salinisphaerales; family Salinisphaeraceae; genus Salinisphaera; species Salinisphaera sp. T5B8. Next base: position 293,833 of record NZ_APNG01000002.1, on the reverse strand, counting down.
TCAGAACCCGGCCTACCAGCTGTTTCTGCACTCGCACTGATCGATCGTTCAAGCCGTCGCCCGTGTGGGCGGCGGCCGTTTGTCTCTCAGGGATAACGCCATGGCCTCGGGTTCGAAGACCGTCATCATCGCCGCGCTCACCGGCAATCTGCTGATTGCGGTGACCAAGTTCGTCGCCGCGGCCTTCACTGGCAGTGCCGCGATGATGGCCGAAGGCATTCACTCGACCGTGGACACGGGCAATCAGGGGCTGCTGCTCTATGGCATGAAGCGGGCCAAACGCCCGCCGGATACGAAATTTCCGTTTGGCTATGGCAAGGAAATCTATTTCTGGAGCTTCATGGTCGCGGTGCTCATCTTCGCGGTGGGTTCCGGCATTTCGATTTACGAAGGCGTGAATCGCCTGCTGCACCCGCATCCGGTCGAAAGCCCGCTGATCAACTACATCGTGCTCGGCCTGGCGATGCTTTTCGAAGGTGCGGCGTGGTTTGTCGCGGCCAAGGAATTCAACCGGGTGAAGGGCAAGTGGGGCGTGTTCGAGGCCGTGCGCCGCGGCAAGGACCCGGGCGCATTCCTGGTGCTGTTCGAAGACAGTGCCGCCATGCTCGGCCTGGTGGTGGCTTTCGCGGCGCTGCTGGCCGGCCAGCTCACCGGTATCGAGATCTTCGACGGCATCGCCTCGATCTGTATCGGCATTATCCTCGCGATCACGGCCGTATGGCTGGCGATCGAAACCAAGGGCCTGCTGATTGGCGAAGCGGCCAACCAGCACGTGGTCCGCGATATTCGCGACGTGGTGTCCACCCACGACGCCGTTGTCCGGGTCAACGAAGTGCTGACCATGCATGTCGGGCCGAATTTCATTCTCGTCAATATCAGTGTGCGCTTTGCCGGCGGCCTGACCGGCGAGCAGATCCAGACCGAGATCGAGCGCATGGATCGCGATATCAAGGCACGCTGCGAAAACGTCAAACGGATATTCATCGAAGCCGAGCGCTCGGCCGACCGGCCGTCGCCGGGCGATGACAAGCGCGCAAACGATAGCGGCGAGCCGGACGACGCCAAACCTACGCAATGACCGGCGGGCGGCAGGACGCAATACCGCGCCGAGTCTGTATTTTGCGGCTGTCGGCACTCGGCGACTGCGCCAACGTCGTACCCGCGATCCGGACCCTGCAGGCGGCGCGTCCCGATATCCAGATCAGCTGGATCATCAACAAGTCCGAAGCCGGGCTGGTGGCCGATATTCCCGGTGTGGATTGTCTGGTCTACGACAAACGCGGCGGGCGTGCGGCGATTGTCGATCTCAAGCGCCAACTCGCCGGTCGCCATTTCGATGCGCTGTTGAATATGCATGCCAGCTGGCGGGCCAATCGCATCAGTCTGCTGGTCAAGGCCGACCGGCGTATTGGCTTCGATGCCCGCCGAGCGCGCGACGCCCAGCGCCTGTTCGTGCGCGAACGTATCCCCGCCGTGGAAAGCCGACATGTCGTCGATGGCTTTCTCGCCTTTGCCGGCATGCTGGGCGCGACCGAACCGGTCATGGACTGGCGTGTTCCGATCGCCGAAGCTGACCGCGACCGGGCAAACGAACTACTCGGCGACGACCCGCGCGATATTCTGTTCATCAGCCCCTGTTCGAGTCATACGCGCCGCAACTGGCTGGCCGATCGCTATGCCGCGGTGGCCGATCACGCCGCCCATGAACACGGCTTGCGCGTCGTGCTCGTCGGCGGGCCGAGCGATCTCGAACGCCAGATGGGCGCGGATATCGAAACGGCCATGACCGCGCCGGCCACCAACCTGATCGGCCAGACCAGCCTCAAACAGCTGATTGCCCTGTTCGAGCGCGGGCGCGTGCTGGTCACGCCCGACTCCGGCCCGGCGCATATGGCCAACGCGACCGACATCACCACGATCTCGCTGCACGCCGCGACCGACCCACGCCGCAGCGGCGCCTATCGCTCACGCGAATTCTGTGTGGACTACTTCGCCGAAGCCGCGGCCCGCTACCGCAACGCCACGCCGGACACCCTCAAATGGGGCACCCGTATCGAGGACGACGCGGGCGTCATGGCGCTGATTCCGGTCGACGCGGTGACAGCGCGTATAGATCAGGCGCTGGCTAGGGGCTAAGACCTGCCGTATTAATAAAGCAGGCTTGAATCACCTCCGCATTCATCTAGCGCCTTGAGAGTACTCGCGGCGCGGCTATGTGAAAGCGGTTTATTGCTACCGAAATGCGTGACCGCCGTTCGACGATGGATCTTTGTTTAAATATTCACTTCCCGCTAAAACGCAATTCGCTTGTGTGTTAATCGATGAATATCGTGCGGAAAGCGACGCAGGTGATACGTTCGCTAAACAACCAAAGCTGCGAGTAAGCTCGTACTTATGGAACATCACGAACAAAGCCGTAAGTCACTTACCACTTGGTGGCAGAATGAGAGGCCGGCTTCATTCAGTTCAAGTTTTAATCTCGTCCCGATTTTAGGGTGCGTTGCATTGTTAGCGCTATATTTACTTGAGGCGCCAGATTACGCCGAAGAACTTTTAAGTTATATCGGAGCGCCGCTAAGCCCTGCTCGGATCGAGCTACTTTTCTTTTACGGTTTATTGGTCGTCATTCTTGTAGCTAATTTGTTTTATACGCGTTCGATATTAAAGCTTATTACAAAGTCCGACAACGACGCGCAGGCGTTCAAGACTTTTATCCTTAGTAAAACAAAGGAGCGCGACGTACTGGGTCGCGGGTACTGTTGTAGGCGAACGGAACTCACTAAGGCGATATTTACTGCCGTTATTGTTTTGCTCGGGACAATCGCCTTTGCCTCTCCGATTTCTGATGATTTTGAGACATGGGCGAGCAGCAGTGCACTCGATAGTCGGACCGTCTGGACCGAGCAGCGTCTTTTCTTCCAGTTGTATTTGATGTACGCAGCTACCGCTTCAATCGGATACTTGCAGTTTTTTATTAAACTTTTTTTTGGCCGTTCTGAGGCGAGAAATAAGAATTAATAGACGGTGTTGGTTGACGAAATCACGCGTATGCGCGCCACGCTTAAATGGGGCAAGCGCATCAAGGACGATGCCGGCGTCATGGCGCTGATACCGGTCGGCACAGCGCGAGCGCGTGTCTCTGGGACTATGCGGGCGGGATCTAGCGCGCCTGCAGCATGGCCGCCATCTTCTGATGGATGAGGTTGACGGCCTTCAGCGGTCGTAGCATTACCTTGAATTCGGTGATCTTGCCGGCGTCGTTCCAGCGGATCATATCCACGCCGTTGACCTGGATGCCGTCTAGTTCCACCTCGAATTCGAGGATGGCGTTGTTGTCGTCTTTTACCTGACGCACGTAGTGGAAATCGTCGGTGACGAAAACCTGTAGTGCTGCGCTGAGGTACTGCACCGTGACCGCTTTGCCGGTTTGCGGCGTGTGGACGACGGGCGAGTAGAACACGGCGTTTTCGTCAACCAGCGCATCCAGTCCTTCAGGACTACGGCGTTCGACGAGTTCGTGCCACGCGGCAATCGGATCTTGGGGCATGAATCGGGCCTCTTTAAGTTGGGGCGCAGGACGACGTGCGCAGGGATGGGCTACTCCGGTGCGTTGTGTTCCAGGCCGAGAATGAAATCCCAGTGCTCTTTATCCACCGGCATGACTGACAGACGGTTGCCCTTGCGCACCAGTGGGAAATCGCCGAGCTCGTCAGCATGATCCTTGATTTCGGCCAGGGAAATCACGCGTTCGAGTTCGCGCTCGAAGGTGACGTCGACGCGATACCAGCGCGGCTTTGCCGGATCGGATTTGGGGTCGTAGTGGGCATCCTTGGGGTCGAAGGCGGTGTCGTCCGGATAGCCGGCCCGCGAGATACGCATGATGCCGACCACGCCGGGCACTTTGGTGTTCGAGTGATAGAAGAAAGCCAGATCGCCTTCCGACATATCGTCGCGCATGAAATTGCGCGCCTGATAGTTGCGTACGCCGTCCCAGCCTTCGGTCTGGTTCTTGCGCTGTTGTAGATCCTGAATACTGAACTCGTCCGGTTCGGATTTCATCAGCCAATAACGCATGCGTAGCCAGTCCTTTAAAACGTATTGAGTGCGTTGCGCCCGAGTTTACCGTAGTGACCCGGGGCAGGTCGCGCGCCGGTAGATGGCGGCATCGCTGGCCACTGCATCCAGAGGAATATCCCATGCGCGGGTGGCGATCGGGTCGACGCGCTGCACATCGAAGGCCAGGCCCAGCAGCCAGGGGCCGCGAAAACCGCCATTGCGCTTGGCCGCGAGGGTGCGGTCGTAAAAGCCACCACCCATGCCGATACGGCGCGCGGCGGCATCGAACGCGGCCAGGGGCATGATGAGCAGATCGAGCGCGGCCACGGGCCGGGCATGGCGCAGGGTAGGCTCGACGATGCCCAGTGCGCTGCGGCGCTGACGAAAACCGGGACCGTCGATCGTCACGAATTCGAGCTGCTGGCCGGCGACGCGCGGTAAGAAAGCCTGTTGGTGTGCCTGGAAATAGGGCAGCAGCTGGCGCGGGTCGGCTTCGTGGCGCATGGGCCAGTACAGGCCGATACGGCGCGCACGCCGGAATACGGGCAGCCGTGCAATGCGTTGGCAGGCCTGGCGGCTCGCCATATGGGCTTGCTGGGGGGCAAGGCGGCGGCGCGCGCGCAGTGCGGCGCGGCGCTGGTCGTCGATGGAAACGCTCATGGCGTGACAGCATCCACGACTGGCAGAGAAAACGAAAGGGCCGACACTCCCGCCTGTGCCGTCGACCGTCCACTATCCTTGAGACGAATGCTCAAGTGGGGCGTTCCACGCCGCATTAGGTTTCCCGCAGCAAGGCGGGCGTACTCACCTGCGACGTTTCCCACCCCGGTTTAGGTACTTAGGCTCAAGGGGAACCGGGAGGTCGTCGAACACCGCAGGAGTGCCGGCAAGATTGATGATACGCGGCTCGAAGCGGTGGTGCCAATCATGCGATCGAAGGATCGCGTGTGCCGGGGCTGGCGGCGATTATCGCAGCGCGAGGGCGGTCATCGCGCGCGAGGACGCGTCTCGCGGCTAGTTGGGTTCCTTGAGCGCGGATTCAATATGCAGCTGGAGCTGCGACAGGCGCTCGGTGATTTCGCCGTCGGTGGCGGGCAGGCCGGCGTCCTGGCGTTCGAGCCGGCGTTCGGCTGCGATCAGATCGCGGGCAATATTGAGCGCGGCCATCACCGCGATGCGCTCTATGCCCAGCGTCTTGCCCTTGCGCTGGATCGCATGCATGCGCCGCGACAGGTATTCGGCGGAATGCAACAGGCTTTCCCGCTCGCCCTCCGGGCAGGCGATGGAATAATCGCGGCCGAGGATACGGATGGTCAGCGCGGTTTGTTTTTCTGGCGGCATGCGTCGATCCGTTAGGCGTTGTCGGCTTCCGCCTCGAGGGCGCGAATACGTTCGATCACGCCGTTGAGACGTTCGCGCGTTTCTCGATTGCGGGCCTGTTCCTGCTCATAAGTATGCTGGAGCGCTTCGTAATCGCGCAGCAGCGCGCGATAGGCCTGGATCAAGGCCTCGACACGGTCTTCGAAGTGGGCGATCTCGAACTGGCTCATAGCGCTCCCTGGACAGGGCTCCGAGTATAGCGCCCGGCAGGCGCTGCGGGAAATATGCAAAAAAAGGCCCGGCAAAAAGCCGGGCCTCGAGTAGCGATCGCGTGGATCGCGTAAGCGGACTAGCGGATCAGCAGGAACAGCGCGCCGCGGCCACGTCGTACGTGCAACAGCAGTTGCTTCGTATCCGGGCCGGCGAGCTTGGACAGCTGTGAGACGTCTTTGATCGGCTGCCGGTTGATCGACGTGATCACGTCGTCCGGGCGCAGGCCCGCACGTGCAGCCGGCGAGCCGCGTTCGACATCGGTTACCACGATGCCTTCGACTTCCCCGGCCAGCGGATTGTCGTCGGTGAGCGGGCCGAAGCTCGCGCCTTGCAACCCGGCGGCCAGGTCGCTGCTGTTACCGCCCGCGGTGCCGGCGCTGTCGGGCGCGTCGGCTGCGTTGCCGAGCGTGGCCTTGACCTCGCGTTCCTTGCCGTTGCGCAACAGGGTGATAGTGACCTTGTCGCCGGGTGATTTCAGACCGATGGCATTGGCCAGCTGCGAGAAGTCGTCGATGTCCTTGCCGTTGACCTGCGTGATCACGTCACGCTCTTTGATTCCGGCCTTGGCCGCCGGCGAATCCGGCATGACCTGGGCCACGACCACGCCCTGATTGATATCCAGGTCGAAGGCGGAGGCCAGATCGGCGGTCAGGTTCTGGCCGACCACGCCCAGGCGCCCGCGCTGGACCTCGCCGTTCTCGGCGATCTGGGTATAGACGCTGTTGACCAGATTGCTGGGAATGGCGAAGCCGATACCGATATTGCCGCCGGTGCGCGACAGAATGGCGCTATTGATGCCCACCAGTTCGCCCTGGAGATTGACTAGGGCGCCGCCGGAATTACCGGGGTTGATGGAGGCATCGGTCTGGATGAAGTCTTCGTAGCGATTGCCCAGCCCGTGCCGGCCGAGGCCGCTGACGATGCCCGAGGTCACGGTCTGACGCAGGCCGAAGGGGTTGCCGATGGCGACCACGAAATCACCCACGCGCAGATCGTCGGAGTTGGCGATGGGCAGTTCGGTGAGTTTGTCGTCGGTCTTGATCTGCAGAACCGCGATATCGGTTTCCGGATCGTCGCCGATAAGCTTGGCCTCGTACTCGCGGTTGTCGTTGAGACGGACCACGATCTTCTCGGCGTCGGTGACCACGTGGTGGTTGGTCAGCACATAGCCCTTGTCGGCGTCGACAATCACGCCCGAGCCGGCAGCGGTGGGCTGGCGCGGCATCTGGCGCTGCTGTTGCTGTTCGGGCATGTCGAAAAAGCGCCGAAAGAAGGGGTCGTTGAACAGCGGGTTATCCGGCATCTGCTGCGGTTTGCCGGTGACCACCACGTTGACCACGGCCGGCAGGGCCTTGTCGAGCATGGGTGCGAGCGACGGGTTGTCGCCGCTGAGCATGCCGCTGGGTATGGCGGCTTGCGCGTTGCTCAAAGTCATTAACAGGAAAAAGGAAAAAATCAGCGTCGTGAAACGCGTACGTGCGATTGGCGTCATAGGTTCTTTCTCGTTGGTGTGTTCACCATACGACCGGCGTACCCCGGATCGTCCCGCAGCCTAAGACCGTATCAAGGCATACGAGTTTCATGGGGTGTGCGAGAACCTGGCCAATACAGGCAGTTGCAGGGCACAGCGGACAAAATGGGCCCGCTATGCCCGCAGGGCGGCGCGCTAGCGCGCCCGATGTACCACGCGGGCCAGACCGCTTTCACCCAGGCTGCGGCTGATCGCCAGTCGGGACTGTTCGGCGATACGCGCCATCAGGCCGTTCTTGTGTTCGATGGCCACGGTAAAGACGTCGCGCCCGTCGCGGGCGGCGGCGAGCATGACATCGTCGCTGGTGGCGACTTCATCGACCAGGGCCAGATCGAGCGCCTGCGTGCCGTGCCAGTGTTCGCCGGTGGCCACGCGGTCGATATCCAGTGCGGGCCGGTAGCGGGCCACGAAATGCTTGAACAGACCGTGGGTGTCTTCGAGTTCTTCGCGGAACTTGGCCCGGCCTTCTTCGGTGTTTTCGCCGAACACGGTGAGCGTGCGCTTGTAATCGCCTGCGGTATGCAGTTCGAAATCGATCTGCTTGTCCTTGAGCAGGCGATGAAAATTGGGAATCTGGGCGACCACGCCGATGGAGCCAATGATGGAAAAGGGCGCGGCGACGATGCGCTCGCCCACGCAGGCCATCATGTAACCGCCGCTGGCGGCCAGGCGATCCACGCACACGGTCAGGCGAACACCTGCGTCGCGCAGGCGCGCCAGCTGGGAGGCCGCCAGGCCGTAGCTATGAACCATGCCGCCGGCCGATTCCAGGCGAATCATGACCTCGTCTTCGGCTTCTACCACCTGCATGAGGGCGGTGATTTCATCGCGTAGCGATTCCACGGCGGATGCGCGGATATCGCCATCGAAGTCGAGCACGAACAAGCGTGCGGGTTCGTGGCGCTTGCCCAGTTTTTCGGCCTTGCGGCGTTGCTTTTCCTCGACTTTCTTGCGCTTGTGGCGGGCCTTGCGCTCGCTGTCGTTGAGCAGGGTGGCGTTGAGCGTATCGGCCATGCGCTCAAGGCGCTCGTTGACATGGGTGATCTTGAGCCGATCGCCCTCGCGCGCGGCGCGGGCCTGGGCGACCATGCTCAATATCCAGCCCACGGCCAGGCCGAGGGCGATGACCACGGTCAGCGCCTTTGCAAGAAACAGCCCGTAATTCAGGGCGAAGTCGGCGATCAGCTCCATGGCACGCCTTTATTCGTTAAGGAGATGGGAGGGGCGAATTCTGTCGACATGTGAGTCGACCGGTCAGATCCAGCCCGAGAGTTCGCGCTTGATCAGACGGGTGAACATGTCCACATGATCGTCGCGGTCGTTGAGGGCCGGAATATAACGCAGCGAGCCGCCGCCGGCTTCCTCGAAGTATTCGCGGTTTTCTTCCTTGATTTCTTCGAGTGTTTCCAGACAGTCCGAAGAAAAGCCGGGGCACATGACGTCGACGCTTTTCATGCCGGCCGCGCCCCAGGCTTTCATCGTCTCGTCGAGATAGGGCTGGAGCCAGGGTTCGCGGCCGAAGCGGGACTGGAAGCAGACCTTGTATTCACTGCGTGTCAGCCCGAGTTCGGTCGCCAGCAATTGCGCCGTGATGCCGCAATCGCGCGGGTACGGATCGCCGTTTTTCACATAGCGCTTGGGGATGCCGTGAAACGACATCACCAGCCTGTCGGCGCGCCCGTGTTCGGCCCAATGTTCGCGTACCGAGTTGGCCAGCGCCTGGATATAGCCGGGCTCGTCGTAATACCGGTTGATCTGTCGTAGCGCCGGCGGTTCCGGCCAGTCGGCGAGCACTTCGCCGATCTTGTCGAAGGTGGTCGCCACCGTGGTGGCCGAATATTGCGGATAGGCGGGTACCACCAGTACCTGTTTGCAGCCGGCGGCATCGAGCTCGCGCAGACCGGTTTCGATAGAGGGGTTGCCATAGCGCATCGCCAGCGCCACATGAACGGGACGTTCGACTTCGCGGTCGAGGCGGGCCTGGATCTGCTCGGCCTGACGGCGGGCATACACCAGTAGCGGTGAGCCTTCCGGGGTCCACACCGATCGATAGCCCTCGGCCGAGTTCTTCGGCCGGAAGGTGAGAATGATGCCGTAGAGGATGGGCAGCCATAACGCGCGGTTGAGATCGACCACACGGCGGTCGCTCAGAAATTCGGCGAGATAGCGGCGTACCGCCGGTACCGACGTGTCGTCGGGCGTGCCCAGATTGGTAAAAAGCACCCCGATAGGGCGCTGCGCGCTGCGGGAATTCGGCATGGGCTCTCGCTATCGTGTCGCGGGGTACGATACGTAGGGGCGATGATACGGGATGCAACCGGCCGGCTGCATCCCGTCACCCATTTTACCGCGGCGTGGTCACCTACGTCTTATCGAAATAGGCGCGCGTGAGCTTGAACACCACCGGCGCGAGCAGCACCAGCGCGATCAGGTTCGGTATCGCCATGAGCGCGTTCATTACGTCGGCGACCAGCCACACGAAATCCAGCTTGGCGATCGCGCCGACGAACACGGCCACCACCCACAGCAGGCGATAGGGCGTGACGATACGCGAGCCGAATAGGTACTCGGCCGTGCGTTCGCCGTAGTAGCTCCAGGCGAGCATGGTGGAGAAGGCGAAGATCACCATGCCGAAGCTTACGATCCAGCCGCCGGGGCCGGGCATGCCGGTGGTGAAGGCCTCGGCGGACAACTGCGCGCCGGTGGTGCCGGACGACCAGGCACCGGTGGCGATAATCACGAGTGCCGTCATGGTGCAGACAATAAGGGTATCGATGAACGTGCCGAGCATGGCGACCACGCCCTGGCGCACCGGGCTATCGGTGCGCGCAGCGGCATGGGCGATTGGCGCGCTGCCCAGACCGGCTTCGTTGGAGAAGATGCCGCGGGCCACGCCAAACCGAATGGCCATGATGATACCGGCGCCGGCAAAGCCGCCGGTGGCCGCGGTGCCCGTGAAGGCATCGGAGAAGATCAGCCCGATCGCGCCCGGGACTTCACTGGCGTTGAGGATGAGTACGACGGCCGCGCCAATCACGTAGACAATAGCCATCACCGGCACGAGCTTGTCGGTGACGCTGGCCAGGCGTTGCACGCCGCCGATAATCACCGCGAACACGCCGGCCGCCATGACCAGGCCGGTCAGCCAGCGCGGGATCGACAGGGTTTCGTCGAATACCTGGGATACCGAGTTGGATTGCACGGTATTGCCGATGCCAAAGGCCGCGACCGTGGCAAACAGGGCAAAGGCGAAGGCCAGCCATTTCCAGTTCGCGCCCAGGCCGTTACGAATGTAGTACATCGGCCCGCCGACATAGGCACCATCGCGATTGGTTTCGCGAAAGTTCACCGCCAGCACGGCTTCGCCGTACTTGGTGGCCATGCCCACGATGGCGGTCACCCACATCCAGAACACCGCGCCCGGTCCCCCGAGGTGGATGGCGGTGGCCACGCCCGCGATATTGCCGGTGCCGACGGTGGCCGCCAGTGCGGTGGCCAGTGCCTGAAAAGGCGTGATATCGCCGGGCTCGGTGGTCTGTTTGCGCCCGGCGAACAGCATCGAAAACCCGTAGAACAGCTTGCGCTGCGGGATGCCGCGCAGCCCCACGGTCAGATAGATACCCGTGCCCAGCAGCAGTATCAGCATGACCGGGCCCCAGACCCAGCCGCTGAGCGTGCTCAGCGCGTTAGTAAGCATTTCCATTTTTGAATCCCCCTGTATGGGCTACGTATGCAACCCGAATGACGTTATTTAGAAAAACCCCTGTAGCAGAATCCAGGCAATCCCGAGCGGTGCGACGAAGCGCAGGATGAACAACCACAGCCCGGCCAGTGGCAACGACTGATCGGGATGCGACTTCAGCGACTCGACGGCACGCGGTCCCAGCTGCCAGCCCACGAACAATGCAATCAGCAGACCGCCAATCGGCATCATTACCTGCGCGGTGGCGAAATCGGCGAAATCCAGGAAGGTCATCCCGGCGATCGTGTGTTCTGCCCAGATCCCTTGCGACAGGGACACCGGAATGCCGAGGATGAAGATCACGACGCCCGTGGCTACGGCCGCGTTGAAACGGCTCATGCCCTTGTCGTCGACGAGATAACTCACCACCACTTCGAGTAGCGATACGGCCGATGTCAGTGCGGCGATAGCGAGCAGCACGAAAAAGGCCAGCCCGAATATCGCCCCGGCCGGCATTTGCGCGAATACCGTGGGTAAGGTCATGAAGGTGAGCCCCGCGCCGGCGCTGGGCTCCATGCCGGCAGAAAAAACGGCTGGCAGAATCACGAGCCCGGCCAGCAGGGCGACCAGCGTATCCAGGCCCACCACAAGCGATGCATCACGGGGCAGGTTCTGATCCCGCGACATGTAGGAGCCATAGGTGAGCATGGCGCCCATGCCCAGCGACAAGGAGAAAAACGCCTGACTGATCGCACCACCCCAGGTGCCGGCCGTCACACGGCTCCAATCCGGCATCAGATAGAAGGCCACGCCTTCACCGGCGCCGGGTAGGCTCACCGCACGAATCGCCAGAACCACGAGTAGTACGAACAATAGCGGCATGAGCCATTTCGATGCGCGCTCGATGCCCGAGGCGACCCCGCCCAGCACCACACCGACCATGAGAACGGTGAAGACGGCGGCGTAGATAAGCGGTTGGACGGGCGAGGCCACGAAGCCTTCGAATATCGCCGTGCTTTGGTCGACGTTCAGGCCACCAAAGGTGTTCTCGCCCATGAACACGATATAGGCCAGCGTCCAGCCGGCGACCACAATATAAAAGGACAGGATGATGAACGCAGTGAGTACGCCCATGGCCCCGACGCCGGCCCAGGCGCGGCCGCCGAGCTTGCGAAAGGCGCCGACGGGGTTGAGCTGGGTCATTCGCCCGATCAGGAGTTCGGCCATGACCAGCGACAGGCCGAAAAACAACACACAGCCCAGATAGATGATCAGGAACGCGCCGCCGCCGTTTTCACCGGCCATGTACGGAAATTTCCAGACATTGCCGAGCCCGACTGCCGAACCCGCCGAGGCCATGATGAACCCGAGGCGACTTCCCCAATGTTCGCGGGCTGCCGTCATGGCCGGGTCAGCCCGATAATGCCATCGATAATCGTGTTGCTGTTCATGCTACCCCCTGATTGTGTTGCTGAATCGTCGCCGTAGTGTAAGGGTCTGTGCCTGCTACGCTGGCTTTGCATTATTCGTGCCGGCCTGTGATTTCCCCTTGCGCCGACACGGTTTTGTCATCCTGCCATCTTAGAATCATGCTGTCCTCTATCCATTTGGATCACAGGCCTGCGTGCGTCGTGATCAGTGGCCGCGCAACCGGTGGATAGTCGTGGCGCAGCGTGTGAATCGCTGCGATGCCGGCCGGTTGGTCTGCTGCCGCGCGTGCCGCACACAAAAAAAGACGGGCACGTGGCCCGTCTTTTCATTCGCCTTAAGGGCCCTTCGATGCCCTTTGGATATGGCGTTACGGTTTTTCCAGGATCGCGGTCACGCCCTGACCGCCCGCGGCACAGATGGAGATCAGGCCGCGGCCGCCGCCGTTTTCATCCAGGATCTTGGCCAGCGTCGCCACGATACGGGTCCCGGTGGCAGCGAACGGATGGCCCAGTGCCACCGACGAGCCCTTGACGTTGAGCTTGCTGGTATCGATCGAGCCCAGCGGCGTGTCACGGCCCAGACGTTCCTTGCAGTACTTCTTGGATTCCCACGCCTTGAGGGTGCACAGCACCTGCGCGGCGAAGGCTTCGTGGATTTCGTAGAAATCGAAATCCTGCAGGGTCAGCCCGGCCGCGTCGAGCATGTCGGCCACGGCATAGGTGGGCGACATCAGCAGGCCTTCGCCGCCATCGACAAAATCGACGGCCGCCGTGCGCGAATAGGGCGTGAAGAACGCCTGTACCGGCAGGCCGTTGGCCTCGGCGTATTCTTCGCTGCACAGGAACACCGAAGACGCGCCGTCGGTCAACGGGGTGGAATTGGCCGCGGTGAGCGTGCCGTTTTCCTTGTCGAAGGCGGGCTTGAGGTTGGCCAGCTTCTCGACGCTGGTATCCGGACGCAGGTTGTTGTCGCGTTCGACGCCCAGATACGGGAAGACCAGATCGTCATAGAAGCCGTCAACATAGGCCTGGGCGGCGGCTTTGTGGCTGGCCACGGCCAGTTCATCCTGCGCCTTGCGCGAGATCTTCCATTCCTTGGCCATGAGCTCGCAGTGCTCGCCCATCGACAGGCCGGTACGGGGCTCGGACACGCCCGGGAAGTTCGGCACGATATGACGTGGCCGGATCTGGGCCAGGAGCTTCGCGCGTTCGCCGCCCGTCTTGGCGCGGTTGACGTCGAGCAGGATCTTGCGCAGTTCTTCGTTGATCGCGATCGGCGCATCCGAGGTGGTGTCCACACCGCTGGCGATACCGCAGTCGATCTGGCCCATGGCGATCTTGTTGGCGATCAGCAGGGTGGCTTCGAGGCTGGTGCCGCAGGCCTGCTGTACGTCGAAGGCCGGGGTATGCGGATCCAGGTCGGTGCCGAGCACCGCTTCACGGGTCAGGTTGAAGTCGCGCGCATGCTTGAGCACCGCGCCGCCGGCGACTTCGCCGATCTGCTTGCCGGCGAGTTTGTATTTTTCCGATAGCGCCTTGAGCGAGGCGGTGAGCAGGTCCTGATTGGACTGATGCGAGTACTTGGTGTTCGAGCGGCAGAACGGAATACGGGCGCCGCCGACGATGGCGACTCGGCGTGGCATGTTCTCAGCCATTGATCCCTCCAGTGTCGCCGGCCCGATGCCGGCGCGGTTGATTGACGCGCCCAAGATAATTGTTGCAGTGCAAAGTGACAAGAAACCCTTTCAAATCCTGTTGGGCTTCAAAACGTTCGCTCGTGGGCGCGAGCGGAAAAAAATATCGATGCGCTCTTGAAAGGCTGCGCCACGGCCGCATCAATGGCGGTGATTGAGAACGTCAATGAAGACGCTCTCTCCCGGCGGCCGAAGATGGCACGTCGGCAATATGTTTTGATCAACAACCAACGTTTCGAGGAGAAGGGTGGCATGAATATCCGTCCTTTACATGACCGTGTCGTCATCAAACGGCTCGAGGAAGAGCAGAAGACGGCCGGGGGTATTGTCATTCCCGATACGGCGGCCGAAAAGCCCCAGCGCGGCGAAGTCGTCGCGGTTGGCAACGGCAAGCCGCTGGATAACGGCGAAACGCGCAAGCCGGAAGTCAAGGTCGGCGATAAGGTCATGTTCGGCAAGTTCTCGGGCACCGAAATCAAGGTCGACGGTGACGAAGTCGTCGTAATGCGCGAAGACGACATCCTGGCGGTGCTGGGCTAACGCCCGCGTCGCTGACGTTCACCGTTTACGCACACAGTATTTAGGGGAAGCTAGCAATGGCAGCTAAAGAAGTACGTTTTGGCGAAGACGCACGCTCGCGTCTGGTACGCGGCGTCAACACGCTCGCGAACGCCGTCAAGGTGACGCTGGGCCCGAAGGGCCGCAACGTTGTGCTCGACAAGAGCTTCGGCGCGCCGACGATCACCAAGGATGGTGTCTCGGTCGCCAAGGAAATCGAACTCGAAGACAAGTTCGAGAACATGGGCGTGCAGATGGTCAAGGAAGTCGCTTCCAAGACCTCCGACATCGCCGGTGACGGCACCACCACCGCCACGGTTCTGGCCCAGGCCATCGTGCGCGAAGGCGTGAAAGCCGTTTCCGCGGGCATGAACCCGATGGATCTCAAGCGCGGCATCGACAAGGCCGTCGACGCGGCCGTGGCCGAACTGGCCAACCTGTCCAAGCCCTGCGACGACGAAAAAGCCATCGCCCAGGTGGGCTCGATCTCGGCCAACTCCGACGCCGATATCGGCAAGATCATCGCCGATGCGATGAACAAGGTCGGCAAGGAAGGCGTGATCACGGTCGAGGAAGGCTCCGGCCTGTCCAACGAGCTGGATGTCGTCGAAGGCATGCAGTTCGACCGCGGTTATCTGTCGCCGTACTTCGTCACCGACAACCAGACGATGCAGGCCGAGCTGGATAACCCGTACATCCTGCTCCACGACAAGAAGATCTCCAACATCCGCGACATGCTGCCGCTGCTGGAGAACGTGGCGAAGGCGAACCGTCCGCTGATGATCATCTCCGAAGACGTCGAGGGCGAAGCCCTGGCGACGCTGGTGGTCAACAACATGCGTGGCATCGTCAAGGTCGCCGCTGTGAAGGCGCCCGGTTTCGGCGATCGTCGCAAGGCGATGCTGGAAGACATGGCCGTGCTCACCGGCGGCACCGTGATCTCGGAAGATCTCGGCATGAGCCTCGAGAAGGCTACGCTGGATGATCTGGGCGAAGCCAAGAAGGTGCAGATCTCGAAAGAGAACACCACCATCATCGACGGCGCCGGCCCGAACAGCGATATCGAAGCCCGCATCAAGCAGATCCGTGCGCAGATCGAGGAAAGCTCCTCGGACTACGACAAGGAGAAGCTGCAGGAACGCGTGGCCAAGCTCGCCGGCGGTGTGGCACTGATCAAGGTCGGTGCGGCCACCGAAGTCGAGATGAAAGAGAAGAAGGCGCGTGTCGAAGACGCCCTGCACGCCACCCGTGCAGCCGTCGAAGAAGGCATCGTCCCGGGCGGCGGCGTGGCCCTGCTGCGCACCCTCAAGGCGATCGAAAACGCCAAGGGCGACAACGCCGATCAGGACGCGGGTATCCGTATCCTGCGTCGTGCGGTCGAAGAGCCGCTGCGCCAGATCGTGCACAACAGCGGTGCCGAGCCGTCCGTCGTGGTCAACGAAGTGCTTTCCAAGGAAGGCAACTACGGGTACAACGCCGCGACTGGCGAATACGGTGACATGGTCGCCATGGGTATTCTCGACCCGACCAAGGTCAGCCGTACCGCGCTGCAGAACGCCGCTTCCATCGCCAGCCTCATGCTGACGACCGAAGCCGCCGTGACCGACGTCCCCGAGGACGACGACAAGGGCGGTGCCCCCGATATGGGTGGCATGGGTGGCATGGGCGGAATGGGCGGCATGATGTAAATCATGGGCTCATTGCCTGTCCTGTCACGCCCATAGCGCGTGAAAGACAACCCCGCCACGGCTTGTGGCGGGGTTTTTTTATGTGTAATTTCCGCTCGAAGTTCACATGGATGGCTGATGCTCTGCGAGCCTATATCCGTGCCGATCTTCAAGCGGCTTCGTAGTGACGCTCGTACGCCGCGGCTTTGTCAGTTGGAGAACGAGATCAGCTATATAACCGTTCGAATGAAAGGCGGCCTGGGCAACCAGCTGTTCCAGTATGCAACAGCGCGAGCGCTTTCATTGCATCACGGTGTGCCGTTAAAGCTCGACGTGAGCGATGTTCAAACGTCTGGCCCTATGGCGTTTTGTTTGGATGCGCTGTTGGCGGACTATGACGTGGCCACGCAACCTCAAATCGCACCGCGAGCGAGCACTTCGCCTTCGCCATACAAGCGGATTCGACGGGCCGCGCGGAATTCGATTCTGTATTGGACGGGCAGTAGGCCGAAACGAATAGAGCAGGTTGGTCATGGTTATGACCCGCACCTGCTGCGTCATCGGCCGCCTGTTTACCTAGATGGTTACTGGCAGACGGAAAAGTACTTTGTTCGTTATGCCGAGACGATCCGGTCGGATATCCGGCTGCCGTCGCCGGCCGGGGCAGTCTGGCCAAACGAGGTCGATGCCACGCCGATCTCGGTTCATGTGCGGCGTGGCGATTACGTCGGCAACGCGATGCACCCCTGCTGTACGCCGCAATACTATGAGCAGGCCGCCGCACACCTGGCAGCGCAATACGATGCCGAGCCTGTTTTTCTGGTCTTTTCAGATGACCTGGCGTGGGTAAAAGACAATATCGAGCTGCCTTACCAAGTCATGTACATGAATGAGCAAGGCGAGAACAGGAACTATGAAGACATGGCACTCATGAGCCTTTGCAAGGCACACATCATTGCGAATTCCTCGTTTTCTTGGTGGGGGGCGTGGCTTAATCCGGACCCTGCGAAGAAGGTGGTGGCGCCAGCGCAATGGTTCGGCAATGTTGCTACGCGCGAGCTCGACATCCTGCCCGAAGAATGGATCGTGCTGCCGTGAGTACGCGCATATCAACCAGCAGGCAGAATACGCAATGAAGCGCGCACTGATTACGGGAGTCACCGGTCAGGACGGTGCGTATTTAACCGAGCTCCTGTTGGAAAAAGGCTATGAAGTGCACGGCATCAAGCGGCGTGCGTCGTCTTTCAATACGCAGCGCATTGACCATCTATACGAAGATCCGCACGAGCAGCAGCCGCGTTTCATTCTGCACTATGGCGACATGACCGATGCCACGAATCTGATTCGTATCATTCAGGAAGTGAAGCCGACCGAAATCTATAACCTTGCTGCTCAGAGTCACGTGCAGGTGTCGTTCGAAACACCGGAGTACACCGCCAACGCGGATGCGCTGGGTACGCTGCGGCTGCTCGAGGCTTTACGCATACTGGGAATGCAGGAAAAGGTGCGGCTATATCAGGCGTCGACGTCCGAGCTGTACGGTAAGGTCCAGGCCGTTCCGCAAAACGAAACCACGCCGTTCTATCCACGCTCGCCTTATGCAGTGGCCAAGCTCTATAGCTTCTGGGCCGTCGTCAATTATCGGGAGGCGTATGACATGCATGCCTCGAACGGCATTCTGTTCAACCACGAATCGCCGCGTCGCGGTGAGACGTTCGTCACGCGAAAGATCACGCGGGCACTCGCACGAATAAAGCTCGGCCTGCAGCAACGGCTCTATTTGGGCAACCTCGACGCGCTACGCGACTGGGGCCACGCCCGTGATTATGTTCGTGCCATGTGGTTGATGCTGCAGCAGGACAAGCCAGACGACTACGTGATCGCGACTGGTGAACAACACAGCGTGCGCGCGTTTGTTTCGGCGG
Source organism: Salinisphaera sp. T5B8 (assembly GCF_040361255.1). Lineage (NCBI taxonomy): Bacteria > Pseudomonadati > Pseudomonadota > Gammaproteobacteria > Salinisphaerales > Salinisphaeraceae > Salinisphaera > Salinisphaera sp. T5B8. The sequence goes on along the minus strand of NZ_APNG01000002.1, from coordinate 275,697 downwards.
CGGCCGCGCATCTCGATATGACGATCGAGTGGCAGGGAGGCGGTGTGGACGAATGCGCGATCGACCGCACTACGGGTCGAACGATTGTCTGTGTGGACCCGCGATACTATCGGCCCACGGAAGTGGCGTCGTTGCTTGGCGACGCCTCTCGCGCGCGCGAGCGTCTCGGCTGGCGGCCTGAGGTGTCGTTCGATGGGCTCGTTTCGGAGATGGTGACCCACGACCTGCTCGCGGCGAAACGCGAACAGATGCATGGGCCGAATCGAACAGGGAACTGAAGATGCATCGCGAACGCCAAAGCCGCGGCTCGATATACGTCGCCGGGCATCGGGGGTTGGTGGGCTCGGCGATCGAACGCCGGCTACGTCGACAGGGCGAGACCTCGATTCTCACACGCAGCTCGACCGACCTGGACTTGACCAATGCCGATGCCGTGAATCGGTTTTTTGCTGAACACGATATCGATCAGGTTTATCTCGCGGCTGCTCGGGTTGGCGGTATTCTGGCTAATGACCGCGCACCGGTAGATTTTTTGCGCGAGAATCTCCTGATTCAGACCCATGTGATCGATGCGGCCTATCGTCACGGCGTGCGCAAGCTGCTCTTTCTCGGGTCGTCCTGTATTTATCCGAAACACGCGGAGCAGCCTATCCACGAGGACGCCCTGCTCACGGGGGCGCTCGAGCCAACCAACCAATGGTATGCGATCGCCAAGATTGCAGGCATCAAGCTCTGTCAGGCCTATCGGCAGCAGTACGGTTTCAATGCCATCGCGGTGATGCCGACCAATCTGTACGGGCCGGGCGACAATTTCGATCTCGAAACCTCGCACGTACTTCCGGCGCTGATACGCAAATGCCACGAGGCCAAGGTCGAGGGTGCCGGACAAGTCACGATCTGGGGGAGTGGCCGGCCACGCCGAGAGTTTTTGTACGTGGATGATCTCGCGGATGCCTGTGTCCATCTCATGGACAGCTATGACCAGGCGGCGCCGGTGAATGTGGGTGTTGGAGAAGACATTTCGATCTTTGACCTGGCTCGCCTGGTCGCGGACGTCGTCGGATTCGAGGGTGAGATCGTGTGCGATACCAGCAAGCCGGACGGCACACCACGCAAATTGCTCGATGTGTCGCGGGTCCACGCAACCGGTTGGCATGCATCGACGCCGCTTCGACAAGGCATTGAAGCAACCTATAGTGCGTTCCTTGTGGACGCAGGTAGCTAGCGCGGAAAGCGGTAAGCCGGCGGTCAACGAAGACCGACCGGGCCACGGCCGTGATTGGGCGAGGTGTTGCTCAGGAGCGCGTGTGGCTTTTCGTCCCGCGTGGCAAGAAGCGCCCTCTATATATTGATGGCGCCGACCTGGTGGATAGTGCCGTCGAATATCTCGCCATCGATGAATCCCGGCCGTAGGGCCACCACGCCTGTTAAAGTCGGCAGGGTCAGCCGGCAGCCAGGATTGGAGTGGTGTGAACGTATCTGAACCGCAGGCGCAGATTCGCCGTTGGAGTCATTTCCTCGACACGTGGTGTTCTGCCCATCCGCAGCGCATGCAGGTGCTGGTCGATGCCGGACGCCTGGAGGGCGATGCGACTGAATTTCTGGACGACGCCCCGGTTTGCAAAAAGATAGAAGATTTCGACGCCGCGCTGAGAGCCTATCGAAACGAAAGCATGGCGATCATCGCCTGGCGTGATTTGGCCGGCATCGATGCGCTGGAAACCACACTGGGGGCATTGAGCACGCTGGCGGATCGTTGTATCGAGGCAGCCCTTGTCGCGGCCGAGCAGGCTGTTCAGGAACGGCACGGCGTCTTGCGCGATGCCGAAGGCCACGCGCAGCGGCTTATCGTGATCGGCATGGGCAAGCTTGGCGGTCGTGAACTGAATTTTTCTTCGGATATCGATCTGATCTTTGCCTACCGCGGGCTGGGCGAGTCCGATGGCGACAAGCCGTTGGATGCCGAAGGCTATACCAAGCGCGTTGCCCGGCGGCTGGTCCAGATCCTGAGCGAAACGACAGCCGAGGGGTTTGTCTATCGCGTTGATACGCGATTACGGCCGTTCGGCGATTCCGGCGCGCTGACCGCGAGCATCACGGCAATGGAGAATTACTACCAGGCGCACGGGCGCGAATGGGAGCGCTACGCCTGGGTCAAGGCACGGCCGGTGGCCGGCGATCTGAACGGCGGGCAAAGCCTGATTCGGGCGCTACGTCCGTTCGTGTACCGGCGCTACCTCGATTACGGCACGTTCGAGTCGATTCGCGAGATGAAAGCGCTGATCGATCGACAGGTCGTCAAGGCCGAATTGCAGAACAACATAAAGCTCGGCAGCGGCGGCATTCGAGAGATCGAATTTATCGTCCAGGCGTTTCAGCTGATTCGTGGCGGCCAAGAGCCCTCGTTGCAGGATGCCCGCTTGCTACCGACGCTCAAGCGTTTGGCGCAAGACGACCATTTACCGTCGCACACAGCACAGGAGCTGGAAACCGCCTATCGCTTCCTGCGTCGTGCCGAAAATCGACTGCAAATGGTCGACGACCGCCAGACCCACGAGCTGCCCGAAGACGAGCAAGAGCGCGTGGCGCTCGCCGAGTCGATGGGATACGACAGCTGGAACGCGTTCAGCCAGGCCATGCAGGACACGCGGGATGGCGTCCACCAGGCGTTCGAGCAGGTCTTCGTGTCGCCGCAGGCTGACGACACCTCGGCCGACGCAGAAACCCAGCGCCTGAGCGCTTTCTGGGATGGCGATCTCGACGAAGCGCAGTCGCGCGAGTTGCTGGCCGAATATGGCATCGAGAATGTCGTTGCCGTACGCGAGGCATTGGCAGAGATCCAGGGCCAGAGTCTTTATCGTGGCCTCGAGGATCGCGGGCGGCGCTGGATCGCGCGGCTGATCCCCTTGTTGTTCAGTGCCGCCGCACGCGCCGACGATCCCGATTTGGCGATCACGCGCACCATTGGTGTTTTGTCCGCCATCGTCGGCCGCAGTACGTACATGGCCTTGCTGGTGGAGCATCCGGCTGCACTGTCCACGCTCATGCGGCTGTGTTCGGCCAGTGAGTGGATTACCAGTCGTATCCGCGCGCAGCCCTCGTTGCTGGACAGTCTGTTGGACCCGCGCCAGCTCTATCGCCCGCCGCGGCGTGCCGAATTGGCGGCCAGTCTTGCCGCCGATATGGCGGCCATCGACGCGGATGATCTCGAACTGCGTATGGATACGCTGCGGCGCTTCAAGCAGAGTGCGACGTTGCGTATTGCCGCGGCGGACGTCAGCAATTCCATGCCGCTGATGATCGTGTCCGATCATCTCACCGAGCTGGCCGAACTCGTACTCGATGTGGCCCTTGATATGGCCTGGCATCAGATGACCCGTCGCTATGGCACACCCCGCGACGACAACGGCGAACGCGCGCCGTTCGCAATCATCGCCTACGGCAAGCTGGGTGGTCTGGAGCTGGGCTATACCTCCGATCTGGATCTGGTATTCGTCTACGACGGCGCCACCCAGGCGATGACCGACGGTGATCGTCAGCTTACGCACCAGGCGTTTTTTACGCGCCTGGCGCAGCGCCTGATCCATGTGCTGAGTACGCAGACCGCGGCCGGGCGGGTATACGAAATCGATATGCGTCTGCGCCCGAGCGGCAAGGCCGGCATGATGGTCACGCACATCGATGCCTTCGAGCGTTATCAGCAGGAGCACGCCTGGACCTGGGAGCATCAAGCGCTGGTGCGCGCGCGGCCGGTCAGTGGCCACGAAGGCCTGGGTGCGCGTTTTGAAGAGATCCGGCGCGCGGTGCTCGGCAAGCGTCGCGATATAAAAGAACTGGCGCGCGAGGTCTGCGGTATGCGGGATCGCATGCGCGGGGTCAAGGACGAAAGTCAGGGTGAATGTCTCGACGTAAAACAAATGCCCGGCGGGCTGATCGATATCGAGTTCATCGCCCAGTTCATCGCACTCGCCTACGGTGCAGAGTGCCCGGAACTTTTGATCTTTACCGACGCGATTCGGGTACTGGAAACCTACGAATCAGCTGGGCGGGCGGAATACGCCGACATCAAGACGCTTACCTCGGCTTATCGACGTTATCGGCGCATCATCCATGCGCAGTCGCTGCAACGTCAGCGAGCCATGATCAAGGCCGACGAATACGCCGAACAGCGCCGTGCGGTGGCCGCAATATGGCAGGCCTGGATCAGCGATATGCAAGAGGCCGCAGACGAACACAACTGATCTCGACTCATCGTTGCCATACGCGGGTATGCAGTTCGGAATTGAACTGTGCGATACGGCTGGCCAGTTCCAGATCGCGTGATAGATAGACCAGTTCCGCACCGCGCTTGTTGATCGCATCGACCGCGGCCCGATCGGTATTGTTGGCGGTCACGAGCAGATACTTGACGGCATTGGTTCGAGCCCGTTCCTCGAAGCGCCCAATCAGCCGTGACATATGTTCGATTCGCTGGCGCCGCCGCTGCTCTGTGAACACGTAATAGGTACTGTTGATAAAGCAGATACACACGCGCGCGAGATCGATATCCGGCAAGCCATCGCGCATCAGGTCGTATTCACTCGTGCCGGGCGTCATCTCATAGAACGCGTCGAACAAATCGTTTCCGAAACGCCGGTCGGCCGCTTCGCGCGCACGGTCGAAGTCGATGCCGAGCGAGCGAATATGCGGGTGGGCATCCTTGAGCGCCTTGGTGAAGGTGCCCACACCGCTGCCGTAATCGACCACCCAGTCGATATTAGCCCAGTCGATGTACTTGTCGGTGACCGCGATCAAGTGGGCATAGGATTCATAATGTGTCTGCGAGCCCAGATCCCAGGGGTCTTCGACCAGGTCGTAGAGTATTCGGCACTCGTCACGCGTGATGTTTTCGTTGTTTTCGTAGGCGCGGATGATCTCTTCGCTGGAGCGCGGCGCTGGTGTCGGCTTCGCGGGTTTTCCGAATAACCTCATAAAACAGATAGACCGTTACGTGAATTTGACGTGAGTAATGGTTGCGTCGGGTCGTCAGGGGGCAGGCCGCGCAGCAGTTTTGGACTTATTCCAGTGGTAAGTAGTCACACGCAAGGAAAGCGGGGATTTTGAAAACTCAACCGCGACCGTCAACCAGGAGCTGGTACGTGCCGCTTTGCGACACGCAAACAACCAGCGATGTACGATCATGTTGGAAAATGCCGGTTCTGGATAGATCTGGTGTCGTTCATTCGCCTGCAGTAATTTTTCCAGCCATATCCGACACCAGCGCAAATAGGTTATATCGAATGGTCGACCTGTGTGTTTCAGCACCGGTTTGCGGCCGTGGCATTTGAACAGGCAGCCGTGTCGCAATAGATCATGGTCGCTGTGCTCGACGTCAAGGGCGGCGAGTTGGCGGCTATAAATCGCCAAGTCGGCCTCGCGCTGGGCCGGCGTATGGGTAACAGACACCTGGCTGTCATGTCGCCGATAGCTCGTCATCGGCTCGGGTTGATTGGCGAACTTGAGCGTTCTGATCATGCGCGCCCATAGCTCGTAATCCTGAGCGATCCAGAACGCCTCATCGTAGCGGTAGTGTTCGAAAGCCGACCTGCGCAACATCATCGAACCTTGGACCAGCGCACAGTCATAGAGCATGCGACAGGCAATGTCGTCGGCGTCGGTAGGCACGGCGTATGTTTGGCCGGGCAATGCATTGCCGCGGGCATCGATGCAGTTCATCCAGCTGCCAACGCCCGCGATATCGGTATGAGCGTCGAGATACGACACTTGCCGATGTAGTCTGTGCGGCGCGCACAGATCATCGGCGTCTAGAAAAGCAATATATTCGCCGCGTGCCAGGTCAACGCCGTGATTGCGTGCCATCGGCCGGCCGCGATTCTCTGCATGGGTAACGACACGTAGCCGCGGGTCGCCCGCAAAGCCGGCAATCACGGCCGGCGTGGCGTCGGTCGAGCCGTCATCTATGATTAGAAGCTCGAAATCGGTAAAGGTTTGTGCAAGCACGCTCTCGATCGCTGCAGCGATGTAGTGCTCGACGTTGAATGCCGGCATCAGCACAGTGACCCGGCATGATGGCTCATGCCCGCCCTCCGTGTTCAAACAGGGCTGCGCGCCGCCCTCGCTCGGCCTGGACTCTATCGGGCTGCTAGCCAATGGACTCGTGCCTTTCGCGGGTTGTTATTATGTTTCATCAAGGTCGCTGTATTCGATGCTCGCCAATAAGCGGCTCCGAGCCAGACGATAGCACTCCGCGCGCGGCGGTTGGTATTTTTACCCGGTCGCTGTCCATGTCGTACAGGCGATCCCTCAGAAGCATTGAGTCGCATGGACCGGCGCCATAGCCTTCAATTTGGGACTTCACAGACCGTCACGATGCCGACCGAACCCCTGTCTCCATCCGTTCATCAGTGCGTAACCGTCGTGGTCGCATCCCACAATCGTGCGCGTTCGCTGGCAGCCACGCTCGAATGTCTTGGCCAGCAACGGGTCGATCATGCGCGCTGGCGCGTGATTGCCGTCGATAACGCGAGCGAGGATGAAACAACCAATGTGCTGGCGCGTTTTGCGGCCGATACCCGATTTGAGCTGTTGGCGCTCAGCGAGCCGCAGCCGGGCAAACCGCGGGCCCTCAATCGTGCGCTCGAGCAGATCGACGATGGGCTGGTCGTCTTTATCGACGACGACGTCAATCTGGGCCCTGACTGGCTGCAATCCTACATCGACGCCGCAGGGCGCTGGCCGGATCATGCAATCTTCGGCGGCCCGATTATTCCCGTATTTCCCGCCGGTGCGCCGGACTGGGTTCAAGACCAGCGCTACGTACGCCAGAGCCCCATGTTCGCCTACTACGAGGCACGTGAAGATGAGGGCCTGACGACCCGTGTGCCGCTCGGCCCGAACATGATGATCCGGCGCAGCGCCATCGGCGAGCACCGTTTCGATGAGCGACTCGGGCCCGGGGGGACGCATCGCCTGATGGGCGATGAGACCGAATTCGAGTATCGGCTGGCGCGATTGGGTTATCACCCGTATGTGTATGTGCCCGCGGCACGCGCCGAGCACCGCGTGCGCCCGGAGCAACTGACCGTGAAAGCGGTCTGGTCGCGCGCCTATCTATGGGGGCGCAGTATGGCGCTAACGCATGGTCGCTCTGAGCGCGGGCTCTATGTCTTCGGCGTGCCGTTGCGCTATTGGTCCGGCGCACTTCGGGCCTGGCTACGCTATGCGCCTTTTGCCTTCGGGCCACGCCATTTTCGGCTCAAGTATGGCTGGCAGTGGCAGGTGCGGGCCGGCCGTCTGCGTGGTTATCTGGACAGTCGCGCGGTAGGCAAGGAACCGGAATGAGCGACCTGTTGATGCGCCCGCTCGCCCGTCGACTGAGTAGGACGCGCCTAATCGACGTTCCAGGCCTTTCGTGAATACAAAGGCGATGACACAAGACATGGGCGATTCGGTTGAATCGAATGGTCGAGCGGCGCCGGCTGCCCTGATCTATCGGCTTAATCTAAATGTCGTGGGCGGCGCCGAGGTATCGTTTGCGCAATACGCCGACTATCGGCGTGGTGCCGGGCATGCCGACACCGTAATCGTGCACGGCGAGATCCATCCACGTTTCACGCCCGTGGTTGCACCGCCGATGCGAACGGTTGCCCGTCGCACGCTAGCCCGCTGGCACGGAATCCGTTTGCCACGCGCGGCTCGCCATCTGCGCGCCCGTACGGCCACGGCCCAATTGGTACGCGGCCATGAGACGGCGCTGGTCGGGTGGAACAGCATCGGCAATCGCGATATCGCAGACATCGCCGAACAGGCAGCCTTGCCGCTTATCCATTACGAGCACGGGCAGGCATGGCGTGAGCAGCGCCGCCACGCGCGCGCCTATATGGCCCGTGCAAAGGGCGTGATCAGTAACAGTCTGGCCGCGGAGCGCATGCTGGCGCTGCGCTGGGGTTGGCAGGGGCCGACCGAGCGGGTCTATTGCGCGATCGACGGTATTCTCGACGTAGACGCTGCGCGCACGGCGTTACCGCAGCAATGGCCAATCTGGCTGGGCAGTGCAGGCCGGCTGATCGAACTCAAGGGACATCTGATCGCGCTGCATGTGCTCAAGGTGCTACGCGACGTTCATGGCATCGATGCGCGCCTGGCGATTGCCGGGACGGGGGAACGCGAAGCGGCGCTGCGGGAAGCCGCACACACCTTGGGGCTGTCGCGTTTCGTGCGCTTCGAGGGTGCTGTTAATGATATGCGCGCATTCTATGATGCGATCGACATCATGCTTGTCGCATCCATGCGCGAGCCGTTCGGGCGTACCAGCATCGAAGCCCAGGCTCGGGGGTGCCCCGTGGTGGCCACCTGGGTCGACGGCCTGCCGGAAACACTCGCCGCGACACAGCATGCACAAAGTCTGGTCGCGCCGGAATGGTCTTTGGCGGAATACGCCCGCGAACTTGATGGCCAGGCCGAACTGGGGGTGCCATGGGTTTACGATCCGCGCCAGGATGAACTCGTCGCCCCGCGTGCCCCGACGCCGGATGGCATTGCCGCTGCGGTGATGACGTTGCTCGGCAGCGATGCGGCTTATCATCGTGCGAGCCGGGCGGGGTTGGTCCATGTGGGCCAGCGTTTTTCGGTCGTCGATTATGGACCGGCACTCGATCGCGCCATTATGCGTCTGGCGGCTGGGCCGGCATAGGCTCGGCCATGGCGGTGAACGGCTGACGCTTCGCTTTTCTGAAGGATTAAATCCACGTAATGCGTATCCTGCATCGGATCAATCTGGACGTGCCGGCCGGGGTCGAGCATCAGTTTTGTGCGTTTCTCGGCCATCCATTGGTGCAGGCCGCTTTTGATCACGATGTGGTCTATGGCAGTCGGTTGCACCCGGACCTGCTGCCCCATATCGCGCCGTTCGTCGATACTGCCGTATCGTTCAAACGTGCTGGTCGCTTGCGCTTGCCGCGGCGCCCGCTGGTGCTACGCGAGCGGGCGCTGGCGGCACGCATCAAACGCCTGCACTCGGATATCGTGTTCTCCTGGAGCGGTTTTGCACGCACATCGGTCGCTGCAGCGGCCCGGGCCAGCCAGACACCGTTGGTTTACCGCGAGGGCGGTGGCTGCTGGTTCGAGCATCCACCCAAAGCGGCTGCACAGTTCATCCGCGAAATCAGTGGCGCCATCTGCAATACCCGGGCGTCGATGCGCATGCTGCAGCTCAAGTGGGGCTACGACGGGCCGGCGCGGGTGTGTCTTGGTGGAATTCGCCCCGAGGTCATGCGTTCCGCGGATGCGACCGATGTGAGTACGCGTACGCTCTCGGCGCGCCGGCCACGCATCGGTGTGGCGGCGCGTCTGGCCTCGGAGAAGGGTGTTTGTCTGGCCATTCATGCCTTGAAGCATCTGCGTGCGCAGGGCATTGATTGCGAGTTGCAGATCGCGGGTGAGGGCCCTGATCGTGCGGCGCTGGAAGCGCTGTCGGCAACGCTTGGCCTGCAACCGCATCTGCGTTTTCTCGGACGCGTGTCGGATATGCCCGCCTTTTATCGGAGTATCGATGTGCTCTTGCATCCCGCGCTCCAGGAGCCGCTGGGCAACGTCACCATCGAAGCCCAGGCGTTCGGGGTGCCGGTGGTGGCAACGCGTGTCGACGGTATGGCCGAAACCGTTGTCGATAACCAAACGGGTCGTCTGGTGGCCGCTAGCGAGCCTTACGCAACGTACCAGGCGTTCGGTGGCGGGCGCTCGTCGATGCAATCGACGCGCGTTTATGACCCGGACAGCGACGCCTTGCGTGCCGCGGCATTCGCGTCGCCCGAGGCCCTTGCGGAGGCGGTCGCGCATATTGTGGGCGATTCGCAGGTACATTCGGACATGGCGGGGGCGGCCGCCGCGCACGCACGCGAGCGCTTTTCTTTCGAGCGCCACATCGACAGCGTGCTCGCGGCGCTCAAACTATTCGGGGAGCGGCGAAGCACGTGACGGGACTGTACCGTTGCATGCCATGTGCGCCGTGTCGGGTTGAATCCGAGGCGTGATCTTCCCGCGCCATTCAGCGCTCGAAGAAGTCCGCCAGCCAGGCTTGAAACATCAGTACACACCACAGTTGGTTGCTCCAGTCGCGGCTTTCGGATAAATGCTCGGCCCAGAGGCGTCGTACATACGTGCTATCGAAATAGCCCTCGCGATCCAGCCGGGCCGGCTCGAGCATTGCTTCGCTCCATTCGCGCAGTGGGCCGCGCAGCCATTGGGCGAGCGGCACCTCGAAGCCGTGCTTGGGCCGTTCGACGGTTTCGCGGGGCAGGTAGCGATATAGCAGCTGACGCGAAAGCCATTTTGCCTTGCCATCCCGATACTGCTGGTCGACCGGCAGGCCAAGGGCGAATGTCGCGAGTTCGGTATCCAGAAACGGGGCCCGGGTTTCCAGGCTTGCGGCCATCGCGGCTCGATCGACCTTGGCCATGATGTCATCGGGCAGGTAGCACTGAACGTCCGTGGCTTGAATCCATCGCTGTGCATCCTGTCGCGCGATCATCGATTCGTGGCGCAGGAAGGCCGTCCGGGCCTCTGCGCCGTCGATGACGAACTGCTGCGGATCCGGGCAGACACTCACGCTATCGCGGTAGAAGCGCGGGAGATCCGATCCGGCGCGTTTGATGGCTTGCTGGCGGCGATACTTCGCGCCTTTACGGGGCTGGATCCTGGCTTTGAAGCCCAGCCACCGGGCTTGAACGCCGTGCAGGGCCGGAGCGGAGCGTTCATGGCCGTGCCAGTGACGCCCGATATCGTGATAGCGATCGTAGCCGGCCATCAGTTCGTCGCCGCCGTCGCCTGAAAGTGCAACGGTGACTTGTTGGCGAGCCATCTGCGACAGCAACACGGCCGGAATCTGCGCTGGATCCGCGAACGGCTCGTCATAGATTCGAGCCAGGCGCGGGACCACCGCGAGCAGATCGTCATCGCTGACGGTGAGTTCGTGATGTTCGGTGCCGAGGATGGCCGCGGTTGCGCGTGCCTGGGCGGCTTCATTGAGGCTCGGGTCGTCGAAGCCAATGGTAAACGTCTGAATACGATGATCCGTATGCGCCTGCATCAACGATACGATCAGTGAGGAATCGATACCGCCGGATAGAAAAGCGCCCACGGGTACGTCGGCGACCATGCGGTCGGCGATCGATGCCGACAGAAGACGTTCGAGCTTGTCGACGGCCGCCTCGTCCGCAAGCGGTTCGGTACTCGCATGTGCCAGCGTATCGGCATCGAAATATTGTATGGGCTCACCGGGTTCGAGCCGGTTGGTTATCCGCAGGTAGCTGCCTTGTGGCAGTTTGCGGTAGTGCGTGAAGATGCTGTACGGGCAGGGGATGTATGAGAGCCGCATCATCTCGGTGAGGGCGTTGCGATCGATCGTGTCGACGAATCGATCGTGGCGCGCGAGTGCCTTGAGCTCCGAGCCGAATAGCAGGGTACCGTCGTGTAGACCGTAGTAGAGCGGTTTTTCGCCAAAGCGATCGCGAGCGAGATATAGCGCGCTTTGCTGTCGATCCCAGACCGCGATCGCGAACATGCCTTCGAACAGAGGCAGGGCTTGTTCAATACCCCACTGCACGAACGCATTCAGCATCACCTCGGTATCCGAGCGGCTGGTAAACAGATGTCCCTTCTGCTCGAGCGTTTCCCGCAGACTGCGGAAATTGTAGATTTCGCCGTTGAACACGAGCACATAACGCTCCTCGGCGGACATCATGGGCTGGGCGCCCAGCGACGAGGTATCCATGATCGACAGGCGACGGTGTCCGAGGGCAACCTGGCCGCCCGCGCGATCGATCCAGCTGCCACAATCGTCGGGGCCGCGATGCACGAGCGCATCGCGCATCCGACCGATGTTGTCAGCCAGGGATTGGGTATCGGGCTGGCGCTGGAGAATACCGGTTATGCCGCACATCGTAAGTATTGTCGTGTGCACGGCTCGCGTTGTCGATGACGGTGACATGGGTTGCGAGGCCGCCATGTTTCTATGCGGCACTCGGGCGAGTGTTCGCGAAGCTGGTGCGCCCTGTACGCTTGCGCGTAGCACGGGTGTAAAACGGCGCCCGATGATACGGATTACACCCACCGGCTCTGCGCTTGGCCGAACGGGTCTGGGCAATCGCGCAGGCTATACCTACTACTCGCCTCGCGACCAGGTTTTATCGACACGGCGCAGCAAAACAGGCAAGGCCCAAGGATGAATACGCCTTCTACAGCACCTGACCACGTGGCGGTCTATTGCCCCGATCTCGGCGGTGGGGTGGCGCATATCGCGTTGGCCCAAATCGGCATACTGCAGGCGGCCGGCTATACAGTGGATTTGGTGCTGCATGAGGAGGCCGGCGAGTATCGAGCGCAGGTACCCGAGGGCGTGCGCGTTCTGCTGCTGGAACGCGCGGATGCCGAACGAACCGGCCGCTATATCGCACGCTCGCTACGCGGGCATCCATTGATGCGGATTCGCGCGCGTTACATCTCGCCCAATCGCCTGACCGATTTAGTGTTCCTGCCGGCGCTCGTCGACTATCTTGAAACATACCGGCCGGCTTTAGTGCTTGCCAACGTATGGAATACGGTGCTGGTCGCGGCCTGCGCCTGTTCGGCAGCCCAGTCACGGCCGCGCTTGATCGGCCTGTTTCACGGCACCTTTTTTGCCGAGGCTATCCAGCGGCGCTCAGCGCGCAAGCATCCGCTGAGATGGCGGCATTTCTTTGCATTTTGTCGCCATTTCTATTCCCAAGCGGACGCGCTCGCAAGCGTTTCCGACGGTGTGGGTCAGGATCTGGTCCGGATCGTGGGCATCGCCCGCGACCGCGTTGAAACGTTGTCGAATCCAGTTGTTTCGCCAAAGCTGGCCGAACGTGCCGCCGAGCATGTGACCCATGCCTGGCTAGCGGATGGTGCGTCGCCGCTAGTCGTAGCCGTTGGGCGCCTGAGCCCCGAGAAAAACCATGCATTATTACTCCGTGCCATGGCGCGACTGCGTATGAAGCGCCCCGATGTGCGCCTGGCCATTCTTGGCGAAGGTAGTGAGCGGACACACCTGGAAAGCCTTCGTGACGAACTTGGACTCACCGAATGCGTGCTAATGCCCGGTTGGGTCGATAATCCCCATGCCTGGATGGCCCGTGCGGCAGTCGTCGCCTTATCGTCCAACTGGGAGGGGTTGCCGACGGTTGTGATTGAGGCTTTGGCATGTGGCACTCCGGTTGTGGCCACCGATTGCCAACACGGCCCGCGCGAAATTCTCGATCATGGGCGCTACGGGCGGCTCGTGCCGGTTAACGATGTAGACGCCTTCGCATCGGCTATCGAGCACACACTCGACGCCGACCGCAATAGCGATGTGTTGATCGCTCGGGCTCAGCATTATTCGGTGGCGGCTGCGACACAACGTTACCGTGCGCTCGTGGAACGGGTGCTGGCCGCCAAGCCCTGATCTGGCCGGGTGGCGTCAGCGCATATCGCTACGTATATTGCACACCGACGCGTAGGGCGTCGATGTCTTCAATACCGATGCCAATTGTCGCGCAATAACGGAATGATTCATGGCACGTATTCGCTCGCGTTATCGCCGCGTTTTCTATGGCCACGGCGTCGCCGACCCACTCTCGGCACCCGAGGTCAGCTCCGACCGGGTGACCTATGTACACCCGGCCGATCTCGATGAGTTTTTACGGCGGCATTCGCACCAGGCCAAGATCACCTTCGATGACGGCTATGCCGACAACCTGACCGTAGCACTGCCCATTCTGGAGCGATACGCCACGCCCGCGACGGTCTTTGTGACGACCGGTTTTATTGATCGCAGTCAGCCGCTGTTGTCGCGTATTGCGGCCGCGGTGGCACGCCATGACGATTGGAGCCGGCCGTCGGTCGCGCCGTGGCTAGGCGCCATCGCTCGCGACGAGCGCAAAGCCGCGTTCGCCGAGCTACGCGGTGTATTGAAGAAGATGACCAATCAGGACCGCTTCGCGCACCAACAGGCGATCATGGCCGACTACGACCTGGCTGCGGCCGAGCTGACAGCGGACTATCTGACGCTGGAACAACTGCGCGAGCTCGATGCGCACCCGCTGATTACGATTGGTGCCCATACGGTCAGCCACCCGGATTTACGCCACGTGACGGATGCCGAGTTGCGCGAAGAACTCGTCACCGGGCGGGATCGACTCGAAGACTGGCTCGGGCATCGGGTTACGACGCTGGCCTATCCCTTTGGTGATACCGATGCGCGTGTGCGCCGTGCCGCGGCCGCGGCGGGCTACCAACGTGCGTATGTCACGACCAACCACGGATGGCGCAGTGAAGTGCCCGTTCTTCGTCGCCTGGACTGGCCGCGGCGCGATCTGGCCTGGGAAGTGTTTCGCATGCGTGAGCGCGACCGAAAACTTGCTACTCGAAAATCGGAGCGTGCGTAATGATGCAGACATGGTGGCTAATCGCGGTTCTCACGGTGATCGTGGTGGCGCTGGTCGTCATTAGTAGGCAGCAACATCGGCTGGGCAAAGCGCAGAAACGCATTCTGGGAAGACTCGCGGATCAGCGTAGTGCCGGCGTGTATCACGATCTCAACGAGTATCGCCAACTCACGACGTTCCAGCAGTTACACGCCTATCTGCGTCCGCGTTTCATACTGCCGCCGATGCGCGATTGGGCCATCTCACCGGATTTCGCCGTGCTGCTGGTGCGCCTCATCGAGGATCGCCGGCCGAAACGCATCGTCGAGTTCGGCAGCGGCAATTCGACGCTCGTATGCGCATATTGTCTGGAGCGGCTAGGCGGCGGTGAGATCATTTCGATTGATCACGATCCACAATTCGCTGCCAGAACCCGTGACGAGCTGTCGCGCCATGACCTGGGTGGCGGGGCAGATGTGCGCGTCGCCGAGCTTAAGTCGTCGTCGTATCTGGATGATGAAGGCCAGCCGATTGCGTGGTACGACGACGCCGTCGTGGAGGCGCTGCCTGGCGACATAGACTTGGTGATCGTGGACGGGCCGCCGGCAGCCGGCGGTCCGCTTGTGCGTTCCCCTGCGTTGCCGGCGCTGGCCGAGCGCCTGACGCCCACCGCGGTGCTGGTGCTCGACGATGCGGACCGGCCGGGCGAGCAAGCCACCCTGGCGCGCTGGCGTGAGGCGTTTCCATCCATGGATTTGGCTTTTGAAGCGACCGAAAAAGGGACAGCACTCGTGACGGTGAACCGCTGAGGCGCGCCTAGCGGGTCTCGTCATCGGCACGCGTACACAGGCGTTCGATCTCGGCTTCATAGGCATCGACCGATCGTTCCAGGGAAAAATCCGCGGCCCGTGCGTGCAATCGCTCGACCGGGGTCGGGTCGTCAAGCGTTGCGGCCATGGCGTCGGCCAGGGCTTTGGCGTCACCCACCGGCACCAGCCGTCCATATTCACCGTCGGCAAGGATTTCACGCGTGCCGCCGGGGCAGTCTGTCGCCACGACCGGGCAGCCGCAGGCCATGGCTTCGATCAACGTATTGGGCAGGCCCTCGAATTCGGACGGCAGCACGCACAGTGCGCTTGCCGCCATCCACGCGTATGGGTTTTCGGCCCAGCCCGGTAGGCGCACACGGGCTTCGATGCCGCGCTCGGCGATTTGGCGTGTCAGTTTGTCGCGTTCCGGGCCTTCCCCGAGTATGACCAGCCGTGCGTCCCGGCCTTCGTCGATGAGCTGGGCAAAGGCATCGATTAATACATGCTGCGCTTTTTCCGGCGCCAGCCGGCCGGCCGTGACGATGAGCGGCGTGCTGCGGTCGTTCAACCAGGGGTCGTCGATTCGTTCTGCGGCTCTTTGCATGAGTTCAGGGCGCAGAACCGGGTTATACATCGTGCCCACTGCGTCCCGCGGGAGGTTCAAAATCTGGGCCAGATCGGCCGCGGCCCCGTTCGACACCGCGACGAGTCGATCGGCTTCGGGATAGAGTCTTCGCATGAGCGTCAGGCGGTGCTGCATGACGGCGTAGGCGCGCGCATCCGAGCGTGTTGCCTCGTAGTTGCGCGAGAAAATGCTGCGCTCGATGACGACGGTTGCCACGCGGTGACGCGAGATGCCGGCGGCCCATTGGGCGAGTAGCGGGGCACGATCGTGGGCGCTTATCACCACATCGGGACGCTGCGTTTCCATATAGTCGACGAGCGCGATCAAGCGATGCAGTGGTATGGAGCGTTGCCCGAGCCCGAGCGACCCACGCAGATGGCGAAAGCCCTCGCTTGGCCAGCCGGGAATCAGTCGTCGATAACCACTCCAGCGTGAACGTCGTTTGAGCTCATGTATCGGGATGGTTTCAGGCACGCGCGGCAGATAGGCGCCCACTTTACGCTCGAGCAATAGATCGACTCGGTGCCCGCGCTCGACGAGGCCTTTCATGAGCAACAGCGTGGTATGTTCCTGGCCGCCCGCCGGGAATGTGGGTAAGAAGAAAGCGATATGGCGTGTCTGATCTGGCATGGGGCGCAAGGGCCTCCTCACGGGCTGGAGTCGGGGTTGCCGAGCGACATATTTTGACGATAAAAAAGCCGCTTAGCCACGGCTGGGCGTCCGGCACAGCGCTGGGAACAGTGTATATGGCACAATTGCGCGCCATCGAAGCGCTTCGGACAACTGCTGGATTTCCTACCCCGAAGCTGGGCCTCACGACCATGGCAAGCTGATCCGTATGGGCATTCGCATCGGACTGATCTTTAACCGCTACCGTAGCGACGGCGGTACAGAACGTATTACGTCCAGCGTTTTCGATGCACTGGCCGAGGATGATGTGGAATGGGTTGTGCTGACCCGGCGCTGGGGTGGCGAGCTGCCGGCGAACGTGAAGGTGATTGAATGTCGGCCCTTCGCTATCGGTCGGCGCTGGCGCTTACAGGCATTTGTGCGTGCGCTCGAAAGCCAGCTCAGCACGCTGTCGGTCGATTTCATCCAGTCACAGGTTCATTTGCCTCAGGTGGATATTTTTCGGGCCGATGGGGGCGTCCATGCCGAATGGCTCGATCAGCGTCGACGCGGCGCGGAGCCGCTCTCGCGGTGGTGGCGGCGTTTCGGGGGGTATCATCGCGACAAGCTGCGCATGGAACAGCAGATGTATGCCAGCGACCAGCTCAAGGCGGTGATCTGCAATTCCTATATGGTGCGCGATGACATCAGGCGCCGTTTTCCTGACTGTCGAGCGAAGCTCTGGGTTATCGAAAACGGCATTGATGTGGCGTATTTCAAACGCGACGAATCGGCCATCGATATCGGCCGGCGCACCCGTGCAGAGCTCGGTATTCCCGAAGACGCGCCGGTTTTTCTTTGTGTGGGCTCCGGTTTCGAACGCAAGGGCGTGAAAACGGCGATCGCCGCGTTGGCGAAAACCGACGCGCGCGCGCATCTTGTGGTCGTCGGTCGCGATAGCCGTATGGGCGCTTATCAACGGATGGCGCGCGCACACGGCGTGGATGCGCGCACGCATTTCACGGGCTCGCAAGACGATGTGCGTCCATATTTCTGGGCCGCGGATGCGCTGGTCCATCCTGCGCTTTACGAGGCATTCGGCATCGTCATCGCCGAGGCCATGGCCGCCGGCCTGCCCGTTATAGCCTCCGAGCGTACCGGCGCGGCGCGCGCTATGGTCGCGGGCCCGGAAACGGGCTGCTTGCTGGACGCCCTCGATATTGAAGGGTTCGCCAATGCAATGCAGCAATATGCCGAGCGCAATCGGGCGGCCGGTGAACGCAGCCGAATCTCCTGCGAAGCGATCGCCCAGGATTATTCGATTGCTCGTATGCGCCGCGAATTGCTCGAGTTCTATGACGAATTTCGCTGATACCGCATCCTGGCGACGCGGGCGACTGAGCCACGTATGACGATGACGCTCTGCCGCGGGCTCATGGCGCGAAACGACGTTTGGTGGCTGGACGAAGCCATCGCGTTGCGCCAGCCGGACTTTGCCAACGCGCAAACGATTTACGAGGGATCGTATACCCGTATCAGGCGCCACCCGGGCCAGCCGGCGCTTATAAGCAAGCTTTCCTGGGTCAAGAGCGCGCCGCGCGATAACGTGCGCAAGTACTGGGCCGCGCAGGCAAAGCGGGAGATGGCGGCGAACCGCATCATGCAGCGATTGGGCATACGGACCGCGACTCTCATCGGCTACGGGATACGCCTGATGCCCTGGTCGCGACTGGAGTCGCTGCTGTTCATGGACGAACTGCCCGCGCACGATACGCTTCGCGTGGTGCTGCGCCAGGTGACCGACGAGCACGGCCGAGCGCTGCTGATCGATCGTATCGCTCAGGACATCGCCAGGCTCTACCGCAATGGCTGGCATCACAAGGACTGTCACCTGGAAAATGTGGTGCTGCCGAAAACGGATGCTGAGGGGCCGAATGCGTCCTATCCAGACTTGATATGGGTCGATAACGATCTACGCTATAGCGCACGGGCGGACGTTTTGCGGCGTCGGTTCGATGGCTCGTTACGGCAGTTGGCGTATACCTCGCGGGACTTCATCTCGCCGGCAGAGTGGCAAGTGTTCGCGCAGCGATTGTCCAGCCATTTGAGTTCTACGCAGCTCGGGCGCAAGCTCTGCGCAACATCGGTGGCCGCATTCGCACGAGAGCGCGCGGCAGCGTAGCGCGGTGTTGCGACGTTTCGCCGGCGCTTGAACATGACCCGTGACCCTACTGATATGACGCAACCGCGGTTAACCCATGTCAATCTCGCCCGCGGTTTTCGCGGCGGCGAACGCCAGACCGAATTGTTGATTCGCGAGCTGGCCGCCCGCGGTGTGTCGCAGCGCGTGGTGGTACGTCGTGGTGAGGTGCTGTTTGAACGGCTGGCTGATGTGCCCAACCTCGAACGCTTGCCGATCGCCAAGCCGTTTGCCCTGAATGCACGTCTGGTACGCGGCGATTTCGTCCATGCACACGATGGCAAGGGCGCGCATTTCGCGCATGCCGCGCATACGCTGGTGGGCTGTGATTATGTGTTTACCCGGCGGGTCGACAATGCGCCCTCGAACAGTTGGACGACCCGGCGCATGTACCGACAGGCGCTCGGCGTGGCCGTATTATCGCGGGCGATAGACCGCATTCTGCAGGCGCGCTTTCCGGGGCTTGCCACCGTGCGTATTCCCAGTGCCTGCGGCGAGTTTCATACCTCGCATCCGGATGTCGCGGCGTTGCGCGCCGAGTTCGGCGGTGATTGCGTGGTGGGCCACGTCGGCGCGCTCGACGATAGCCAGAAGGGCCAGCGCGATCTGATCGCGGCGGCCCATGAACTAAGTGCCGTCGACGCCAGTTGGCGGTTCGTGTTCGTAGGCGGCGGGCGTGATGAGGCGATGTTGCGCGAGCTGGCGGGCGACAATCCGGCGATTCGTTTTACCGGCCATGTCGATAATGTCGGCGATCATCTGGCGGCGTTCGATATCTTTGCCTTTCCGTCGGTCCACGAAGGCCTGGGGTCGGCACTGCTCGACGCCATGCATGCCGGCCTGCCGATCGTGGCCAGCGATGTCGACGGCATTCCCGATATCGTGGCCGATGGCGTAGACGGGCTATTGGTGGCGCCGCGTGACGCCGCTGCGCTGGCCGAGGCACTGAAGCGTTTGCGCGCCGACCCGGCGCTGGCGCGGCGTCTGGCGAACGCGGCAGGGCAGAAATCGCTCGCGTATACTGCCGCCGCGATGGCCGATCGCTATGTGCGCTGGTATCGCGCCCTGGGCCTGGATCTGGGCGTGGCCGACGATATCGCGGGCATCGATCCAAGCAACGAACACAACGGAGATACGGGCCAGTGATCATCGTAACCGGGGCCGCGGGCTTCATCGGCAGCAATATCGTGGCGGGGCTCAATGCCCGCGGCGAGCGTGACATTCTCATCGTCGACGACATGTCCGATGGCCACAAATGCCTGAATCTCGCCGATCTGGACTTCAGCGATTATCTGGAATACGACGATCTGATCGCGCGTGTGGAAGCCGGCGACGAGCTCGGCGACATTCGCGCGGTGTTCCATCAGGGCGCCTGTTCGGACACCACCGAATGGGACGGACGCTACGTCATGGCGCGCAACTATCGCTATTCCAAGAGTCTGCATGACTGGTGCGTGGCCCGTGAAGTCCCGTTCATCTATGCTTCGTCGGCGTCGGTCTACGGCATGGGACCGGATTTCGTCGAACAACGCGATGCCGAGCGTCCGCTCAATATGTACGCGTTTTCAAAGTTCGCCTTCGATCAGTACGTGCGTGCGCAATCGGCCAGAACCCGCTCGCAGGTGGCCGGGCTGCGCTATTTCAATGTCTACGGCCCACGTGAACAGCACAAGGGCAAAATGGCGAGCGTTGCCTGGCATTTTTCGCGCCAGATCGAAGCCGAGGGCGTTTGCCGGCTGTTCGAAGGCGCTGAAGGCTATGGCGACGGCGAACAGCGCCGGGACTTCGTCTATGTCGGCGACTGTGTCGATGTCAATTTGTGGCTGCTCGACTCGGGCGTGTCCGGCATCTTCAATTGCGGTACCGGGCGCAGCCAGACCTTCAACGATGTCGCCGATGCGGTGATCGACTGGTATGGCCGCGGCGAAAAACGCTATATCGCGTTTCCGCAGTCGCTGGTCGGGCGCTACCAGAGCTTCACCCAGGCCAATATCGATGCCCTGCGCGCGGCCGGCTATGGCCCGGCCTTTGCCACGGTCGGCGAGGGCGTGGCTCGCTATCTGGACTGGCTTGCCGAGCGGGGCGACGCTGACCGGGCACTCAACGCGACCGGCTAGCTGCGCTATACACCGAATAGGCTGGCCTGCAAGGGCGCGGGTATGGTCAAATACCCGGCCGCGCCGTATTCATGCGGCGCGCCGCTGTCCGCGTAACAGGAGAAAAGCGCATGACTTCCATGGCCGACCGCGATGGCCTGATCTGGTTCGACGGCGAACTCGTCGACTGGCGCGATGCCAAGATCCACGTACTCACGCATACCCTGCATTACGGCATGGGCGCGTTCGAGGGCGTACGCGCCTACAACACCGATCGCGGTACGGCGATTTTCCGGCTGGCCGACCATACCCGTCGGCTGTGTCGCTCGGCCAAGATTCTCGGCATGCCCATGCCGTACAGCGAAGACGAGCTCAATGCCGCCCAGGTCGCGGTCGTGCGCGAAAACAAGCTCGAATCGGCCTATATCCGGCCGGTCATCTTCTATGGCTCGGAGGCCATGGGGCTGCACGCGCATGATCTGAGTGCACATGTGGCCATTGCGGCGTGGACCTGGGGTAGCTATCTCGGCGAAGAGAACATGACCAAGGGCATTCGCGTGAAGACCTCGTCGTTTTCGCGCCATCATGTCAATTCGGCCATGACCAAAGCGAAGGCGAACGGGCCGTACTTCAATTCCATGCTCGCCGTCACCGAGGCCAACAAGGCCGGTTACGACGAAGCGCTGATGCTCGACTGTAATGGCTACGTGTCCGAGGGCAGTGGCGAGAATCTGTTCATCGTGCGCGATGGCGTGCTTTACACGCCGGATCTGACCAGCGCGCTGGATGGCATCACGCGGCGTACGATTCTCACCTATGCCGAGGAAATGGGCATTCCCTATCGGGAAAAGACCATCACCCGCGATGAAGTCTATATCGCCGATGAAGCGTTTCTGACCGGTACAGCCGCCGAAGTCACGCCCATGCGTGAACTCGACGACCGCACCATCGGTGAAGGCAAGCGTGGCCCGATCACCGAGGCCATGCAGTCGCGCTACTTCGATCAGGTCACTGGGAAGCGGGACGATCATTCGGACTGGCTGACGTTCGTATAAGGCGCGTGCTGCGCGCGTGTCGGATATGACGTTGCAGATCGATCGCGGCGCGCATGGCGAATGCATGATCTGGAACGACGCCGTCGTCGACGGCGTCGATTCCCAGTGGTTCGATCCGACATGGTGGCGTGCGCGCAATGCGTTGCTCGGCGAAGCCGAAGGGCGCGGCGCAGCGTATTTTTTGCAGGGCGTCGATGGCCATGAATGGGTGCTGCGCCACAACCGGCGCGGCGGGGCGCTGGCCCGCGTCAATCACGACCGCTTCGTGTATACCGGCCTCGAGCGTGCCCGGCCGGTACGCGAGTTGCGCCTCATCGCGACGCTACGCACGCACGGTCTGCCGGTCCCCGAGCCGATCGCGGCCCGGGTCATGCCGTGGCTGGGCCTGTATCGCGGCGATGTAATCACCCGTCGTATCGTCGACGCCCAGCCACTGGCCGATCGGCTGGCCGAGCAGGCGCTGGCGTCGACCGCTTGGCAGCAGCTCGGTGCCGTGCTCGCGCGTTTTCATCGCGCCGGCTTGTGGCATGCCGATCTGAATGCGCGCAATGTGCTCGTCGATACGCACGATACGTTTCATCTGATCGATTTCGACAAGGCGCGGCTGCGTGCGCCGGGCACGTGGCGCCAGGCCAACCTCGATCGTTTTCATCGCTCGCTGACCAAATTCAGCGACTCATCACTGACCTTCAACTTTCTCGATGCCGACTGGCGTGCGTTGCGCGGCGGCTATGTATCGGTTTTGGCTGGCGCCTTGTAGGGGTTGTAGTTCGACAGCTTGAAACGCTGGTGGAGCCAGAAATACTGTTCCGGCGCCTGGCGTGCGACCGATTCGATCATGTTGTTGATAATGCGGGCGTCTTCGGCTTCGTCCGTGCCGAGTTGATCTTCGATGGCCGGCAGGATGATCAGCCGGTAGCCGCTGCCATCGTCACAGCGCAGGGTGAAAAACGGCACGACGCTAGCCTTGCTCATGCGCGCCAGCCGGCTGAGCGCGATATGCGTACGCGCCGGCTGGCCGAAGAAGTCCACGACCGTGCCCAGACGCTTCGGCGGCTTCTGATCGGCGGCATACCAGACCGCATCCTTGCGGCGTAGGGCTTTGAGTAGACCCTTGACGTCGTCGTCACGAATGCTGGAGCCGCCGATATGCGCCTCGCGACGCGTGCGCATCACGTGATCGACCACCGGGTCGTGCGGGGCCTTGTACATCGCCGTGGTGATATAGCCGAGTTCGCGCAGCGGCCGCTTGGCCATGCGTACGCCCAGCTCCAGCGACGTGAAATGTGCCGACAGCAGGATAATGCCGCGTCCGCGCGCGCACGCCGCCTCGAGATTTTCCTGGCCTTCGATATGCGCCAGCGCCTCGATCTTGGCGGTCGGGCCCCACCAGCACAGCGCGGTTTCGATCGCGCCCATACCCACGGACTGGAAATGACGGCGCAGCAATTGCTGGCGTGCGTCGGCATCCAGTTCGGGGAAACACAGTCGCAGATTGACCTCGGCGATACGCCGTCGTTCGCCGATCAGGTGATAGGCGAGGTCACCGCATCGCTTGCCCAAGCCCATTTGCAGGCGATAGGGAAGCCGGGCGAGCAGCCAGCCCAGGCCCATCAGCAGCCAGCTCGGCCAGTAACGAGGGCTGCTCAAGGACGGGGATTGGGGATCTTGCTCCGGGGCGGGGCTAGCCATGCAAAGCAACCCGCAGCAGTCGGTCGGCGATCATAGGCACGAACGAGAATCAGGTCGTGGGTCGCGCGCTACACAGCGCGCACAAGGGTTTGTATGATGCGCGAATTGTTCGTCCGGTGAAAGCATGCTCACGGTTCCTTCGTTCGAAAACGCGCGCGTCCTCGTGGTGGGCGACATCATGCTCGACCGCTACTGGTACGGCGATACCGGCCGCATTTCGCCGGAAGCGCCTGTACCGGTGGTGCGTATTGCCGACGAAGAGCGCCGTCTGGGCGGGGCGGCCAATGTCGCGCTTAATCTGGCCCGCGTGGGCGCGCAGACCCGGTTGATTGGCGTGATCGGCGAGGACGAGCCGGGCAGTGCGACCCGCGCACTGCTTGAGCAGGCGGGCGTGGTCGCCGATCTGATCACCAGCGATAGCCATCCGACGATCGCCAAGCTTCGCGTGATGAGTCGCAACCAGCAGCTCATTCGCCTGGATTTCGAAAAGTCGTTCGCCCTCGACGGGGCTTTCGACCGCGCGCAGCTTGTGGCGCGCTATGAAGCCGCGCTTGCACACACCGATGTCGTGATCTGTTCGGACTATGGCAAGGGCACACTCGCCGACGTACAGTCGATTATCGCAACGGCGCGTGAACGCGGTATTCCGGTGCTCGTGGACCCCAAGGGCAGCGATTGGCAGCGTTATGCCGGCACGCACCTGATTACCCCCAATCTGCACGAGTTCGAAGCGGTGGTGGGGGTGGTCGGCGACGACGCATCTTTGGAGCGCGAAGCCGATGCCCTGCGTACGCGTCTGGGTATCGATGCCTTGTTGGTTACCCGCAGTGAAAAGGGCATGAGTCTGTTCGCCGAAGCCGGTCATCTACATCTGCCCGCCCAGGCCCAGGAAGTCTTCGATGTGACGGGCGCCGGGGATACCGTGATCGCCTTGCTGGGCGCCGGGCTGGGCGCCGAGATGCCGCTGGCGGACGCGGCTGCGATCGCCAATCTCGGCGCCGGCATCGTGGTGGCCAAGCTCGGCACCGCCACGGTCACCCCCGGTGAACTCAAGCAGGCCGCCCACAGCCAGCGCCAGGGGCGCCGCGGCGTCGTGGATGAAGACGAGCTGGCTGCGATCGTGGCCCAGCGTCGTGCCCGCGGCGAACGTGTGGTCATGACCAATGGCTGTTTCGATCTACTCCACCCCGGGCATATCGCCTATCTCGAAGCCGCCCGAGCGCTCGGCGACTGGTTGATCGTGGCCGTCAACGACGATGCTTCGGTACGCCGTTTGAAAGGGCCAACCCGCCCGCTCAACGATCTGGACCACCGAATGCAGGTGTTGCGTGGTCTGGCTGCGGTGGATTGGGTGGTGGCGTTTTCCGAGGATACGCCGGAACGGGTGATCTGCCGGATCCTGCCCGATGTGCTGGTCAAGGGCGGCGACTACACGCCCGATCAGATCGCCGGGGGCGAGTGTGTACGTGCGGCCGGCGGCGAGGTGCGCGTGCTCGATTTCGTCGATGGCTATTCCACGACATCGATCATCGAACGCATGCAGGGCGACACGGCCAAGCCGCGGTGAACACACAGCGCGCCGCCGGTTCGCGCACGAACGGTCTGGCGGCGGCGCTCGCCGATCGGCTGGTGCGCGGACTCTATACGTTATTCACCTGGGGCGCCTTGCCCGGGGTGCTCGCCTACTTCTTTTGGCGCGGGCGCCGTGAACCGGCCTATCGCCAACATTGGCGCGAACGGTTGGGGCAGGTACGTGGCGTGCCGACAGGCGCGATCTGGGTGCATGCGGCCTCTGTCGGCGAGGCCGTGCTGGTCACGCCGCTGATTCAGCGCTTGCAGCGCGATCATGCGCAGCGTGCGATTCTGGTCACGACCATGACGCCGACCGGGCGTGCGCATATCGAGCGCGTATTCGCGGATACGGTTTATTGTCGTTATGTACCGCTCGATACGCGCGGCGCAACACGACGCTTCATGCGCGCCACGCGCCCCGGTTTGGCCGTGATTGCCGAAACCGAACTCTGGCCGAACCTGCTCGCGGCAGCCCGGTGTTACGCCGTACCGGTAGCGCTGGTCAATGCGAGTATTTCGTCGCGTTCGGCGTCGCGCTATCGCTTTGCGTTATGGCGGGCAACGGTCGCCGACATGCTGGCCTCGCTCGCGGCGATTGGCGCGGCCAGCCATGCGCATGCGCAGCGATTCGTCGCCCTGGGCGCCCGTGCGGATCGCACCCATGCCATTGGCAATCTAAAATACGACACAGTCGCCGCCGGCGCAGATGACGTTGGTGCCCGGGACTTGCGCGACGCATGGCACGCCGGCCAGCGGCCGATCTGGGTGGCGGCCAGTACGCACGAAGGTGAAGAGGCCCGGGTGCTCGATGCCTGGGCGAGCCTGCGTGAGCGATTTCCGTCGCTATTGCTCGTCATCGCGCCGCGACATCCACAGCGCTTCGAAGCGGTCGCCGAGTTGCTAAGCGCCCGCGGGCATGGTTTCGCCCGGCGAAGTTCGCAGCAGCCCGTAACGCCCGATACCGAGATCGTGCTGGCCGACACCCTTGGCGAGGTGCCGTTGTTCTATGCCGCAGCCGATGTCGCGCTGGTGGGCGGTAGTCTGGTGCCTGGTATCGAGGGCCATAACGTGCTCGAAGCCGCGGCCCAGGCCTGTCCGTTGTGTGTCGGCCCGTATGTGCGCGAATGGCGCGATATTGTGGACGCACTGGCCGCCGTCGGCGCGGCGCGGGTATGCGATACGCCAGCGCAATTAACGGTGGCGCTAGCGGCGTGGTTGGCCGACCCAGCGCAGGCACGCGCGGCCGGTGAGGCCGGCCGGCGGCTTGTGCGCGAGCGTGCCGGCGCGCTCGATCACACTGTCAAAATGCTCGAGTCGTTTGCCGGTAATCTTTCATGATGCAGTACTATCGGGCAACGATCCGCCGTGCTATAGAAAGCGATGGCGTGCTGTCCGTTCATACCCAGGGGGAACAAAATGCTTGAATGTTTGCTTCGCGGCCCGTACGCGCGGCCGTTGATCGCCGTTGCGCTCGTCGGCGCACTAAGTGCTTGTGGCAGCGGCGGTGGGGGCTCCGACGACGATGGCGGCGGCGGTGGCGGCGGCACGCCGAACCAGCCTACAGACCCGGTATCGGTACGTGGCCTGGATGCGAACGGTCATATCGTCGACCCGGGTCCGGACACGCCGAATATTTATGCCAACCCCGACGATAGCGAGATCCTGGATATCGATGTGCGAATCCTCGCGCCAACGAATCCCGGCGGGCCTTGTCAGGGCGATGATCCGGCCACGCCCGACGTGGACGAAGAGGACTACAGCGGCTGTACGCTGGCTGATCTAAACGGTGGGGATAACCCGGATGACTTGGGTGATACCGATGGTGATGATGCGTTCGACCCGGAATTAAGAGCTGTTGTCACGATTCCGAGTGCCGATTTGACGCTGTTTTCCGACGAGGTCGAAGTCCGCGGTGCCACCAGCCGGTTAAGCAAGCAGAAGTCGTACAAGGTCGAGTTCGTTGACGACGACAACGACGAATATGCCAACGACTGGTTCGAGATGGAGCGGCTACAGCTCAACAAGCATCCCTACGATCTGAGCCGTATTCGTAACAAGCTCGCCTTCGACCTGTTTCGGGACATCGAAAATTTTCCCAGTCTGCGAACCCAGTTTGTGCATGTTTTTCTAATCGACGAGTCCGACCCGGATAACAGTGACGTAACACAGGATGCCGGTCTGTTCACCAATGTCGAGTACATGGACGACAAGTGGGCGCGCTATCACGGCCAGGAAGAAGAATCGAATATCTTCAAGACGGAGGATTTTTCGTTCCAGTCGCTCGAAGCAACACCGGAACTGCTTGAACCGGTCGACTCGGATGCCTTCGAAACCGTGCTCGAGTCCAAGGGTGACGATGAGGATCCGGCCAAACTTCGGGAAATGCTTCGCGCTCTGAATGACGGCGGCAATAACTTCAACAATGTCCTGACGCGTTATTTCAACCGCGACAATTTCGAGACCTGGCTGAGCATCAACATCCTGCTGGCGAATGCGGACTCCAATACCCAGAACTACTATCTCTACCGGCCTTCGCAGATCGACCAGTTCTATTTCACGCCCTGGGATTACGACGGCGCCTTCGATTTCTACGGCCAGCCTGCCGAGAATGCCGCGGATCGCCCCCGTTGGCAGGAAGGGATTAGCAACTGGTGGTTCATGCCGCTGGTGCAGCGCTATATCCGTAACGGCAATACAGCGGCGTTGACCACCAAGGTCAATACGTTGTTCAACGGGCCGCTCAGCCCGGCGAGTGTCCAAGAAAAGATCGAAAGCTACCCGATCGACGAAATCGTGGAGATATCGACCTCTAACCAGGACGCGCAGTACCTGCCGACCGGCGATGCTGCCGATCCTGCGGCTGCGATGAACGCGGAGATCTATCGGCTACCGGGCACGGTTACGGCCGCGCGTGATCTTTATCTGGATACCCTCGAACGGCCGATGCCGGTATTCATGGGCGTCGAAGCCACCGGGACCAATACACTGCGGCTGACCTGGGACGAGTCCTACGACATTCAGGGCGATTCGCTGGTGTATGACGTCCGCCTGGGCACGAATCCGGAGCTTGGCAGCAATAGCGCGCAATGCACCACCGCCGACGACCCGATGCCGGTTATCACCGGTAACGTCTATTCTCAGAATGGGTTGACCGGTAACGCGGTGACCGTGACGGTGCCGAGTGCGGGTGACTACTACATGCAGGTGGTCGTGCGCGATAACCAAGGCTACTGCCAAAGCGCGTTCGACTCCTATTACGACGACGCGGAAGACGAACTCTTCAACGGTATCTACGGGTTCAACTTCGACGGTAATACCGTGACCTCGCTCGAAGACTGAGCACTTCGAACTGGAAAAGCCGGCCTCGCGCCGGCTTTTCTTTTTGTGCGGGTGTTTGCACTAAGTGCAGAATTTGGCACGTTTTGTGTTTCGCCCAACAACGTCGCTTTGCCTTCCGACCAGGCTTACGCGACCTATGTCGACCTTCCCACTATCAATCGAATATGAAAAGCTAATGACGTAAGACTGTTTTTTTATAAGGGGGAATCGCATGGCTATTGGGGTATGGATCAGTCTGATCCTGTATTTCGCGTTGATGCTCGGCATCGGCTTTTATGCGTGGCGCAAGTCCACAGCGTCGTCCGAGGAATACATGCTGGGCGGGCGCAATCTGAGTCCGGCGGTGGCCGCGCTCTCTGCCGGCGCCTCGGACATGAGCGGGTGGCTGTTGCTGGGTCTGCCCGGCGCGCTCTATGCCTCCGGGCTGGTCGAGGCCTGGATCGGCATCGGTCTGTTCGTGGGCGCGTTCTTCAACTGGCTTATCGTGGCGCCGCGTCTGCGCGAACAGACCGAACGCTACGACAACAGCCTGACCATTCCCCAGTTTTTGTCCAAACGCTTTCCCACCCGGGCGATGGCGCTGCGTACCGTATCGGCGATCATCATCGTGGTGTTCTTCGCCGTCTATACGGCGTCCGGTTTGGTGGCCGGCGGTAAGCTGGTACAAAGCGCCTTTGGCGAAGTCGTCAATATCGCGTCTTTGTCCGATTATCAGGTCGGCGTGTGGGGCACGCTGGCGGTGGTGCTGGCCTATACCGTCGTGGGTGGCTTTCTCGCGGTGAGCCTCACCGACTTCTGCCAGGGCGTGATCATGATGCTGGCGTTGATCATCATGCCGGCCGTCGTGCTATTCGGCAGCGGCGGGGGCGGTTTCTCCCAGGCCTCGGAAACCCTGGCCGGTGTGGATCCAAACTTTTTGTCTTTGACCAATGGTTTGACGTTCTTCGGCTTTCTTTCGGCGGTGACCTGGGGGCTGGGCTATTTCGGTCAGCCGCATATCATCGTGCGTTTCATGGCCGTGCGTAGCGTGGCCGACGTACCCAAGGCCCGTAACATCGGCATGACCTGGATGGGTATATCGCTCATCGGCGCGGTTTGTGTGGGCGTGTTCGGTCGGGCCTATGCCGAACGCAATGGCCTGAACGTGGAAGATTCGGAAACCATCTTTATCGTGTTGGCCGATCTGCTGTTTCATCCGTTGGTGACGGGCTTTCTGTTTGCAGCCCTGCTGGCCGCGATCATGAGTACGATCTCAAGCCAGTTGCTGGTCGCGTCCTCGTCGCTTACGGAGGACTTCTATCGTCTGTTCGTACGACGCGATGCCAGCGAAAGCGAAAGCGTAATGATCGGCCGTATCAGCGTGTTGATCGTGGGCCTGGTCGCGGCCTTTATCGCGCGTGATCCGGACTCGGAGGTGCTGGGGCTGGTGAGTAACGCCTGGGCCGGTTTCGGTGCTGCCTTCGGGCCACTGATCATTCTCTCGCTGACCTGGCCACGTATGTCCGGGACCGGCGCCGTGGCGGGGCTGGTCAGCGGTGCGGTGACGGTGCTGGTCTGGATCTCGATGGGCTGGAATAGCAGCTTCCTCGGCGGGCCCGGTATCTACGAGATCATTCCAGGCTTTGTCGTGTCGTGGTTGGCGATCTATGCAGTGAGTCTTGCCACACAGTCCAGCGGTGAATATCGGGCCATCGAAAAAGCCTGATCGCAACCGGAATGCGGGTGTGGAAGCGCCGGGCCAGTAATGGCCCGGCTTTTTTATGCCTGCGCACATAGCGCTCGAATGATAATTCCGCGTGGCTCGGGCTGCCCGCAGCCGGCTGAGCGCGCTCGCGTCAGCGCTGGCGGCCATGGCGGCCAGGGCGGCTATGCGCTCGGCGCAGCGTGGCTCCGTCCCAGGTCGTCGCCTTGGTTGACCTGGCGGGTTACGGCTCAAGGCTTAGTCAAGCATGGGTACAGCCGTGCCTTGCACGCGTTGGCTTATGACGCAATCGCGACATTGTCGCGATAGCCTGCCGCGCCAATGATTCAAAAACGCGCGAGCTGAACGGGGCAACGCGCGATTCGTCGCAAAAAAAAGCCCCGCCGGCCAACGCGAACCGCGCGCTGACCGACGGGGCTGTCGTAGGCTGCGAGCGCTTATGCGTAGCGCTGCGGCTCCGGCGTCACGAACTGGTTATCGGCCGGTTCGTCTTCTTCCAGCGACATCAGCGAGGCATTGCCGCCAGCCGCGGTGGTATCGCGGCTGATCGCACGCTCGGTGGCGAAGCGGTGCAGGTAGTGTGGACCGCCGGCTTTCGGGCCGGTGCCGGATAGCCCTTCGCCGCCGAACGGATGCACGCCCACGACAGCGCCGATCATGTTTCGGTTGACATAGGCATTACCGACCTTGATCCGGCGTACCACGC
This sequence comes from Salinisphaera sp. T5B8, assembly GCF_040361255.1. Classification (NCBI taxonomy): domain Bacteria; kingdom Pseudomonadati; phylum Pseudomonadota; class Gammaproteobacteria; order Salinisphaerales; family Salinisphaeraceae; genus Salinisphaera; species Salinisphaera sp. T5B8. The sequence continues at coordinate 244,869 of NZ_APNG01000002.1, read as the reverse complement.
GTTCGACCGTGGTATCGATACGGCTGTGAATGCCAAACGTCAGCCCGTAACCCAGGCTATTGATCTGATCCACGACCTTGTCGATGTCTTCGGCTTCGTAGCGGATGACATGCACGATCGGGCCGAACTGCTCGTCGCCGAGGTCGTCGATGCTTTTCAGCTCGAGGGCGCGCGGCGCGAAATAGGTGCCGTTGCCCTCGGGCGGCGTGCAGGCATAGATGGTATCGAGCTTCTGCTTGGCTTTTTCGGCATAGTCGGCCAGGCCATCCCGGGCTTCGGCATCGATGACCGGCGTGACATCGGTCGACAGCTTCCACGGGTCGCCGATCGACAGTTCGGCCATTGCGCCGGAGAGCATGGTCAGCAGGGTATCGGCGATATCGTTCTGGACATAGAGCACGCGCAGCGCGGAGCAACGCTGCCCGGCGCTCTGAAAGCCCGAGCGGATGACATCGGCCACTACCTGTTCGATGAGCGCGGAGGAGTCCACGATCATCGCGTTTTGGCCGCCCGTCTCGGCGATCATCGGAATGAGCGGGCCGTCACGCTCGGCCAGGGTCTTGTTGATGGCCTTCGCCGTGGCCAGCGAGCCGGTAAAGGCGATGCCCGACACGCGTTGATCGGCGACCAGCTTGGCGCCCACCGAGGGGCCGTCGCCGGGCAGGAAATACAGTACGTCGCGCGGTACGCCGGCTTCATGCATCAACTGAATGGCACGATAGCCGATCAGACAGGTCTGTTCGGCGGGTTTGGCGATCACGGCATTGCCGGCCGCCAGCGCCGCAGTGACCTGCCCGGTGAAGATGGCCAGCGGGAAGTTCCAAGGGCAGATGCATACGAACACGCCGCGGCCGACCAGCCGATAGGTGTTGCGCTCACCAGTCGGCCCGGGCAGCAGCATCTCGCCATCGAATTCGTCTTCGACCTGGCAAGCGTAATAACGACAGAAATCCACCGCTTCGCGGACTTCGGCCACGCCGTCGCCGATATTCTTGCCGGCCTCGCGCGCGCACAGCGCGATCAACTCGGCGGTATGACTCTCGAGCAGGTCGGCATAGCGGCGCAGTATGGCCGCGCGCTCGCGGCCCTGGGTTGCGCTCCAGCGATCGGCGGCCGCAGCGGCGCCGGCCAGTGCTGTTTCGATGTCGTCTTCGTTGGCCCAGACGACATCACCTACGCTGATGTCGTTGTCCGCGGGGGACTTCACCGCCACTGCGCTGCGATCGTCGAAACTGGTTTTGTTCTCGCCGAGCAACGGCACGCCGCGCCAGGTTTGTGCGTCCGCGGCGCGCATGCCCTCGGCCAGCGCATCCAGCTCGCGAATGTCGGATAGATCCACGCCCTTGGCGTTCGGGCGGCGTTCGCCATACAAGTTATGGGGCAGGGGGATACGCGGATGCTGGGCCTGGTCCTGTTTTTCGGCGGCGAAAACCGGATCGGCCACGATGTCTTCTACGGGCTCGTCTTCGTCGACCAGACGATTGACGAACGAGCTGTTAGCGCCGTTTTCAAGCAGGCGTCGGACCAGATAGGCCAGCAGGTCTTCGTGCGCGCCGACCGGCGCATAGATACGACAGGCCGCGCGACGCTCGCCTTTTTCCACGATTTCTTCATAGAGTTCCTCGCCCATGCCGTGCAGACGCTGGAACTCGAAATCGGTGCGCTCGCCCACGGCCTGGCGGATATAGGCCAGCGTATGCGCGTTATGGGTGGCGAACTGGCCGTAGAACACGTCGGACGCGTCGAGGATGTGCTGTGCACAGGCCAGAAAGGAAACATCGGTGTTCATCTTGCGGGTGAATACCGGATAGCCGTCGACACCGGCTTCCTGAGCCCGCTTGATTTCGGTATCCCAGTAGGCGCCCTTGACCAGACGAATCATGATGCGTCGGTTATGGCGGCGGCCCAGGTCGGCCAGCCAGTCGATCACGTCGAGCGCGCGTTTCTGGTAAGCCTGAACGGCCAGACCGAGGCCCTGCCAATCGGCGAGATCGTCTTCCTGGGAAACACAGGCGAACAGTTCCAGCGACAGATCGAGACGCGCGGCTTCCTCGGCGTCGATGGTCATGTTGATATTGTGCTTGGCCGCCAGGCGGGCCAGCTTGAGTAGGCGCGGCAACAGCTCCCGGTGCACGCGCACGCGGTGGCTGAGCTCGTAGCGGGCGTGCAGGGCCGAGAGCTTGACCGACACGCCCGGGGATTTTTCCGGGCCCAGGCCGCGGCTGGCCTTGCCGCATTCTTCGATGGCATGCCAGTAGTCGTCGAAGTAACGCTGCGCATCGCCATCGGTACGCGCGGCTTCGCCGAGCATGTCGTAGGAGTAGGTGTAGCCGCGCCGTTCCAGGGATTTGGCGTTGCTGATCGCTTCCTCGATGGTGCGGCCCATCACGAACTGCTTGCCCATGATGCGCATCGCCTGGCTTACCGCCTGACGGATGAACGGCTCGCCGCTGCGTTTGACCAGTCGTTGCAGCACGCTGCGGAAGTTGCGCTGCGGTGAATCCTCGTAGCGCAGAATACGGCCGGTGAGCATCAGGCCCCACGTCGAGGCATTCACGAACCAGGATTTGGACTCGCCCAGATGTGACTCCCAGTTCGAACCGCCGATCTTGTCATCGATCAGACGATCCACGGTGGTCGCATCCGGAATACGCAGCAGTGCTTCGGCCAGACACATAAGCACCACGCCTTCCTGGCTGGATAGCTCGTATTCGTGCATGAACGCGTCGATACCGCTGCCGTGCGCGTTTTTCTTGCGTACCGCCTGTACCAGCTTGGCCGCCTCGGCTTCCACGCGCCGGCTGGTATGCGGCGACAGCCGGGCGATTTCGATCAGTCGATTGACTTGCTCGGCCTCGTTACAGCGGTAGGTTTCGAGAACACCGCGGTAGGCGTCGTCGTCAATCTGGCTCGGACGGGAATAATCCATTACAGCAACGCATTCACTGGGAAAACAGGCTTTAATTTAGCGCGCGGATCGTTGAGGTGTCGAGCCGACTATAGGCGCATGGGGAACATGCACAGCGCGCAGATTGCGCGGGGTTCTGGTACGGGTCGAGCCAGCTACGGCTTTAGCGCTCGAAGTCAGCGGGTTAGCCAAGCACGCCTGGATTGGGTAAGGGTCGCGCCGGAACGACGACAAGGCGGGTGCAGCCACGCGCGTTGATGATGTCTGCGCGAGGGCGGCGTGGCATCGCGTTCGACCGCCGTGCCCGGCGCTCGGCCTGGTGGCCCTTGTTCGAAGCAAAAAAAAGCCGCCCGACCTTGCGGTGGGCGGCTTCTGCCGTAATGGCGTCCCCAAGGGGATTCGAACCCCTGTCGCTGCCGTGAAAGGGCAGTGTCCTAGGCCTCTAGACGATGGGGACAGTTTTGGTGGAGCCAGGCGGGATCGAACCGCCGACCTCAACACTGCCAGTGTTGCGCTCTCCCAGCTGAGCTATGGCCCCTGATCTGCAGCGAGGGCGTATTGTAGAGATTGCTTGGCCCCTTGCCAACCTCTACAGCACTATTTTTTTAATACGTTTTTCAACGCGTCCACCACACGGCGCTGATCGGCGTCTTCCAGATAGGGGTGCATGGGCAGACTCAGCACGCGCTCGGCCGCGCGCTCCGACTTGGGAATCGCGACATCCGAGTACAGCGGCGGCTGGCGATTGAGCGGCACCGGGTAGTAGACCGCGCTCGGAATGCCGGCGTCGTTAAGCGCCTGGCGTACCTGGTCGCGATTGTCCACTTCGATGGTGTACTGGGCATAGACGCTGGTGCAGCCCTCGGCGATGACCGGCGCGTGCGCCACCCCCTCGAGCAATTCGGCGTAACGTTTGCCCACCCGCGCACGACGTTCGACTTCATCGTCGAAGACTTCCATCTTGGCCAGCAGCACGGCGGCCTGAATGGTGTCGAGACGCCCGTTGATGCCCAGCCGCGGGTGCTGATAGGGCGCGTTCTGGCCGTGGTTGCGCAGTTCGCGCATGCGCTCGGCGAGTGCCGCGTCGGTCGTGAAGGCCGCGCCGCCGTCGCCATAGCAGCCCAGCGGCTTGGCCGGGAAGAAGGAGGTGGCCGCAATCGATGACAGACCGCAGGAACGCTTGCCCTTGTAGGTCGCACCGAAGCTCTGGGCAGCGTCTTCGATCACCGGTACGCCGTGGCGTTCGCCGATGGCGTTGATTGCGTCCATATCCGCGGTCTGGCCGAACAGGCTCACCGGTACGATCGCCTTGGTGCGATCGGTGATCTTTTCTTCGATGAGCGCGGCATCGATATTGTAGGTTTCGTCATCGATATCCACGAACACGGGCGTAGCGCCGAGCAGGCCGATCATCTCGCCGGTCGCGATAAACGTGAACGGCGTGGTAATCACTTCATCGCCCGGGCCAATCTCCAGTGCCATCATCGCGACCAGCAGGGCATCGGTGCCGCTGGACAGGGCGATGCAATGGTCGATGCCCACATATTCAGCCAGTCGCGTTTCCAGGGCTTCGACTTCCGGGCCCATCACGTAACGACCGTGATCGAGAACCGCCTGAATGCGGGCGTCGACGTCCGGCTTGATGCGCTGGTACTGGGCTTGCAGATCGATAAGTTGCATCCGGGCTCCCGCTTGCTGGTCAGAAGTATCAAATCGGCCGAATTCTAGCATCGCCGCCACCTGACGGGTGCGCGATCGATTTATGCGTTGACCCGCCGTCGCTTGCGCACTAGAATTTCGCGCTCGCAAAGCGAACCGGGCGGTTAGCTCAGCGGTAGAGCACTGTCTTCACACGGCAGGGGTCACTAGTTCGAACCTAGTACCGCCCACCAGAATTGATCGAGGGTCAGGCCAGTCGGCCTGGCCCTTTTTTATGTCTGGATGCCCAGACCGAACTCGCATCCGTGGGCGCGGTTGCGCATAATCGCCGGCGTTTCAACGCGATCTTAGCCATCGACACAATCAAGGGGTCAGCGTGCATATCACGATTTTCGGAACCGGCTATGTCGGCCTCGTCACCGGCGCATGTCTCGCCCAGAGCGGCAACCATGTGGTGTGCGTGGATATCGACGAAGACAAGATCGCGCGCCTGACGCGCGGCGAAATCCCGATCTACGAGCCGGGCCTGGAGCAGATCGTGCACGATAACGTGCGCTCGGGCCGATTGCGCTTTACCACCGATGCAGAAGCCGCGGTTGCACACGGTATGCTGCAATTCATCGCCGTCGGCACGCCGCCCGACGAGGATGGCAGTGCCGATCTGCAATATGTGCTCAAGGTCGCCGCGACCATCGGCGCGCATATGAACGATTATCGGCTGGTGATCACCAAGTCGACAGTACCCGTGGGTACGGCCGACAAGGTGCGCGATGCGCTGGCGCAAGCGCTGAACGAACGCGGCGTGGACGTGGCGTTCGATGTCGCCTCGAACCCGGAATTTCTCAAGGAAGGCGCCGCGGTCGAGGACTTCATGAAACCTGACCGCGTGGTGGTGGGTGTGGACAGCGATCGCGCCGCCGAGCATCTGCGCGCGCTCTACGCGCCGTTCAATCGCCAGCATGATCGCACCATCGTCATGGATATTCGCTCGGCGGAACTCACCAAGTACGCCGCCAATATCGTGCTGGCGACCAAGATCAGCCTCATGAACGAGCTGTCACAGGTGGCCGATCGCGTGGACGCGGATATCGAACAGGTGCGCAAGGCCATCGGCGCCGACCACCGTATCGGCTATCACTTCATCTATCCCGGCTGCGGCTTTGGCGGCTCCTGCTTTCCCAAGGACGTGCGCGCACTGGCCCAGACCGCGGGCAAGCTAGGCTACGAAACCGAGATCATCAACGCGGTCGAGCGCGTCAACGATCGCCAGAAGCAGGTGTTGTTCGACAAGCTCTCGGCGCATTACGGCGACCTGGCGGGCAAGACCATCGCGCTGTGGGGGCTCGCCTTCAAACCCAACACCGACGATATGCGCGAAGCGCCCAGCTGTACGCTCATGGAAGCGCTCTGGGCGGCCGGGGCGAAGGTGCGCGCCTACGACCCGGAAGCCATGAAGGAAACACGGCGGATCTACGGCGAACGCGCGGATCTGACCCTATGCGACAACGCCGAGCAGGCGGTCGAAGAGGCCGACGCGCTCGTGCTCGTGACCGAATGGCATATTTTCCGGACCCCGGATTTCGCCGATATCGCCCAGCGTATGCGCGCGCCGGTGCTGGTCGACGGACGCAACATCTACAAGCCGTCTTATGTGGCACAGGCCGGATTCACCTACTACGGTATCGGCCGCTCCGCGGCCAGTGGCGCAACGCGTCACGTCGTATAAAATACGCGCCGTTACAGGTCTTTCAGGGGTTTAGAGCATGCCCATTTACGAATATGTCTGCCGCAACTGCGGCCATGAGCTGGAACGGCTCCAGCGCTTGTCCGACGAGCCGCTAACCCAGTGTCCCGCCTGCGATACGCCAGAACTCAAACGCAAGATTTCCGCGGCCGGATTTCGACTCGCAGGCGGTGGTTGGTACGAAACCGATTTCAAATCCGACGGCAAGCGCAATATTGCCGGCGACGACAAGACCTCGACATCCAGCGCCTCGTCGAGCAGTGGCGAAAGCACCAAATCCGATACCGCCACATCGCCGGCCAAACCGGCGGCGGCCGACAAGAAGACCGACACCGCCAGCAAGCCCGAGAAAAAGACCAGCACGGCCTCGTCGCCCAAGGCCGATAGCTGAATAAAGCCGCGCGCCGGCCTGGGCGCACGGCAGGTCAGTGCCGGCCCGGCGCGCCCGGCCGGCATTGATTCAGCGCATGGCTACCGGCGATGCGGCGCATCTTGCTAGACTCGCGCTCTTTTGCAGACCTCGAAGACGATAGCCATGATGCGATCCCACTACAGCGGCGATGTCAGCGCCGCTGACATCGACAGCGAAATCACCGTCTGCGGCTGGGTGCATCGCCGCCGCGACCATGGCGGCGTCATCTTTGTCGACCTGCGCGATCGCAGCGGCCTGATCCAGGTCGTGTTCGACCCGGACGAACCCGACACCTTCGCGGAAGCCGAAAAACTGCGCAGCGAGTACGTGATTCAGGTGACCGGGCGCGTACGCGCACGCCCCGAAGGCACGGTGAACACGAACCTGGCCTCGGGCGAGATCGAGGTCTATACCACCGCGCTGACCGTGCTCAATGCCTCGGAAACGCCGCCGCTGCAGCTCGACGATACCGAAAACGTGGGCGACGCCGCGCGACTGCGCTATCGCTATGTGGAACTGCGCAAGCCGCGCATGCAACGCCATATGCAGCTGCGTGCCCAGGTGACGCGTGCGGTGCGCAATGCGCTCGACGAGCTCGGCTTTCTGGATATCGAAACGCCGATTCTCACCCGGGCCACGCCGGAGGGCGCGCGCGACTATCTGGTGCCCAGTCGGACGCAGCCGGGCCATTTCTTTGCGCTGCCGCAGTCGCCGCAGCTGTTCAAGCAGCTGCTGATGGTGTCGGGCATGGATCGCTATTATCAGATCGCGCGCTGTTTCCGCGACGAGGATCTGCGCGCCGACCGTCAGCCCGAGTTCACCCAGATCGATATCGAGGCCTCGTTCGTCGATGCCGACGACATCATGGCGATCAACGAAACCATGATCCGTTCGCTGTTCGCCGATGTGCTCGACGTGAAGCTGCCCGATCCGTTCCCGCGCATGACCTATGAAGAAGCGATGCGCCGTTTCGGCTCGGACAAACCGGACCTGCGTATCGATCTGGAACTGGTCGATATCGCCGATCTGGTGGCCGATGCCGACTTCAAGGTGTTTTCGGGCCCGGCCAACAGCCAAACCGGGCGCGTGGCGGTCATGCGCGTGCCGGGTGGTGCGAGCCTCACGCGCAAGCAGATCGATGGCTATACCGAGTTCGTCGGTCGCTACGGCGCCAAGGGCCTGGCTTATGTGAAGGTCAACGACACCTCCGCGGGCCGGGACGGCCTGGCCTCGCCGATTCTCAAGTTCCTGTCCGACGCGGCGGTGGACGGCATCATGTCGCGTAGCGGCGCCGCCGATGGCGATCTGCTGTTCTTCGGCGCGGATACGGCCACCGTGGTCAACGATGCCCTGGGCGCGTTGCGCGTACGCCTGGGTCACGATCTGGGCCGTATCGAAGGCGATTGGGCGCCGCTTTGGGTCGTGGATTGGCCCATGTTCGAATACGATCCGGAAGCCAAACGCTGGGACGCGTTGCATCATCCGTTCACCGCACCCGCGGTCAACGATGCCGACGCGCTGCGCAACGATCCCAAGAATGCGCTCTCTCAGGCCTACGACATGGTGCTCAATGGCACCGAAATCGGCGGTGGCTCGGTGCGTATTCATACCCCGGCGATGCAGCAGGCCGCCTTCGATGTGTTGGGTATCTCGCGCGAAGACGCCGAAGAGAAGTTCGGCTTTTTGCTCGAGGCGCTCAAGTTCGGCGCGCCGCCGCATGCCGGCATTGCCTTCGGCCTGGATCGTTTGGTCATGCTCATGGCCGGTGCGGATTCGATTCGCGAAGTGATTGCGTTTCCCAAGACCCAGACCGCGACCGACCTGCTCACTGGCGCGCCGGGACTGGCGGACAATGCCCAATTGCGTGAACTGGGTATTCGGCTGCGCGCGACCGGCGACAGCAAGGCCGCGAAAGACAGCTAACGCGCCTGACGCCAATACCGCAAAACCCTTGGGCTTCAAAGCCGGCGCCGCCGAGAGCGGTCGCCGGCTTTGTTGTATCTGGCATTCGCTTTTGACCGTGTGACCCGCACCCAGTAACTGTCGATTCAGAGTTTGGGATAAAAATCCTAAATTCTGGGCGGCGCGCCCAACGCGCTACTGCAAAGGGGAATACGTAATGACAGTTTCCAAGCCAACCGGTGGGCGATTGCGTCGACAGGTGCATGTTGCGCTCGTCGGCACGTCGCTCGCCGCCGTCGTGCCCGGGGCAATGGCGGCAACGATAACCGTCGATTCGGCCGCTGATATGAGCGGCGCCGGCCAGTGCACGCTGCGCGATGCGATCGCCGCAGCGAACCAGAATGAAATGGTCGGCACGTGCGCGGCGGGTGACGACGCGAACGACACCATCGTTTTCGCCAGCAGCGTGTCGGGTTCGACGATTACGCTGGGCGGTAGCGCGTTGCCAACGATCGCCGCCGGCTCGACGCTGACCATCGGCATGTCCAGCGGCGATGATGCCGACAGCGCCAATAATTCGATGGCGATGACCATCGATGCAAACAACCAAAGCCGTATCTTCACGAACCAGGGCAACCTCACGCTTAACGGCCTGACGCTGGTCAACGGCGTGGCGACTATTTCCGGCGGCGACGCCGATGCACGCTCCGGCGGCGCCATTCTCAACGACGACGGCGGCGTGCTGACCGTTAACGGCGGCGCCATGAACAACAACACCGCCGATCGCGCGGGCGGCGCCATCGAAGAAGCCTCGGGCGCGACGGCCGCGAACCTCGATGACGATACCGCGAACGACAACGTCCGCGTGACGCTCAACGACGTCAACTTCAGCGGCAACAACGCCGGCATGAATCCCGGTAACGGCGGTGCGCTGCACGTGACCGGCAGCGGCGATATTGTCGTCAACGGTGGTACGTTCAACGCGAATATCGCCGAAGAAGGCGGCGCGCTCTGGAACAACGGCGGCACCCTGACCGTGTCGGGCGCAAGCTTCACGCAAAATCGGGCCAGCGGCACCGAAGCCGATATGGGCGGCGGCGCGATCTTCGGCCAGGTCGGCGGCGCAAACGGCACGGTGGTCGTATCCGATGCCACGTTCGTGTCGAACATGGCCGGCAACTCGGACGATAACGAAAGCTCGGCCTCGGGCGGCGCCATTCTGGCCGGCGACGGCACCACGCTGACGATCTCCGACTCGGTGTTTCGCATGAACACGGCCCGGCGTGCCGGTGGCGCCATCGAAGTGCTGGCAGGCAGCACCACCACGCTCGACAACGTCACGGCGACCGGCAACGATGCGGGCGCGAGTCCCGGCAACGGTGGCTTTCTGCACGTGACCGGCGACGGCGACGTCGATGTGACCGGCGGCTTGTTCGCACGTAATACCGCGGTCGAAGGCGGCGCTTTCTGGAACAACCAGGGCACGATGACCCTCGACGGTGTCTCCATCGTCAACAACGAAGCCACCGGTGCCGATGCGACCCAGGGCGGCGGCGGCATCTATGCCGAAGGCAACGACATGGGCGATAGCGGCACGCTCACGATCACGGCCAGCCGTATCGCCATGAACCGTGCATCGGGCACCTCCGGCTCGGGCGGCGGTATTCTGGTCAGCCCGAATGCCACTGCGAACATTACCGATACGCGCATTGCGGGTAATACCTCCCAGCGTGCCGGCGGCGGTATCGAGAACGCAGGTGGCAGCGTGACGCTGACCGAGGTCACGCTGGGTGGCACGGCAAGCGCTGACGGCAATGATGCCGGCGCCAACCCGGGCAACGGCGGTGGCCTGCATATCGGCGGTAGTGGCACAACCACGATCGTCGACTCCAGCGTGGGTAACAACAAGGCCGTGGAAGGCGGCGGTCTGTGGAACTCGGGCGGCGGTACGCTCGATGTCGACAACAGCACCGTGGCGCAGAACAGCGCGACCCGTGGGGCCGGCGTGTATCTCGACGGGGCCGGCGGCACCATCACCCTCGACTATGTCAGCGTGACCAATAATCAGGGCAGCGGCGTGTTCGCGGTCGACGGTGCGGGCGGTTCCATTACCGTGAACAACAGCCTTGTGTCCGGTAACAGCCCCGATCTCGGCAGCGGCGTGACCGCCGATGGGGCGAACGGCAACGTCACCGGCGAGGTGGCCTTCAACGGCGCGTATCGCCTGTATGGCGGACCGACCGCGACCCAGCCGTTGGCCACGGACAGCGCGGCGCTCGACACCAACGCGGACTGTGCGGCCACCGACACCGATCAGCGCGGCGCCGAGCGCGGTTTCGATGCCGTGGGCCCGAATAATGGGGACGGCGACTGCGATAGCGGCGCGTTCGAGCTCACCGATGATCCGGTGGTACAAGCAACCCGCCTGAACCTGGGTTCGGCGGTGATCGGAAACGACGATGCCGATGCCGTGGTGCTGGGTGTGCGGCTGGCCAACAACAGCGACACCGCGGTGACGATTGGCGGCTTCTCCGGCTACGTAAATCGCGACGATCGGCTGCCGGCCGGTATTGACCCGAGCGACATCCGTCTCACGGTCTATGCCGACAGCAACGACAACGGCCGCTATGACATGGGCAGCGACATGTCGGTAGGCAGCGCAACCCTGGATGAGGGCTACGACTTCACCGTGACCTTCAACGGCGGGGGGCAGAGCGTGTCTGCCAACGATAGCGTGAGCTACTTCGTCGTGGCCGATCGGGTCGAACAGGTCGATCTTGTGGGCGGCGTGGCGACTGTACAGCTGCCCACGTCGCTTTATGCGGGCGGTGGGCTGCTTGCGCTGCTCGGCCTGGTCTCGGTCGGTGGCGTGCGCCGGCGTACGCAGTATCTGCTGATCGCGGGCGCGCTGGTGATGATGCTCACCGCCTGTAGCGATAGCGATGGCGATCGTGGGGTCACGATCAATCAGCCGGGCAACGATCGGATGGGCGAAGGCGAAGTCACCTTTGTACTACGCCAGATCGAGGGCACCGGAACCGACTTGCTGATCGGCGACGGGCTGCCAATCACCGGGCCGACCGTTTCGTTCCAGGCACAGGCCACGGCCAACGATTCGAACTAAATCAACGGCGGGTCATTCGTGTACGACCGGCCCGGGTTCTGCCCGGGCCGGTTTTTTTGCATGGGCTATGCGGCGCGCGGCGCCAGCAACCCGCGCGCTGTGTCGTGCCCGCCGACGCGTGCCCGTTTGCCAAGCGATCGCTTACTTTGACGTATCGCGTAGAAGGCGTGCACTGCGCACGATGCTGATTCGCTCGCCGTTCTGTGGGCCGCTCAGGCGTACGCGCCTGCCATTTTCGACACGGGCGAAGAAGCTATCGGCATCGATCTCGTCGCCCTCGGTATCGCGATACACGGTGGTGTCGTCGGCCAGCTCGGCGGTGACGCCCGCGACCACGATCGTGGCCGTGTTGTCGTTGCGCTCAAATTGCATCACCTGGCCGGATACCGCGGCATTGGACGTACCGGCCGGCAGCCGCTCGAGGCTGCGTACGGTCGCCTTGTCCGCGTCGATATAGAGCTGGACGCGGATCGTGTCGCCACGGACGAGGGTGCCGATGCGCAGGCTGCGGTCGCCGTTTTCGCGGCGCTCGATATAGCGAGTGTCGTCGCGCACATCGATACGCCGGCCGAGCAGCGTAATGGTCCCGGCCGTGGTGTCGATCGTGTCGATATCGGCTTTCAGCATCGCGTTCGCCGGGGGTTCGACACGCACGGTGCGCGCCTTGACCCGGCCGTTTTCGAACACGCCGCGCGCGCTGATATACATACCGTTGGAGAGCTCGCTCGCCAGGTTGTCCAGACGCTGCGCATCGTCGGCGTCCATACGCCAGCCGCCGGCCACGAAATCCGATTGGTCGACATAATCCCGGATCTGGGCACCCACTAGCATCTGTCGGCCCGCGGGGGGCTGCTTGAAAACGCTTACGTTGAGGCGGCTGGCGATCATCGGCGCATCCGGCGATTCGGCCCGTGTGCCGAAGGCCTCGATCCGACTGCCTACGACCAGCGCCGAACGATCGGGGCGAATCTGTGCATTGGCGAAGTCGATGGTCTGGTCGCCAACGCGCAGGCGGGTGGCCTCGATCGAATCCACCGTGCCTTCGATTTCGAGCGTCGAGTTGTTGGGCACGAATCCGGTCTCGCTACGCCGGATCGACTGGGCATGGACGCGGTTATCGGTCTGGGTGAAGCCGCTCACCGCGATCAGATCGCCTGCGGCGAGTTCCTCGGCCGGTGCGTTGACAAAGACCGTATCGCTGTCGAATTCCACGGTCTGGCCGAGTGCGACCAGGGTGCCAGTATCGCCGTCGGTTTCGATTTGGTCGATCGGCCCGTCGAGGGTGCGCTCGTAGACGATACGTGTGGCCCGTGCCTGGCCGGCGGCATCGACTGTGCCGACCACGGTCACGAGATCGCCCGGGCTGAGCCGGGATTCGGTCACCGGCTCGCCAACGAATACGATCTGGGCAGCGTCGGTTTCGAACTCCACGCCGTCGATATAAACGCTGCCAAACCCCGAGACGATGCCGGTGCCCTCGATACCGGCCTGTTGGCCGCCACCGTCGTTGCCGCCATCGGAGCCACAACCGGCGACCGTCAGTAGCGCGAGCAGGCTGACCAGCAGCGCGGCCAGCGCGCGCTTGGTCAAGCCGGCGTTATCCAGAGCGGTCATCATCCGGGCTCTCCCCCTTGTCTTCGAAATAATAGATACCCACGCCGGTGCGGGTATGCGGTGTGTGCTCGTCCTTCGGGTCGACCTCATGGCGATCGAGCCAGTCGTCGAGCGTTTCCAAAAGTTGTTGGGCCTGCGCCGAAACCAGACGATGGAATACGGGCAAGGCGCGTTTATCGACGCGCGTATTGAATACCGTGCGCTGAAAACGCGGTTTTTTATCCGCCGCCGACGAGAGATTGTGTTCCAGTGTCGACAGCAGATCGTGACCGGCCGAGCCGAGCATGCGCAGGCGTTCGCTATCGCCCAGCCCGGGCAGATAGGCGCGATTGAGCACGCGCACCGTGCCGTCGGTGTCGCGCTCGACCGAGTGCACGCGTTCGAGCTCGTCGAGGATGGCCATCACCGGGATATCGCCGCTGTAGCGCCGTACCAGGGCACTGAAGCCGGTGTGTTCGTCATCCAGTACGAGCGGCCGCGGGGCGCCTTCGTCGTCGGTGAAATCCGGATCCCGATGCCAGCCCGATAGCACGCGCGTGGCGCGGTTTGCGCCGCCCCAGCGGCTGGTGTCGTATTGTGAATCGGCTTGTTCGCGCAGGCGTTTGACTTCCTTGCGGGTCAGCCCGGTCACGATTGCGACATGCGAATCGGTCGCCCGCTTGCCTTCGGGCGTGAACGACTCGCGCGCAACTTCGGCATAAACCGCGCGCACGATCGCGTCGAAGTCGCGATGGGCGATGCCCTGGCCGAGCATGATGCGCACCAGCGGGCGTAGCAGGCGATGCGCTGCCCGCGCGAGCCATTGACGATCGTGTTGGGTCATGGCGCGAGTATAAAGGTCAAGCGCCCGGCACCGACGCGCTAGCCCGGTTGTGGTACATTTTCCTGACGATTCGCCGACCGATCATAAGCATGTCTGCAACTGCTCTGGCCTTGCAGGATTTCGCCCGTTACGACGATGCAGCCTGCGATGCGCGTATTCGTGCCGCCAAGGCGGCGCTGGGTTCACGTTGTGCGATTCTGGGTCATCACTACCAGCGCGACGAAGTCTTCGCCCATGCCGATTTCTCGGGCGATTCGCTCAAGCTATCGGCCCAGGCGGCACAATCTGATGCCGAGTACATCGTATTCTGCGGTGTGCATTTCATGGCCGAGGTCGCCGATATCCTCTCGCGCGACGATCAGACTGTGATCCTGCCCGATATGGCGGCCGGCTGCTCGATGGCCGACATGGCCAACTTGCGCAATGTCGAGCGCGCGTGGCGCGAACTCGCCGAGGTGCTAGAGCCGGACGAGGCGATCACGCCGGTGACCTATATCAACTCCGCGGCCGATCTCAAGGCCTTCTGCGGTCGCCATGGCGGCATCGTGTGTACATCATCGAATGCGCGCGGCGTACTGGACTGGTCGTTTTCGCGCCGCGAAAAGGTACTGTTCTTTCCCGATCAGCATCTGGGGCGCAATACCGCCTACGACATGGGCATTGGTCTCGACGAGATGGTGGTCTGGGATTTCGACAAGCCCATGGGCGGGCTAACGGTCGAGCAGATCCGCGCGGCGAAGATGATTCTCTGGAAGGGCTTCTGCTCGGTTCATCAGATGTTTCATCCCAACCACATCAAGAAGTTTCGGGAAGAACACCCGCACGGCAAGGTGATCTCGCATCCCGAAAACGCCTTCGAGGTCTGCCAGGCTTCGGATGTAGTGGGCTCCACGGAAACCATCCTCAAGACGGTGCGGGCCAGCGAGCCGGGCAGCCACTGGCTGGTGGGCACGGAGCTGAATCTGGTCAATCGCCTGCACCACGAAATGGCGGCAAAGGACGTGAAGGTCCAATTCATGTCACCCGTGGTGTGCATGTGTTCGACCATGTTCCGGACTGATCCGCAGCATCTGGCCTGGGTGATGGAAAATCTGGCCGAAGGGCATGTCGTGAACCAGATCAAGGTCGACGCCGACGAGGCCCGCGAGGCCAAGGCCGCGCTCGATCTCATGCTCGAAATCACCGCGTAGCGCTGCGTGGGCCCCATATGTGGGGTCGGCCGCGCGTGTGCGCTACACTATGCGCCCCTACAAGCTTCGAAAACGTGTTGGCGAGCGCGAATCGCGCCGCCGTCGCTGTGCTTTTTTCGTACTTCAACCCGAGCATTCGAACATGTTTGATTCTGCCCAGCGCATCGCCGAATTCGACCCGGAACTGGCCGCGGCCATGGCCGACGAGGATCAGCGTCAGGAAGACCATATCGAGCTGATCGCTTCCGAGAACTACACCAGCCCGCGGGTAATGCAGGCCCAGGGTAGCCTGCTCACCAACAAGTACGCGGAAGGCTATCCCGGCAAGCGCTTCTATGGCGGCTGCGAATATGTGGATGTGGCCGAGCAGCTGGCCATCGACCGTGCCTGCAAGCTCTTTGATTGCGATTTCGCCAACGTGCAGCCGCACTCCGGTGCGCAGGCGAATGCGGCGGTCTATCTCGCCCTGGTCAAACCGGGCGATACCATTCTCGGCATGAGCCTGGATGCGGGCGGCCATCTCACCCACGGCGCGGCCCCCAATTTCTCCGGCAAGAATTACAATGCCGTGCAGTACGGGCTCGACCCCGAAACCGGCGAACTCGACTACGACGAAATTCAGCGTCTGGCCGATGAACACAAGCCGAAGATGCTGATCGGCGGTTTTTCTGCCTATTCGCGTCGTATCGACTGGGCGCGTATGCGTCAGATCGCCGACTCGGTCGGCGCCTGGCTGCTTGTCGACATGGCCCATGTCGCGGGGCTCGTGGCGACCGGCCAATACCCCAGCCCGTTGCCGCATGCCCATGTCGTGACCACGACCACGCACAAGACACTGCGCGGGCCGCGCGGCGGGTTGATCCTGTCGGCCGCCGGCGACGAAAAACTCTACAAGAAGCTCAACAGCGCGGTCTTTCCGGGCACCCAGGGTGGGCCGCTCATGCATGTGATCGCGGCCAAGGCCGTGGCCTTCAAGGAAGCGCTGGAAAGCGATTTCGAGACCTATGCGCGCACGATCGTGGCTAACGCCAAGGCCATGGCTCAGGTCTTCATCGATCGCGGCTATCACGTGGTATCCGGCGGCACCGACAACCATCTGATGCTGGTGAGTCTGGTCAAGCAGGATATTACCGGCAAGGACGCCGAGGAATGGCTCGGCAAGGCGCATATCACCGCCAACAAGAACGCCGTACCCAACGATCCGCGCTCGCCGTTCGTGACGTCCGGGCTGCGTATCGGTACGCCGGCGGCGACGACCCGTGGCTTCAACGAAGACGATGTGCGCCAGGTCGCGACCTGGATTTGTGACGTGCTCGATGCCCTGGCCAACAACGGCGATATCGCCAGCGAGGCCGACCGGGTGCGCAAGCAGGTCAATGAGCTGTGTGCGCGTTACCCGGTATATCGCCAGGCCGCACGCGGCGCCGCCTGAGCCGGGCATAGCGAACAGGGAAGCCACGCATGCAGTGTCCGTTCTGCGATGAGCGCGCTACGCGCGTGGTCGATTCGCGCCTGGCCGCCGAAGGCAGCCAGGTGCGCCGTCGGCGTGAGTGTCCGGCCTGCGGCGCGCGCTTTACCACCTTCGAAACGGCCGAACTGGTGTTGCCGCGTATCGTCAAGAATGACGGCACGCCCGAACCGTTCGACGAGGCGAAGCTGCGTCAGGGCATTACTCGCGCGCTCTACAAACGACCTGTGGCGGCGGAGGCGATCGATACCGCCATCAGCCATATTCTTCAGCGTCTGCGTACCGATGCCGAGCGCGAAGTCGCTTCGCGCCAGCTTGGCGAATGGGTAATGGAGGAATTGCGCGAACTCGATCAGGTGGCGTTCGTGCGTTTCGCCTCGGTCTACCGGCGCTTCGAGGACGTACAGGCCTTTCGCGAAGAAATCGAGCGCCTTGAAGCCACGCCCGGCCGGCGTAGCGGTCAGCTGTCGCTGATCGACAGCGCAGCCGGCGAGGAGCCTGGTCAGCGATGAGCGTAACGCCCGTGCGACAGGCGGTGCATGCCTATTTCATGCAGCGCGCGATCGAGCTGGCGCGGCGGGGCTGGTACACCACCCGCCCGAATCCGCGTGTGGGCTGTGTGATCGTGCGCGGTGAGACCGTGATCGGCGAAGGCTGGCACGAGCGAGCGGGCGAAGACCATGCCGAAAAAGCCGCACTCGCGGATGTCGAACGCCGTGGCGATAACGCTCGGGGTGCCACCGTCTATGTCACCCTCGAACCCTGCAGCCATACTGGGCGCACCGCGCCCTGTGTGGATGCGCTGATCGGCGCGGGCGTGGCCCAGGTAATCATCGGCGCCACCGATCCGAACCCGCAGGTCAACGGCCAGGGCATAGCCCGCCTGCGCGATGCCGGTATCGAGGTGATCGCCGACGTGGTGGCCGATCGCTGTCGGGCGCTCAATCCGGGGTTTGAAATGCGCATGCGCGCGGGCAGGCCACGCGTGCGTGTGAAGCTGGCGATGAGTCTCGATGGACGTACCGCGGCGGCCGATGGCAGCAGCCAATGGATTACCGGCGATGTCGCCCGCGACGATGTGCATCGGCTACGCGCGGAAAGCGGCGCGGTCATGGTCGGGCGGGGCACCCAGCAGGCCGACGACCCGGGGCTGAATGTGCGGCTCAAGGGCCAATGGCCACAGCCACTGGCGGTGGTGCTCGATACCCATCTGGCGATGTCGGCCAGCGCCCGGCTGTTCGAAACGGCGGCAGGTGTACTCGTTTATACCGCCAGCGGCGATCGCGAGCGTATCGATGCGCTGGAACAGGCCGGCGCGCAGGTGGTATCCATTGATACCCACGACGATCGTGTCGATCTGGACGCGGTCCTGGCCGATCTTGGTCAACGCGAGATCAACGACGTGCTGGTCGAATCCGGGCCCGCGCTGGCGGGTGCGCTCGCCGAGGCCGGATTGGTGGACGAATATGTAATCTATATGGCGCCCAAGCTGTTGGGCGATGGCGGGCGCGGCTTGCTGCACATGCCCGGGATTGGCTCGATCGCCGATGCGCGTCAGCTGGCCATCGATACCGTCGAACCGGTCGGCGCGGACTGGCGTATCACCGCGCGCCCGGCCGCCACGCAAAAGGACTGACCATGTTTACCGGCATCATCAAGGGTCTCGGCCGTGTTGCGGCCCTCGAGGAACGCGGTGGCGATACGCGTATCGTCATCGATACCGGCGATACCGATCTCGGCACGGTCGCGATCGGCGACAGTATTGCCGTGTCGGGTGTTTGCCTGACCGCGGTGGAGCTGGACGGGCGCTCCTTCGCTGCCGATGTCTCGCAGGAAACCCTGTCGCTGACCACGCTCGGCGCACTGGAGGTCGGTAGCGCGGTCAACCTGGAAGGCGCGCTGCGCGCGGGCGAGCCGTTGGGCGGGCATCTGGTGTCCGGCCATGTGGACGGCTTCGGCGTGCTCCAAGCGCGAGAGCAGGATGCACGCTCCTGGCGACTGACGTTTTCGGTGCCGGCGCATCTCGCACGCTTTTTTGCGCCCAAGGGCTCGGTATGCGTGGACGGCATCAGCCTGACCGTCAACGAGGTCGAAGGCGATCGTTTCGGCGTGAATATCGTGCCGCATACGATGGCGCATACCACGCTCGGCGAACGTGCCGTGGGCGACCGCGTGAATCTGGAAATCGATGTCATCGCGCGCTATCTCGCGCGTCTGATCGCGACCGACTGAATCCCTGTCCCGCGGTGGTAGACTGCGCCGCGGCATGCGCATGCATGCACGCTACGGCGTTCGTATCCCGCGTTTTTGAAGGAATCCGCTATGGCCATTAGCCCGATCGAAGAGGTCGTGGACGACATGCGCAACGGTCGCATGGTGATCATGCTCGACGACGCCAATCGCGAGAATGAAGGCGACCTGATCATGGCCGCTGAATGCGTACGCCCCGAAGACATCAACTTCATGGCGCGCTACGGCCGTGGGCTGATCTGTCTCACACTTACCCGCGAGCGTTGTCGCCAGCTGCATCTGCCGTTGATGGTGGCGGCCAGCGACGAAGCCCAGTCGACCAATTTCACCCTCTCGATCGAAGCCGCCGAAGGCGTGACCACGGGTATTTCCGCGCACGACCGCGCCCAGACCGTGCGTGCCGCGGTCAAA
Organism: Salinisphaera sp. T5B8; assembly: GCF_040361255.1. Taxonomy (NCBI): domain Bacteria; kingdom Pseudomonadati; phylum Pseudomonadota; class Gammaproteobacteria; order Salinisphaerales; family Salinisphaeraceae; genus Salinisphaera; species Salinisphaera sp. T5B8. The sequence goes on along the minus strand of NZ_APNG01000002.1, from coordinate 225,364 downwards.
CGCGATGCCCAGCCGTCGGATCTGGTTCAGCCGGGGCATATCTTTCCGTTGATGTCGCAGCCCGGTGGCACGCTGGCACGCGCCGGCCATACCGAAGCCGGCTGCGATCTCGCCCGGCTGGCGGGTTTGGAGCCGGCGTCGGTGATCGTCGAGATTCTCAACGAAGACGGCACCATGGCGCGCCTGCCGGATCTCGAGCAGTTCGCCGCCGAGCACGATATCAAGCTGGGTACGATCGCCGATCTGATTCGGTATCGCATCGAAAACGAACGCACCGTCGTGCGCGTGACCGAGTCCCAAGTCGAGACCGAGTTCGGCCCGTTCACCCTGTATTCCTTCGAAGACGAAGTCGACAAGGTGCTGCATTTCGCGATGGTGCGCGGCGAGATCGATGCGGAGACGCCCACGCTGGTGCGCGTGCATGTACGCAATACGCTCGCCGACATGCTGGGCGTGCGCCACGGCGATTTCGGCTGGCCGTTGCGCGATACACTCGCACGCGTTGCCGAAGAGGGCTGTGGCGTGGTGGTGATTCTGCGCAAGCCTGAAACCGCGCGCGAGTTGATCGAGCGTATTCGCATCGTCGAAGGCAACGCGCCATCGCACGCGCCGGACGGTGCGGGCGACGAAAGCCGTATCCTGCGCACTTACGGCGTGGGCGCCCAGATTCTCACCGACCTAGGCGTGCGTCGGATGCGCGTGCTGTCGGCGCCGATGCGCCTGCAGGGGATTTCCGGCTTCGGCCTCGAAGTCGTCGAATACGTTCAGGGCAAGCACGACACGCAATAAATTGCGGGCGTCGTGCGATAATATCGATCGGAATCAAAAGGGCGGCCATCATGCGCAGCATTCAAGGAGAATTCGACGGCGACGGTTTGCGTATCGCCATCGTGTGTACTCGCTGGAACGACGATATCGTCGATCGTCTGGTCGACGGCGCGCTCGACGTGCTCAATGACTGCGGCGTCGACGACGGCGATATCACGCTCGTGCGCGTGCCCGGCGCGTTCGAGCTGCCGTTGGCGGTCGATCGGCTTGCCGACGGCGAGGATTACGACGGCATTATCGCCCTCGGCGCGGTGATTCGCGGCGAAACCCCGCACTTCGATTTCGTCGCGGGCGAGTGCGCCAAGGGCCTGTCGGCGACCGCGCTTGAATATGGCGTGCCGGTGGGCTTTGGCGTAATCACCGCCGATAACGCCGAACAGGCCGATGCGCGCGCGCAGCCCGACGAAGACCACAACAAGGGCGCAGAGGCGGCCAGCGCGGTGGTGGAAATGGCCTCGCTGCTGCGCATGATCGGCGAATAGCGCGAAAAGAGCATCCGACGTGATCATCAGCGACGACCAGGTTCAATACGAATCCCAGGAAACGGACGGCCCGGATCAGGACGAGTTGCCCACGCCGGCGCGCGTGCCCGGCGGCGCGCGTATTCGCGCGCGCATGGCGGCCGTGCAGGCGATTTATCAATGGCGCATGAGCGGCACCGATCTGGGTGAGCTGATCCTGCAGTTCGCCCAGGCCGGACGATTGCGTGAACTCGATCGCGAGTATTTCGAAACCCTGCTGCGCGGTGTGGTCTACGACGTCAGTGCGCTCGAGGCCGCGTTCGATCCGTATCTGAGCCGGCCCGCGGTCCAGCTGGACCCGGTGGAATACGCGATTCTGCTGCTGGCCACCTTCGAATTGCGTGATCGTATCGAGATTCCGTTCGCGGCCATCATCAACGAGGCCACGAACCTCGCCAAGACCTTCGGCGCCACTGATGGGCATCGCTTCATCAACGGCGTGCTGGATGCGACCGCGCGCTCGCTGCGAGCCAGCGAGATCCAGGCGCGCAAGTAACGCCTCATGCGTGAATTCGCGCTTGTCGACCGGCTGGCGCAGCGCCTGAACCCGCAACGGGCTGATACGCGCCTGGGCATCGGCGACGACGCCGCGCTGATCGCGCCACCGCCAGGCCAGGAACTGGCCATCACCACCGACACACTCATTGCCGGGCGCCATTTTCCGAGCGATACGGCGGCGTTCGATATCGGCTACAAGGCGCTTGCGGTCAACTTGTCGGATCTCGCAGCGATGGGTGCAGCGCCCGCATGGGTAACGATCGCGCTCGCCGCGCCCGAGCTCGATGCCGACTGGTGCGATGCATTGCTCGACGGCGCACTCGCCGCGATTGGCCGTGCTTCGGTGGACATTATCGGCGGCGATACCACCCGCGGTGAACTCACACTTACGATTACCGCGATTGGCTGCGTGCCGCCATCGGCGGCGCTGCGTCGCAGCGGTGCGCGTGTGGGGGATTTGATCGCGGTCACCGGTACGCTCGGCGATGCGGCTTATGGTCTGCAGTGCTGGGACGCGCGTGCCAGCGCGAGCCCGGATCAGCAGGCATGTATCGCGCGTCTGACCCGGCCGAGCTGGCGCACGGGATGGGCGTTGCGTGGCCTGGCCAGCGCGGCGATCGATGTCTCCGACGGGTTGGCGGCCGATCTCGGCCATATCCTGAACGCCAGCGGTGTCGGCGCCTGCGTGAATATCGACGCATTGCCGGCCTCGCCGGCGCTCGCGCGTGCATGCGATCGCGATCAGCGGCGCCAGCTGCAATTCGCCGGTGGCGACGACTACGAGCTATGCATCACGCTCGCCGACAGTGCGCTCGACAGCGCCCGCGCCGCCCTGGATTGTCCGTTGACGGTGATCGGCCGCGTCGAGGCCGAAGCCGGGCTGCGTGTGGTCGATCGCGAGGAACGTCCGTGGGCCGTCGAAGATACCCGCGGCTGGGACCATTTTGCTTAGTTTCCCTAGGCTTGACGCCTGACCTAGCGGTCGAAGTGCGCAGCGCAAAACCGCCGCTTTCGGGCGCGTTCAATAGCGGCCGCAGGCGGGCTGAAAACCCAGTGCACAGGCGCGATCGAAATAGCCGCTGGCCTGGTCGGACTCGCCCAGTCCGCTGCGGCTTTCGCCGAGCAGAAACAGCGCTCTTGGATTGTCGGGATGGTTTGCGAGCAAGGGCTCGAGCGCGTTGATCGCGCGCTGGTAGCGCCCGTCGTCGACATAAACACGGGCCAGGGCTTCCTGTATCGCAGCGGAGTCGGGGGCCAGCGCATGGGCCTGGCGGTAGTCGAGTTCGGCCTGATCACGCTGGCCGCGCGCGGCCAGGGCCAGGCCGCGGCGATAGTAGGCCTGGGCGGCTTTGGGGCGCAGCGCGATGGCCGCGCTGAATTCGTCGATGGCGTCATCGAAACGGGCTTCGGAAAATGCCGTCCGCCCGCGTTTGATCGCCGCGTCGGCTGCATAGCGCTGATAGCCATTCGCGCCGTTGGCCACCAGCAGGTCGGCGATAGCCGCCTCGTCGTGATTCAGCGCGTAGGCCAGTGGTGCAACGCCCGCGGCAGCCGCCTCAGGGTCGGCACCGCGGGCCAGCAACAGGCGGACGGCATCGCTATGGCCACCGACCACGGCCTGGAACAGGGCGGTGCGCCCGTGATCGTTACGGGCTTCGATATCCGCGCCCAGATCGAGCAGATAGCCGATCATGGGTTGATGACCGGAACGTGCGGCCATGATCAGCGGCGTATTGTGCTCGTGATCCGTGCGCCGGGGATCGGCGCCGGCGGCCACCAGGATATGCGCAATTTCGGTGTTGCCCTGTTCCGGTTGCCAGGCGGATACCCAGAGTGGTGTTTGTTCCCATTTGTTGGCGGCATCGGCGTTCGCGCCCGCGGCGATCAGGGCGCGGGCAATAGCCGGGTGATAGGCCTCGGCGGCCCAATGCAGGGCGGTAAAGCCATTGCGTCCGTCGCGCGCTTCCAGCTCGGCGTGGTGCCGGATAAGCGTACGCACGGCGGCGAGGCTGCCATATTCGGCGGCGATATTCAGTGGGGTCTGGCCGCGCGGGGTGCGCAGGTTCGCCGACAGCCCGTTGTCGAGTGCCGCGTTAATGGCGCTGACATCATCGCGGGCAGCGGCATAATGCAGGCACTGCCAACCTGCGTGTTGTTCGCGCACCGCATCCACCGCGCGCGTGGCGAGACAGCCGATATCGCGATAGGGGTCGAGCGCGAGCGCGGCGAGCACGCCGGCTACGCCAATCACCACGATCGCGATTACCGTTTTCATACGTCTATAGTAGGAGCCTGCAGCGGATAAACCAAACAGGCCCGGCCGGCCGTTGAATACGCGTGGTTTGGCGACACAGACGTCGTGGCACGCCGAGAACGAGGCGGATTTCCAGTCGCGAAGTGGCGACGTTCGCGCCATTTTTCGGTCTTCGGGCGGCCAGCCCCGATGGTGGTTTTTCAACCGCGCGCAACGCGCGTCGAGCGCGCCTCGCCCATCGTGAAAATGGGCGATCGCGGCGCGACGGTCGCCCTTGATATACGGCATGACTTGCGCGAGTCGGTAGACTGTGGCGCTTGCCTCGTGTCCCAACAGCGACGTTTTCGCCCCATGATCGAACTGCACGACAGCCTCAGCGGTCAGCGCCAGCCTCTCGAAACCCTCGAACCGGGTCATGTACGACTTTATGTTTGCGGCGTAACGGCCTATGACTACTGCCATCTTGGCCACGCGCGGGTAATGATCGTGTTCGATATGTTCGTGCGCTATCTGCGCGCGATGGGGTGGCGGGTGACTTACGTGCGCAATGTCACCGATATCGACGACAAGATCATCAACCGCGCAAATGAAACCGGGGATACGCCCGATGCGATCGCCGCACGCTTCACCCAGGCCATGCGCGAAGACGAAGCCGCGCTGGGGCTGACCGCGCCCACCGCGGAGCCCACCGCGACCGGCCACGTTGCCCAGATCATCGCCATGATCGAGCGCCTGATCGAAAACGGCGCGGCTTATGCCAGCGATAACGGCGATGTGTATTACGACGTGAGCACGTTCGAAAACTATGGCGCGCTATCGGGCCGGCGCATGGCCGACCTGCGTGCCGGTGCACGGATCGCGGTCAACGAAGCCAAGACCGATCCGCTGGATTTCGTGCTCTGGAAGGCAGCCAAACCCGACGAGCCGAGCTGGGATTCGCCCTGGGGCCAGGGCCGGCCCGGCTGGCATATCGAATGCTCGGCGATGTCCACGCATTGCCTGGGGGCGAGTTTCGATATCCACGGCGGCGGGCTGGATCTGCAGTTCCCGCACCATGAAAACGAGATCGCCCAGAGCGAGGCGGCGACCGGCCAGCGCTATGTCACCACCTGGATGCATAACGGTTTCGTGACCGTCGACGACGAAAAGATGTCGAAATCGCTCGGCAACTTCCTGACCATTCGCGATGTGCTCGCCCAGTACGACGCCGAAACCGTGCGCTATTTCGTGCTGGCCACGCATTATCGGAGTCCGCTGGCCTATAACGCCGATGCCATGGACGCTGCCACCAGTGCGTTGTCGCGGCTTTATACCGCCTTGCGCGATGTGGCGCCGGTGGACGGGGCAAACGCGGCCGCCGACGCGTTCGAAACACGTTTCACCGACGCGATGGCCGATGATCTGAATACGCCGGCGGCGATTGCGGTGTTGTTCGAAATGGCGCGTGAGTGCCAGCGCCTGAAAGGCGAAGACGCGCAGGCTGCCGGCGCGATCAGCGCGCGGCTGGCCGGGTTGGCCGCGCGTATTGGCCTGCTCGAACAATCACCCCAGGCGTTTCTGCAGGGCCAGGCCGGCGACGACGGGCTGAGCGCGGATGCGATCGAGGCCATGCTCGCAGAGCGGCGCCAGGCCCGCGCGGACAAGGACTTTGCCCGCGCCGATGAAATCCGTGATGAACTCACCGGTCAGGGCATCGTGCTCGAAGACGGCCCGGAGGGAACACTCTGGCGCCGTGGTTGAACCCGCGCGCTAACCCTCGGCCGTAGCCTGCTCACGCAGCTCGGCCGCGCGCAGGGTGTTGCTCATGAGCATGGCGACGGTCATGGGGCCGACGCCGCCGGGTACGGGCGTAATCCACGCCGCGCGCTCGGCGGCGGCTTCGAATTCGACATCGCCCACGAGCTTGCCGGAATCCAGGCGGTTCATGCCCACATCGATCACGGTCGCGCCTTCGCGGACCCATTCGCCCTTGATCAGTCCCGGCTTGCCCACGCCGACCACCAGAATCTCGGCCTGACCGACTTCGTATTCGAGATCACGGGTAAAACGATGGCAGACGGTGGTGGTCGCCCCCTTGAGCAGGAATTCGAGTGCCATCGGTCGGCCCACGATATTGGACGCGCCCACCACCACAGCCTGGCGGCCGCGAAAGGGCTCCTCGATGGATTCCAGTAGCCGTACGATACCCAGCGGTGTGCAGGCACGCAGTTGCGGCACGCGCTGGGCGAGCCGGCCGACGTTGTAGGGGTGAAAGCCGTCAACATCCTTGTCCGGCCGTACCCGCTCGATGACCTTGGTCGCATCGATATGCGCCGGCAACGGCAGCTGCACGAGCACGCCGTCGATCGTATCGTCGTCATTGAAGCGGTCGATCAGCTCGAGCAGCTCGGCCTGCGAGATGTCGGCGTCGGGATAGACGGCCTGCGAAACAAGTCCCGCCTGCTGGCAGGCTTCGATCTTCTTGCCGACATAAATCTTCGAGGCGGGATCGCTGCCGACCAGAATGACGGCGAGCCCGGGGGCGCGCTGTCCGCGCGCAAGGCGCTGTTGCACCGCATCGCGTACGGCATGACGAAAATCCTGGGCGATCTGCTTGCCGTCGATAAGGCGGGCGGCCATGGGCATCAAGGCGGTTGGGAAAAGTGCGCGGATTTTCGCACGCTCCGCGAAGGGCCACAATTTGGCTGGGCGAATCCAGCCATCTGCAGGCGATGCTCGCATGCCGAGCGGCGACCAGATAGAATTCGCCGCGCCGGCCGCAAGCGCATCGCGTTTGCAACGCCGAGAAACGAACGTTTCGAGGCGGGGGGACTTGGCGAAGCGCAAGCTGAGCTCAGTAACAGACTGCTCGCAGAGCGGGTGCGAAAATGCGGTATTGTGTCGGCCGCTTTTGCGAAAGCTTGGAAAGACAATCGGGGTATGGCGCAGTCTGGTAGCGCACCTGCTTTGGGAGCAGGTGGTCGCAGGTTCAAATCCTGCTGCCCCGACCATTCCTGATCCACCGCTTGCAAACGGTCACTTTTTTGCGCCCGTAGCTCAGGGGATAGAGCAACGGCCTTCTAAGCCGTCGGTCGCTGGTTCGAATCCAGCCGGGCGCGCCATTGGTATAGGCCGCCGCAGCGCGGCCTATACCAATGGCCTATTCGACTCGCCATTCGAACCAGCGACAAATAAACAAGCATGGTTCGACGGATGCGCGCAGCGCATCCGAACGGGGCGGCGCCAGCCGCACTGGCCCGAAGGGTGAGCCGGCTTCAGCCGGCGAATAATCCAGCCGGGCGCGCCATTGGTATAGGCCGCTGCAGCGCGGCCTATACCAATGGCCTATTCGACTCGCCATTCGAACCAGCGACAAATGGACAGGCATGGTTCGACGGATGCGCGCAGCGCAGCCGGCGAATAACTGGGTTCCAGATCCGTAACGCTTCGGCGCCGGGTCGGGAAAAACGGCCGGTTGGGTAACAAATGCGTTGATTGGCGATGCAGGGGTAGCATCGCGGCCCGAACATGACTAGAATACGCCGCCTGCGCCGAGCAGGCTTCGCTTTGGCGGGGTGTGGCGCAGGATGCTTTCGATGGTGGGCGTAGCTCAGTTGGTAGAGCCCCGGATTGTGATTCCGGTCGTCGTGGGTTCGAGTCCCATCGTCCACCCCATTCCTGTCATGGCAGGTTGGCGAAGGCAGTATCGACGCTTATCATGGCGTCGCGCGATCGCCTGATCGCGAAAGGATGCCGGCAGCGCCGGGTCACGGATGGGCCGTTAGCTCAACGGTAGAGCAGTTGACTCTTAATCAATTGGTTGAAAGTTCGAATCTTTCACGGCCCACCAATTTCTCCTGACGGCTTCGCCGTGCTTATCCGCACTGTTTCGCGCCGCATGGCTCGAGCCGCTTACCCGATATCGTCTTCGCGTACATATCGAGCGCCGATGGCTGTTGAATGCCGGCCCAGCGCACCCATTTCCATGGCTGTACATCCGAAAGGACAAGAGCTGCGTCCATGGAAACACTCGATCTGAACGGCAACGGCGTTGTCGCATCGCGCATTGGTCTGGGCACCTGGGCTATTGGGGGCTGGATGTGGGGCGGCACCGATGAAGCCGAATCCATCCGCACCATCCAGAGCGCGCCCGACCACGGCATTACGCTTATCGATACCGCGCCGGTGTACGGTTTTGGCCGTTCCGAGGAGATTGTCGGCAAGGCAGTCAAACAGGGCGGCCTGCGCGACAAGGTGACGCTGGCCACCAAATGCGCGCTCGAATGGGATGCGAAAGAGCGGGTGGCGCGCAACGCCACCAAGAATCGCATCCTCAAGGAGGCCGACGATTCGCTGCGTCGTCTGGATACCGACTATATCGATCTGCTGCAGATTCACTGGCCGGATCCGAACGTCGATATGTATGAAACGGCGAGCGCGATGGCCACCCTGCGCGAGCAGGGCAAGATTCGGGCCGTGGGTGTGTCCAACTTTACGCCCGAGCAGCTGGACGCCTTCAGCGAAGTGACCACGATCGACGTGGTACAGAATCCCTACAACCTGTTCGAACGCCAGATCGACGAGGACGTTCTGCCGTGGGCGCGTGAGCACGACACGCGTCTGCTTGCCTACGGCGCGCTCTGCCGGGGTCTGCTGTCCGGTCGCATGCATGCCGACCGCGAATTCCCCGGCGACGATCTGCGCAATAACGATCCCAAGTTCCAGCAGCCGCGCTTCGACCAGTATCTGGCGGCGGTCAATGAGCTGGAGCAGTTCGCCCAGGATAACTACGGCAAGCACGTGCTTGATCTGGCTATTCGCTGGGTTCTTGATCAGTATCCGAACAGCGTTGCACTCTGGGGCGCTCGCAAGCCCGAGCAGCTCGAGGCGGTCGATAACGTCTGGGGCTGGCAGCTGGACGAGACGGCCCGGCAGCAGATCAAGGAGATCGTTGATCGGAACGTGGTCGACCCGGTGGGCCCGGAATTCATGGCGCCGCCGGCACGCGAGAAATAACGGATACGCGCGGTTTCACGAGCGGGCTGGTCAGCCTTGATATACTCGTGGGTCAATATTCGCAGCAGCGCCCGCAATCCGGCGGCGCTGTACATACCAGACGATTGGATAGAGGTAGTTAATGGACGTTTCTGTTGAGAATCCCGGTGGGCTGGCCCGTCGCCTCAAGGTTCAGATCCCGGCCGAGCGGGTCAGCGAAGCGGTCGACGCCAAGGTCAAGCGCGTCGGTCAGCACGCCAAGATTCCGGGTTTTCGACCGGGCAAGGTGCCGTTGAAGGTGCTTTACCAGCGCTACGGCGCCCAGGCGCGTCAGGAAGCCGCCGGGGAGCTGATCCAGAGCGTCTATCCCGAAGCGATCGAAAAGGCCGAGCTCAAGCCGGCCGGCCAGCCGCAGATCGAGCTCGGCGAAGTCAACGAAGACGGCCCGCTCGAGTTCACGGCCAGCTTCGACGTCTATCCGGAAATCGAACTCACTGGTCTCGACGGCCTGACCGTCGAAAAGCCGGTGGTCGAAGTCACCGATGCCGATATCGACAAGACCATCGATCGCATTCGCGAACAGAACAAGACCTACGAAGCGGTCGATCGCGAGTCGCAGGACGGCGACCAGGTGGTCGTCGATTATGTCGGTCGTATCGACGGTGAAGCCTTCGAAGGCGGCACCGGCAACGATATCGAAGTCAATATCGGCGAGCAGCAGTTCCTGCCCGATCTGGAGCGCGCGCTGGTGGGCCGCAAGGCCGACGAGCAGTTCGATGTGGATGTGTCCTTCCCCGAGGACTACGGCGCCAAGGATCTGGCCGGCAAGACGGCGACTTTCGATGTCACCGTCAAGGCGGTCAAGCAAGCCAAGCTGCCCGAAATCGACGATGAGTTCCTCAAGCAGATGGGCATCGAGGAAGGCGGCGTCGATGCGCTCAAGGACAAGGTGCGCGAATCGCTGGAGCAGGAAGCCAAGCACGCGGTCGATACCAGTGTGAAGACCCAGATCATGGACGGCGTACATGCCGCCAACCCGATCGAAGTGCCCGAGTCGATGGTGGCCCAGGAAATCGATCGCATGCGCAAGGAAGCCTTGCAGCGCATGCCGCGCGAAATGCAGGGTGACGAAGAACAGGCCAAGAAGCTGCTGCCCGACGAAGTACTGCGTGAAAATGCCGAACGTCGCGTGGCCCTGGGTCTGCTGATCGCCGAGATTATCTCCGAAAAAGAGATCGAGCTCGATCAGGAGCGCGTCTCCCAGAAGATGGAAGAGGTCGCGGCCGGCTACGGCGATCAGGCCGAACAGGTCAAGGCCTATTACCAGCAGAACCCGCAGCTCATGCAGGGCCTGCAGGCAATGGTCATGGAAGAGCAGGTGGTCGATACGCTGCTCGAAGGCGCGACTGTGACTGAAAAAGAGACCGAGCTCGACGAACTACTCAACGCCCAGCGTCAGAACGGCTGATCGAGGCCGGGCCTCGACAACCCTGACCTGGCAAGGAAAGCCAAAGTCTATGTCAGAACATAACGACAACATGCAGCCCCAGAATCTGGGGCTGATTCCGATGGTCATCGAACAGACCGCCCGCGGCGAGCGCTCGTTCGATATCTACTCGCGTTTGCTCAAGGAGCGCGTGATTTTCTGCGTGGGCCCGGTCGACGACCATATGGCCAACCTCATCGTCGCCCAGCTGCTGTTCCTGGAGTCCGACAACCCGGATAAGGATATTCAGCTGTATATCAACTCGCCGGGCGGCGTGATTACGGCCGGGATGTCGATTTACGACACCATGCAGTTCATCAAGCCTGACGTGGCCACGATGTGCCTGGGCCAGGCAGCCAGCATGGGCGCGGTATTGCTCGCCGGCGGGGCGCAGGGCAAACGCTATGCGTTGCCGAATTCGCGGGTGATGATCCACCAGCCGCTGGGCGGCTTTCAGGGTCAGGCCACGGATATCGAAATCCATGCCCGCGAGATCCTGCATGCGCGCGAGCGGCTCAATGAGGTGCTCGCTCACCATACCGGTCAGCCGCTGGACAAGATCAAGCAGGACACCGAGCGCGATTTCTTCATGAGTGCGAAGGACGCCACGGAATACGGTGTGATCGACGATGTGCTGAGTTCGCGTGCAGCACTTTCGGCCCAGGCTGCCGATAAGAACAAGTAAGCGCTTGCACGCCCGCGGATGTAAATTCCGTGACAAGCGTTTACCCGGTGTGCCATACAGGGCGTATGGCAGGCCCAGACTGAAGAGGTCCTAAGAACATGGCGGAAGACTCCAACAGCAACGGCGGCTCGAATTCCAACTCCGGGCGTACCCTCTATTGCTCGTTCTGTGGCAAGAGCGAGCACGAGGTCCGCAAGCTGATCGCCGGTCCGTCGGTATTCATCTGCGACGAGTGCGTGGATCTGTGCAACGACATCATGCGTGAGGAACTCGCGAGCAAGCCGGCCAAGAAAGGCCTGCCCAGCCCGCAGGAAATCAAGCGCGTGCTCGACGATTACGTGATTGGCCAGGAGTCGGCCAAGAAGATTCTGGCCGTAGCGGTGTACAACCACTACAAGCGCCTGAATGCCGAAACCGGCGAGGGCGAAGTCGAACTGCAGAAATCCAATATTCTGATGATTGGCCCGACTGGCTGCGGCAAGACGCTGCTGGCCGAAACGCTCGCGCGTCTGCTGGATGTACCGTTCGCAATCGCCGATGCCACCACGCTTACCGAAGCCGGCTATGTCGGCGAGGACGTGGAAAACATCATTCAGAAGCTCCTGCAGAAATGCGATTACGATGTCGACAAGGCTCAGCGCGGCATTGTTTATATCGACGAAATCGACAAGATTTCGCGTAAGTCGGAAAACCCCTCGATCACGCGTGATGTCTCGGGTGAGGGCGTACAGCAGGCGCTGCTCAAGCTCATCGAGGGCACCACGGCTTCGGTGCCGCCGCAGGGCGGGCGCAAACACCCGCAGCAGGAATTCCTGCAGGTCGACACAAGCGGCATTCTGTTCATCGTCGGCGGCGCGTTCGCCGGGCTGGACAAGACGATTCAGACGCGCGAAGGCCGTTCCGGGATCGGTTTCTCGGCCGAGGTCAAGGGCCAGGACGACCAGCGCTCGCTGGGAGCGATGCTGGCCACCGTCGAACCCGAGGATCTGGTCAAGTACGGCCTGATTCCGGAATTCGTCGGCCGTCTGCCGGTGATCGCCACGCTCGAAGAGCTGGATGAAACGGCGTTGATCTCGATTCTGCGTGAGCCCAAGAACGCGTTGACCAAGCAGTATGCGAAGCTCTTCGAGATGGAAGACTGCGAGCTGGAACTGCGCGAAGACGCACTGCGGGCCATCGCCCACCGCGCCATGGAGCGCAAGACCGGCGCGCGTGGTCTGCGTACGATTCTCGAGTCGATTCTGCTCGACGTCATGTACGAGCTGCCGGCCATGGAGAATGTCTCCAAGGTCGTGGTCGACGAGGCGGTGGTGAAGGGCGATGCCCAGCCGTATATCGTCTATGAAAACGCCGACGCGACGCGCGCTGGCGCCTGAAGCTGCGAGCACGGCGTGCAATGCGCCGTCGGCGGCTGTGCGGTTGGTCGCCGTGCCGATTGAAAACGGTACGGTCAGCCGCATTCTTAATAGTTAAATACACAGTGGCCGGCATCATGCCGGCCGCTTTTTAAGCGAGGGTCCAATGACGGACAACACCCTGGTACCTGTTCTGCCGCTACGGGACGTCGTCGTCTTTCCTCATATGGCGATTCCGCTGTTTGTCGGGCGCGAGAAGTCGATCACCGCGCTCGAAGCAGCGATGGCCGAAGACAAGAAAATCCTGCTGGTCGCCCAGCGCTCGGCGGATATCGACGATCCGGGCGCCGACGATATTTACGAAGTCGGCACACTTGCGTCCATCCTGCAGCTGCTCAAACTGCCCGACGGCACGGTCAAGGTGCTCGTCGAGGGCGCAGATCGCGCCCGTCTGCACGATCTGCATGAAGCCGATGGCAGCCTCATGGCCAGCTGGGACGTCATCGACGACGATGCCGACGACAGCGCCGAAGCCGATGCGCTCATGCGCTCGGCCATTTCGACGTTCGAATCCTATGTGAAGCTCAACAAGAAGGTGCCGGCCGAGTTGCTGCCCTCGCTGTCGAGCATGGACTCGATCGGGCGGCTGGCCGATACCATCGCCGCGCATCTCAACCTCAAACTCGAGGAGCGCCAGGACGTGCTCGAAATCGCGGACGCCCAGGCGCGTCTCGAGCACATCGTGGCCAAGACCGATGCCGAGATCGAGGTCCTGCAGATCGAAAAGAAGATCCGCGGCCGCGTGAAGCAGCAGATGGAGCGCAGCCAGCGCGAGTACTATCTCAACGAGCAGATGAAGGCCATCCAGAAGGAACTGGGTGAAATCGACGACGCGCCGAACGATCTCGACGAACTCGAAGAGAAGATCGAGAAGGTCGGCATGCCCAAGGAGGTCAAGAAAAAGGCCACCACCGAGTTCAACAAGCTCAAGAGCATGTCGCCGATGTCGGCCGAGGCCACGGTGGTGCGCAACTATCTCGACTGGCTCGTCGATGTGCCGTGGAAGAAGCGCTCCAAGACCAAGATCGACCTCAAGACCGCGCAGGAAACGCTCGACGCGGACCACTACGGTCTGGAGCGCGTCAAGGAGCGCATCATCGAAAATCTCGCGGTGCAGAGCCGCGTTAAGAAGATCAAGGGCCCGATTCTGTGCCTGGTCGGCCCGCCGGGCGTGGGCAAGACCTCGCTGGGCCGTTCGATCGCCAAGGCGACGAATCGCGAATTCGTGCGCATGAGTCTGGGCGGGGTACGCGACGAGGCCGAGATCCGCGGTCATCGGCGCACCTATATCGGCTCGCTGCCGGGCAAGATCATCCAGAACATGGCCAAGGTCGGCGTGCGCAACCCGCTGTTTCTGCTCGACGAAGTCGACAAGATGGCCCAGGACTTCCGCGGCGACCCGGCTTCCGCGTTGCTCGAAGTGCTCGACCCGGAACAGAACAACACCTTTGGCGACCACTATCTCGAGGTCGACTACGACCTGTCGCAGGTGATGTTCGTGTGTACCGCGAATACGCTCAATATCCCGCCGGCCTTGCTCGATCGTATGGAGGTCATTCGTCTTTCGGGCTATACCGAGGATGAAAAGGTCAATATCGCCGAGCGCTATCTGGTGCCCAAGGCGATGAAGGAAAATGGCCTCGAGGACGAGGAACTGACCATTTCCGACAACGCGCTGACCGACGTCATTCGTCGCTATACGCGTGAAGCCGGCGTGCGTAATCTCGAACGCGATATCAGCAAGATCTGTCGCAAGGTCGTCAAGGAACTCATCAGCCACGAAAAAGACGGCTCGGTGCAGGTATCCAAGCGCAACCTCGACAAGTATTTGGGCGTGCCCAAGTTCCGTTACGGCCGCGCGGAAGAAAACGACCGCGTGGGCCAGGTGACCGGTTTGGCCTGGACCGAGGTCGGTGGCGAGCTCTTGTCGATTGAGTCGGCCGCCGTGCCGGGCAAGGGCAAGCCGCTGCATACCGGCTCGCTGGGCGACGTGATGCAGGAATCCATCCAGGCCGCACTCACCGTGATCCGCTCGCGCGCAGCGGCGCTGGGGATCGAGCGCGACTTCATGCAGAAATCGGATCTGCACGTGCACGTACCGGAAGGCGCAACGCCCAAGGACGGGCCGAGCGCGGGCATCGGCATGTGTACATCGATGATCTCTGCGCTCACACAGATCCCGGTACGCGCGGACGTGGCGATGACCGGCGAAATCACGCTCAGAGGCGATGTGCTGCCCATTGGCGGGCTCAAGGAGAAACTCCTGGCCGCGCATCGCGGTGGTATCAAGATCGTCGTCATTCCGCACGAAAACACCAAGGATCTCGCGGAGATACCGGCCAATATCAAGAATCGGCTTGATATCCGTCCGGTACGCAAGATCGATGAAGTGCTCGAGATCGCGCTCACCCGCAAGCCGCAGCCGCTGGCCGATGACGGTACGGCACCCGACAATCCGGGCAAGAGTGATCCGGCCGGTCTGCGGGCCCATTAGTCGCCTGCAGGCGACAGATCGCAACGAGGTGTAACCCTTTGTTGACGGTACAAAGAGCCGCTTGGTATAACAGCGGCTTATTGTTCGCGGCCGGGCGTTTGAAAGCGCCTTCGCGAACGCGCATGGTCGGCGATGCGTTCGCCATCGGGCGTATTTGCGGGGCGTCGGTTTAGCCGGCGCCTTATCGAATTCTCGTTTCATTCCTCAGGGGATATTTGCTATGAACAAAACCGAACTAGTCGACGCGGTGGCTGATGATGCCGATCTGTCCAAGGCCGACGCTTCCCGCGCCGTGGACGCCATGATCGACGCCGTGACCGACGCCCTGAAGAAAGGCGATAAAGTGTCGCTGGTCGGCTTTGGTGTGTTCTCCGTGCGCGAGCGCGCTGCACGCCAGGGTCGCAACCCGAAGACCGGTCAGTCGATTACGATTCCTGCCGGCAAAACTCCTGGTTTCAAGGCTGGTAAAGCGTTGAAAGACGCTGTAAACTAGCGCGCCTTCGCTGGGTGAACGGTTACACCGAACACGCCGGAGAGGGTGCTTAGCTCAGTTGGTAGAGCGTCGCCTTTACACGGCGAATGTCGGCGGTTCGAATCCGTCAGCACCCACCAAGATAAAGTTTCGGAGCGGTAGTTCAGCTGGTTAGAATGCCGGCCTGTCACGCCGGAGGTCGCGGGTTCGAGTCCCGTCCGCTCCGCCAGTCTCAACCGATGGTGACTTCGGTTAGGGTAAATCAAAGGCCCTCGCCTTGAGGGTCTTTTTTTGTTCCCGGCCGTATCGGGCATTGGATCGAATACACGATGTATTCGCTCACAACGTTCGAACGGTCTTGTATACGGAGCGGTAGTTCAGCTGGTTAGAATGCCGGCCTGTCACGCCGGAGGTCGCGGGTTCGAGTCCCGTCCGCTCCGCCAGTCTTTGTCGATGTGCGCATCGACTCGGACGTATCGAAGGCCCTCTACGGAGGGCCTTTTTTATGTGCGCGATACAGGCCTTGGCCGCCCGTCACGCCATATTGGCCGTTGGGCCTCCCAAGGGCGGCGCGTATACGGCACAATGGCGACTTCGAAAAAAAGCGCGGTCAAAGCCTGCATTGGCCAGCGTCTTAGCTAGAGTTTTTCCGCCGGAGCGCGATCCATGCTGCAAAGAATTCGCGACAACGCCAGTGGCCCGTTGGCCTATGTCGTCGTTGCCGTTATTACCCTGGTGTTCGGTGTCTGGGGGATCGGCTCGTATTTCACCCCGTCTGCGGATCCGGTGGTCGCGAACGTCGGTGGCACCGATATCACGCGTAACCAGCTCGAGAATGCCTATCAGCAGCGTTATCAGCGCCTGCGCCAGATGATGGGGGAGAACTTCGACCCCAGTATTCTCGATCCGCAGCGCCTGCGCGCAACCGTGCTCGAGGGCCTGATCAATCGCGAAGTCATGGATCAGTACGCGCAGCAGGCCGGCTATCGTGTCACCGATGCCGCGCTGCTTGGCGCGATCCGCAACAACACCCAGTTCCAGCAAAACGGCGAGTTCTCGCCGCAGCGCTACCGCGCGCTGCTCGCCCAGGCCGGTATCGCGCCGGCGCAATACGAGGCCAGCCTCCGTCAGGATCTGACTAGCCGTCAGTTGCGTAACGAGATCACCGACAGCGCGTTTGCGGCGCCGGCAGAGGTCGACCAGGCCTATCGTCTGGCCAACCAGCAGCGCCGTTTGCGCTATCTGGCCTTCGACCCGGCCAATTATCGCGACGGTATCGAAGTCAGCGATGCCGATATCCAGACTTATTACGACGAGCATCCTGACGCGTTCAAACGCCCGGAGCGGGTCAAGCTCAGCTATGTTTCGCTCGACCGGGGTAATGCCGCAGCGGACGCCGGTGAACCGGACGAGCAGACCCTGCGTACGCTATTCGACCAGAATAAGCAGCAGTTCGGCGACCCCGAGCGTCGCAGCGGCGGCTTCATCCGTGTGCCGATTGGTGACAATGCCGATACGGCACGCGATACCGTCCAGCAAGTCGCATCCGCCGAGGGCGATCTCGAAGCCCGTGCGGCCGCGGACCAGGGCGTGGACTACGAATCGATCGATAGCGCCACCCCGGCCGATCTGCCGGAGGCGGTCGCAAACACGCTGTTCGAGCTCAAGCCGGATACAACCTCGTCGCCGGTCAAGGGCAGCAACGCGTGGTATCTGGTGCACCTGTCGAAGATCACGCCGGCCAGCGAGGCCGATTTCGACGATCCCAAGGTCCAGGCACAGCTCAAAGCCATTGCCGAGGGCCAGCAGACACAGCAGGCCTATAGCGATAAAAGCGATCGGCTCGAATCGCTGGCCTACGAGGCACCCAACGACCTGAAAACCCTGGCCGACGAACTGGGGCTTGAGATTCAGACCACGGACTGGATCACCCGCGAGCAGGGTGCGGGCATTGGTCAGTACGATGCCGTGCGCAAGGCTGCGTTTACCGATGCGGTGCTCAAGGACAAGCTTAATAGCACGCCCATTCAGCTCGGCGCCGAGCGTCAGGTCGTGGTGCGTGTGAGCGAGCACGAGCCGGCCACACGCCAGCCCCTGGCCGAGGTCAAGGATGACATCCGCGAGCGCGTGATCGCGCGTCAGGCCAGCGCCAAGGCACAAGACGCGGCCGATGCCGCGTTGGAAAAGGCCAAGGCGGGTACGTCGCTACAAACGCTGGCCGCCGATGGCGCGACCCTCGAGCAGAAAGGTTTTGTTCAGCGCTCCGATCGTCAGATCGACCCGCGTATTCTCGAAGCGGCGTTCAATATCTCCCAGCCCAGCGAAGACAGTCCGGGTTTTCGTGTCACGCCGACGCGGGACGGACGTATCGCGCTGGTCGCGGTAGACGCGATGCGTGAGGCGCCGGCCGACGAGGCGGGCACGCCGCGCGAGCGCTTTGCCAGCCAGCAGCGCCAGTACATGGCCGGGCTCGAATATGCCGTGCTGGGCGAGTATCTGCGCACGCAGACAGATATCGAAATCAACGAGGACCGCATCAACTAGGTTCGCTTGCGGTCGCGCCAACCAAACGAGCCGCGGCACGATCACGCCGCGGCTTTTTTGTGCCCGATAGTCGGCTTCAGACGTCGTGCGGCCACTCGTAACCGACGGCGGACGACGTGACGCCACGCGCGTGGCGCAAGAAGACAGCGTCCAACCTGCGTGCTGGCTGTGTGCGAAGTAATATCGTCCGCAGATCGATACAGATCACGCAGATCCAAGACAAGCAATCGCTGTCGTGTAATGCATGAGCCGCGCGCTTGTTCACCGGTGTAATCTGCGGAATCTGCGGTTCTTCTTGAAGAACGAAGCCATTACACGCTCGATTGCCGAAATCCGCCTACATCGTGCCGCGTCTGCGTACAGTCTCCAGCATGCCGCGCGAACATCAAACCACCGGCCTTCGGAGTGATCGTTGTTTCGTCTTATTCGCGTGTCTTGGCGTTCATTTGCGGACAACCTGCCTGCTCGAGGCCAACCCGCTGCGTTTCTTCAGTCAAGAAGCTATTGATCCACAGATTACGCCGATTACGCAGATTGATTGATTCGGCCGGGGCGAGCAATCGACGGCATTGGCCGCCTTGCCTTTGGCGGCAGTCGCGGTAAGGCAGCGTCCGCAGATCGACACAGATCACACAGATCACGCAGATCCAAGACAAGCAATCCCTGTCGTGTAATGCATGAGCCACGCGCTTGTTCACCGGTGTAATCGGCAAAATCTGCGGTTTTTGTTAAAGAACGAAGCGATCACACGGCCGATTGCAGCAATCCGCCTACATCGTGCCGCGTCTGCGTACAGTCTCCAGCATGCCGCGCGAACATCGAGCCACCAGCCTTCGGAGTGATCGTTGTTTCGTCTTATTCGCGTGTCTTGGCGTTCATTCGCGGACAACCTGCCTGCTCGAGACCTGCCCGCTGCGTTTTACGGCGATTACCCGGATTTATTGATTTGGCCGGGGCGAGCAATCGACGGCATTGGTGCCTTGGCTTTGGCGGCATTCGCGGTAAGGCAGCGTCCGCAGATCGACACAGATCACGCAGATCAAAGACAAGCAATCCCTGTGGTGTAATGCATCGCGCGCGCTTATTCATCAGTGTAATCGGCGAAATCTGCGGTTTTTGTTAAAGAACGAAGCCATCACATGCTCGATTACCGAAATCAGCCCATATCGGCGACCGTATGTGGATGGCCTTCAGTAAGCGGCACGAACCGCAGACCACCTAGCTTTCCAGCGATCTCTCTTTCGTGTTATTCGCGTGTCTTCGTGTTCATTTGCGGATAACCTGCCTGCTTGAGAACAGGCCCCCGGCTCTGCGGATTTCTTGAAGAACGACACGGTCACAGAGTCGATTGCGGAAATCCGCCGACATTGTGCTGTGTTCGCCGACGGTCTTAAGCACGGGGCGCCGCAAACGAAAAAGCGGCCCGAAGGCCGCTTTTTGTAAGCGCGATTGCGGGCGGCGGTTTCAAGCGCCGGCGGTTGCGCCCATGATGTGATAACCGGCATCGACATACAGCACTTCGCCGGTAATACCGGAGGCCAGATCGGAGCCTAGGAACGCGGCCGCATTGCCGACTTCTTCCTGGGTGACGTTACGGCGCAGCGGCGCGCCCTCGCGGGCATGCGAGAGCATGTCGCGGAAACCGCGAATGCCGGCTGCAGCCAGCGTCTTGATCGGCCCGGCCGAAATCGCGTTTACTCGAATGCCCTCGGCACCCAGTTCTGCAGCCATGAAACGCATGCTCGACTCGAGGCTGGCCTTGGCCGGGCCCATGATGTTGTAGCCGGGCATGACATGGGTCGAGCCGAGATAGGTGAGGGTGATCAGCGAGGCACGATCCGAAAGCATCGACCGTCCCGCCTTGGCCAGGGCGCCGAAGCTGTAGGCGCTGATATCGTGGCTGATACTGGCGGCTTCACGCGTGAGCGTATCCAGATAACTGCCGTTGAGTGCCTCGCGCGGCGCAAAGCCGATTGCGTGTACGAGAATATCGATCTGCGACCAGTGTTCGCCAAGCGACGTAAATAAAGCCTCGATCTGCGCGTCCTGGGCCACGTCGAGCGGCAGGGTGATGGTTGCGCCGAGTTCCTCGGCCATCTTTTCCACCCGCGGCTTGAGCTTTTCGCCCTGATAGGTCAGCGCGATTTCCGCGCCCTGTTCGCGCATCGCCTGGGCGATGCCATATGCGATCGAGCGCTCGCTGGCCAGGCCCGTAATCAGCGCTTTCTTGCCTTCTAGAAATCCCATGTTTGCTCCTCTAAGCGTCGCGCCGCACGGGCTGGTTCAACTCGAAGACACCGGCTGCAGCCGCAGTCGTTGCCCTGGTCGAATGGTGCTCCCGGACGACATATCGTTCAAGCTGCGCAGGGTTGCCACCTGCATCGAAAAACGGGCCGCGATCGACCACAGCGAATCGCCGGTTTCGACCTCGTAGAAATCAGGCAGGGGCGCCGGACCGTCGACCGCGATCGACTGGCCGGGCTGGAGCCGTGTGTTGGGCTCGAGCCGGTTCCAGCGGCGCAGGTCGGCGATGGTCACATCGTTGGCGCGGGCGATATCCCAGAGCGAGTCGCCACGGCGCACGACGTGCGTGCTGGGTTCCGGCGGGCTCGCCGAGCCCGGAATGGTGAGTGTCTGGCCGGGGCGCAGATTGGTGCGCACACCCGGATTGCTGCGCCGCATGGCAGCCACGTCGACGTTGTAGCGTTGTGCGATCTCCCAGAGTGAATCGCCGTTCTGCACCACGTAGGTCTGGGCCGGTTCGGCCACGGGGGCCGGCTCGCCGGGCGCGCCGGTCCGCGGAATCGTGAGTTTCTGGCCAATACGAATACGGTCGCTGCGCAGACCGTTGGCCTGGCGCAGGGCGGCCACGCTCATATGATATTTCGCTGCGATCGTGCCGAGCACGTCGCCACGACGCACGGTATAGCTGTTCGTACTGCGCTGCACGAGCATGCCGGGCGTGGCCTTGGCCAGCGCCCGTTTGAAAGCATCGGCCTTGCCGGCGGGCACGAGCAGGCGGGAGCCTTTGCCCGGCGCGCTCGCCCAGCGCTGCAATGCCGGATTGAGCCGGCGCAGCTCGGGTTCCGACATGTCGAGCATGCGCGCGGCGACCGCGATTTCGGTCTGGCTGGGCAGTTCGACCGCGCGGGTGCGCGGCGTGTTGTCCAACAGCGGCCAGTCGAAGCCGAACCGCTCCGGTGCGAACATGATCCGGCGCAGTGCGAGCAGCTTGGGTACGTATTCGGTAGTTTCCAGCGGCAGTTCGAGATCCCAGTATGTGGCATCCGGGTCTTCACGCTGGGCACGGGCCAGCGCGGCATCCACGCGACCGGGCCCGGCATTGTAGGCAGCCAGTGCCAGCAGCCAGTCACCGCCATAGCGTTTGTGCAGGTCGTCCAGATACGACAGTGCCGCGTCGGTGGAGGCGATTACGTCGTTACGCGCGTCGTACCACCAGTCGCGCGACAGGCCCATGTGGTCGGCGGTGCCGGGCATGAACTGCCATAGCCCGCTCGCCCCCATATACGAGCGCGCCGCCGGATCGTAGCCGCTCTCCACGATCGGCAGCAGCGCCAGCTCGGTGGGCATGCCACGCTCGTCAATACGCTGGACGATATGCCAGAGAAACGGCCGCGCGCGATCCAGGGAGGCCTGGAGATGACGCTGGTGGGTCGCATACTGCTGGGTCCAGCGGCGTACGCGACGCCGCTTGCCATTGCCGTCTAGTTCGAAGCCGTTGCGAATCTGTGACCACAGATCGGTTTCCGGGTCCGGCCAGTCGGCAGCATTCGCGCCGGCCAGTTCGAGATCGTCTTCGGCGTCTTCATCGATGTCGTCGTCGACTTGCACATCGTCGGCCGCCGAGCTTACTGCGGGGGCCGTATCCGCCGGGCTCGGGGCCGGATTGGCCGTCGGCGTGGGCGCGGGCTTGGCCGGCGGCGCCGGCACCTGCGTCGCACAGCCGCTCGAGAGCAGGGCGGTCGCGGCGATCAGCGCGGCAAGCGCGCCACTCGCCTTAAGAGGCATTCTTCCATTCACGCAAGATGGCAAAAATTTCGCCCGCATCGGTCAACGATCGACCGGCGCGGCGCTCGGCGGCCGCGATCACCTCGGGTTGGTCCCAACGCAGAAACGGATTGATTTCGCGTTCCTCGGCCAGCGTACCGGGCAGTGTCGGCTGGCCGTTGGCCCGGAGCTGGTCGACTTCGCGAATGACGGTCGCGATCGCCTGGCTGTCGGGTTCCACGGTCTGCGCGAACGCGAGATTCTTCTGCGTGTACTCATGCCCGCCGTAGACTTCGGTCGCCTCGGGCAGGTCACGCAGGCGCGCCAGCGACGCCTGCATCTGGGCGTGTGTGCCTTCGAACACGCGCCCACAGCCGCCGCGAAAGAGTGCGTCGCCGGCCAGCAGCACGCCGGGGCTGACATAGGCAATATGCCCGAGCGTATGGCCGGGCACGTCGATCACGTCGAAATCCACGCCCAGGAATTCCAGATGAAAACGATCACCGCCAGCCAGCGCATCGGTAATCTGCGCAATGCGATCCGCTTCGGCGCGCGGGCCGTATACGGGCGCGGGATGTTCAGCGAGCAGGGCATCGAGGCCGCCGACATGATCGCCGTGATGGTGGGTAATCAGATAGGCGCCCACGGCAAGTCCATGTTCCGCCACGTATTGCTGCACGGGCGCTGCTTCGCCCGGGTCGACGATGGCGACGGTATTCTGGCCCGGGTTTTTTACGACCCAGATATAATTGTCGGACAGAGCCGGAAGTGCTGTGATCTCGAGCATCTGCGAATGTTGCCAACCGCCTGAGGCAAAATCAATTGTTTCGATTCCTGCCTGGCAAGTACACCGATTGCGCCGAGTGGCTGAGCTCGTCGCGGGCACGGTTGTTCGTACAGTACGAGCGTCGCGTGCTCGACCAGCTGCTGCCGCAGCTTACCGGCTATCGATGCGTTCAGATCGGCCAGTGGGGGCACGATCGTTCGCTGCTGGGCAGTACGAGCACCCTGTGCCAGTGGCAGCTCGGCTATGGCAAGACGTGCTCGGCCGACGTTCGCTTCGATGGGCGTCATCTGCCGCTGGCGACGGGCAGCGTCGACGCGCTGATTCTGACCCACGCACTCGAACAGGTCGCCGAGCCCCATGCGCTGTTGCGCGAATGTGCGCGCGTGCTCAATGCGCGCGGCCAAGTTGTGATTCTGGCGTTCAACCCGCTGTCGCTCTGGGCTCTGCGCCAGGGCCTGCCCATGCGCCGCACGCCGGCCTTTAGGCCGTGTTCGGCGCCACCAAGCGCGTCGCGCCTGTACGACTGGTTGCGGCTGCTGGAATTCGAGCCGGAACGACTGATTCGTTACGGGCTGGGCTTTCCATTCTTCGGCGGCTATCACCGCGTCGGCGAGGACCGTCGTAGCGCGCGCACGGTCGCCTGGTGCGCGCAGGCGTATGGCCTGCTGGCGCGGCGTCAGGTTGCGCCGCGTACGCCCATTCGCAACGCCCTGCCGGGCGCGCGTAAACCCGCCGCCGTGGGTTTGGCGCACCGGGCATCGCATCGCGTAAGATGCCGCCGATGAGCGAACCCGTAGTGATCTATACCGACGGTGCCTGCCGCGGCAATCCCGGCCCCGGCGGCTGGGGCGCGCTGCTGCGCTTTGGCGACAATACACGCGAGCTATGCGGCGGCGAATCCAATACGACGAACAATCGTATGGAGCTGACCGCGGCGATCGAGGCGCTGAATGCGCTAAAGCGCAGCTGCCGTGTCGAGCTGCATACCGACTCCAATTACGTGCGCCAGGGCATTACCAGCTGGATGCACAACTGGAAACGCAACGGCTGGAAAACGGCCGCCAAAAAGCCGGTCAAGAACGACGACCTCTGGCGCGCGCTGGATACGGCAACCCAGCGCCACGAGATCGAATGGCACTGGGTGAAGGGGCATAGCGGCGATCCGGGTAACGAAGCAGCGGATGCGCTGGCCAACCGCGGCATCGACGAGATGGGCCGTTAACCACCCGTACGTAAAGTGACGAGATAAGCATGCGACAGATTGTTCTGGATACCGAAACCACGGGCCTGGAACCCGCCCAGGGGCATCGTATTATCGAAGTCGGCTGTGTGGAGCTGGCCAACCGGCGTCTGACCGGCAACGATCTGCATCTGTATATCCACCCGGATCGCGAGATCGATCAGGGCGCGATTGATGTGCACGGGATCACTCTGGAGTTTCTCGAGGACAAGCCGCGCTTTGCGGAAATCGCGCAGACCCTGGCCGAGTATCTGGAAGGCGCGGAACTGATCATTCACAACGCGCCGTTCGATCTGGGCTTTCTCAATCACGAGTTCGCACTTGTCGACCCGGCCCATCAGCCACTGGAATCGCGCCAGGGCGTGATCGATACGCTGGTCGAGGCGCGCCAGCTCTATCCCGGCCAACGCAACAGCCTGGACGCGTTGTGCAAGCGCTTCGAAATCGACAACTCCAACCGCGAGCTGCATGGCGCCTTGCTGGACGCCCAGCTGCTGGGCGATGTCTATCTGGCCATGACCGGCGGCCAGATTGATATCGGTCTGGCTGGCGAAGACACCGAAGAAAGCGGGGCGCTGGCCACCGCCGGGCTGGCCGATCATCTCGCCCGTGCCGGGCGGCGCCCGCGCGTGACGCGTGCCAGTGATGCCGAACGCGGCGCCCATGACCAATATCTCGACATGCTGGCCAAGGCCAGTGGCGATCGCTGCTTGTGGCGCAGCCTTGACGAGGCTTAGACGCCGGCCGCCGCAGCCGCGCACCGAGCCCATCGCCAGACGAGACGACCGCGGAGCGACCGCGATTGCCTGTCTTCGATCGGCGTCATCTGCGGATAAATAACTTCTCGGTTAAGTATGAAACGCAGCGGCCCGTCTCGAGCAGGCAGGGTGTCCGCAAATGAACGCGAAGATACGCGAATAAGACGGACGTCAGATTGTTCGAGGACCGTTGCTCTGATGTTCGCGCCGCATGCTAAAGACAGTCCGCAGACGCACCACCACGTGTGCGGATTTCGGCAAGTAACCGTGTGATCGTTTCGTTCTTCAAGAAGAGCCGCAGATTTCGCAGATTACACCGATGAACAAGCACGTGGCTCATGCGTTACACGACAGCGATTGCTTGTCTTGGATCTGCGTGATCTGTGTCGATCTGCGGATGCTGCCTTACCGCGACTGCCGCCAAAGCCAAGGCGCCAATACCGTCGATTGCTCGCCCCTACCGAATCAATAAATCTGCGTAATCGGCGTAATCTGTGGATAAATAACTTTCCGATCAATAATCGCGCGTTTGATGGCTTCGTTCTTTATCAGGAGCCGCAGATTACACAGATGAACTAGCGCGTGGCCCTTGCGCCAGGCGGCAGCGAACGCCCGCGATAGCCTGTCTTCGATTTGGGTGATCTGCGCGCCTTTCCTGCCGGCGAGTTTTCCGGTTGAAAGCGGGCATGGCGAGACGTGTTCCCTCGCCTGAGCGGCTGCGTTGAAAATAGCGGATCAGGTCCGCTGTTTTGACGCCGAATCAGTAATAGAGCATCAGATAGACCACCAACAGCAGCGCGACCCAGAGCACCATCCAACCGGTGCTCCAGGTACGCGACATCACCCCGCGCGCGTCATAGCGCAGGCGCAGCCGGCCCATGCCGCGTTCGGCCAGCTGGTTCATGCCACCGCCGAATTTGGCCACTACTGCGTGATAGACACGTTCGGCCGCGTAGCCAAAGCGGGGCAGCAGCATGCGATAGACCCAGTCGGTATCCAGATGGACCGCGCGTTTCGGGCGCGGGTAGAGGCCCGCGCGCCAGGCCAGCCAGAAGGCCAGCGCGGAAAACGCCAACAACTGCAGCTGACTGACGATATGGCTGGCCGTGTACGGGTTGTAATCGACCGGATAAGGCAGAATCGAATACAACAGCGAGGGCATGAGCCCGAGCGCGATACAGGCCAGTGCGGTCAGCCCCATCGCGAGTTGCATGTTGCGCGGTGCCTCGTCGCACTCGATCTGGTCATTGGGCGCGAAGAAGGCGAAATACGGAATCTTGATGCCGACATACAGCAGCGCGCCGGCCGAGGCAGCGGTGAGCGTGATCCAGGTACCGGCCCAGTGTTCGTGTGCGACCGCAGCCAGAATCAGGGATTTGCTCACAAAGCCGGCCATCAGCGGGAATGCGCTGATCGATGCCGCACCGATCACACAGAAGGCCGCCGTCCAGGGCATCTGACGCGCCAGCCCGCCGAGTTCGGTCGCGCGCACATGGCCGGTCTGGCGCAGCACGGCGCCGATGGCCATGAACAGCAGTGCCTTGTAGAGGATATGGGTCACCGCGTGGGCTGCCGCGCCATTGATCGCCAGCTCCGTGCCGATGCCCACGGCCACCACCATGAAACCCAGCTGTACGTTCAGGCTGTAGGACAGCACCCGGCGCAGGTCGTTGGCGAGCATCGCATAGACGATCGGAAAGATCGTCATCACCGCGCCAATGGGGATCAGCAGATCCGTGCCGGCATAGCCGCGGGCCAGCGCATAGATCGCCATCTTGGTGGTAAACGCCGACAGCACCACCGTGCCGGTCGCACTCGCCGAGGGATAGGCATCCTGCAGCCAGTTATGCAGCAAGGGGAATGCGGCCTTGATCCCGAACGCGAGCAGAATCAGCCAGCTGCCCGGTGCATCCAGGCCCAGATGACCAAAGGCGAGATCGCCGGTGGCATGAATATAGATCGCCGCGCCGCCCATCAGGAACAGGCCCGAGCCGATCTGCACGAGCAGATAACGCCGCGCCACGATCATGGCATCGCGCAGCCCGCGAATGACCAGCAACAACGCCGAGGCGATGGCCGTGACTTCCCAGAACATGAACAGCGTGACCAGATCGCCGGCCAGTACCGCGCCCAATGCCGAGCCGGCATAGACCAGCGCGGCCGCGGGCTCCAGGCGGCTGTGCGTATGCACCATGTACAGCCCGGACAGAAACGCGGCGACGTTGAAGATCACGCCGAAGGTAAAGGCCAGACCGTCCACCCGTAGCGGGGTGAGCGTGTAGTCGAGCAACGCCATGGAGGTGGTCGTGCCCAGCGGAATCTGCCACAGCCAGATCAGGCTTGCCGCGGGCGCGCCCAGCAGCACGGCCATACGCAAACGATAGGGCAGTATCGGGATCACGCAGCCGGCGATGATCAGCAGCATCCCCGGGTTGTTCAGCCAGACGGGCAACATGTCAGGTGCGGTGCTCGTAGTAGTCTTCGGGCCGAATGATGATTTTGCGCAGCACGATCGCGGCCAGCACCAGTACACAACCGGTCACAAACGCCAGCAGCGCATGAAAGCCCGGCAGCTCCGCGAAACCGAATTCGGCATGCGGGTGCATGAACAGACTGGGCACGAGTGTGAGGGCACACACGACATACAACACCCGTGCCCAGCGGGTGCGTGCCGGCGTACTGGGTCGGCGGTATTGCTGCGGGTTGCGTTCGATCAACATGTCAGACACACCTCATCGGGCTACGGCGCCCATGGCGCCAGTAGTTTGAGAAACGGCAGCGGGTAGAAGAACCACACGATACAGCCGGCCGCGGTAATCGATAGCGGAATCACGCAGGCCCAGGGCGCCTCATGCCAGTTGCGCGGTGTATCCGGGCGGGGATTGTGGAAGAACGCCCGGGTCGGGATTTCGAGCAGGTACACGATATTGAGCAGCGAACTCAGTGCCAGCACCAGAATGATTGCGGTATGCCCGGAGTCCGCTGCGCCCTCCATGAGATACCACTTGCTCCAGATGCCGCCCATCGGCGGAATCCCGATCAACGAAACGGAGGCGATGAAAAATGCCGAGAAGGTAATCGGCATGGCATAGCCGAGCCCGTCCAGTTCGCTCACGTATTTGCGATGGGTGGCGGTATAGATCGCACCGGCACAGAAGAACAGGGTGATCTTGGCAAAGGCATGCATGGCGATATGCATGCCGCCGCCGAGAATACCCAGGCTCGAGGCCATGGTCGCACCCAGCACGATATAAGACAGCTGGCTGACCGTGGAATAAGCCAGACGCGCCTTGAGGTTATCGCGCGTCATTGCGATCAGCGATGCGCCCAGCACCGTGATCGCGGCGACCCACATCATCAGTTCGGATGCGCCGGTGTCGGCAAGAAACTGAACGCCAAAGACATACACCGTGAGCTTGAGCACGATGAACACGCCGGCCTTGACCACGGCCACCGCGTGCAACAATGCGGAAACCGGGGTGGGCGCCACCATCGCTGCCGGCAGCCAGCGATGAAACGGCATGAGCGCGGCCTTGCCGGTGCCGTAGAGAAACAGGGCATAAAGCGCGCCGGCGCCGAGCACGCCGAGCCCGGCGTCGCCGAACAGGCCGGCCTCATCGAAGGTGATACTGCCGGTGAGCAAATAGGTGATGATGATCGCCGGCAGGAAAAAGCCGATCGACGTCGTCAGCAGGATACCCAGATACACACGCCCACCGTTGCGGGATTCGACATCGCCGTGATGCGTAACCAGCGGATAGGTCGACAGCGTGAGCATCTCGTAGAAGATGAACAGCGTGAGCAGGTTGCCGGAAAAGGCGATGCCGATTGCGGCAGAGATGGCCAGGGCGAAGCACACGAAAAACCGGGTCTGGGCATGCTCTTCATTGCCACGCATGTAACCGGCGGCATAAACGGTGGTTACCGACCACAGCCCGGAGGCCACCAGCGCGAACAGCAGGCCCAGCGGTTCGAGGGTAAAACTCAGGCCCACGCCGGGCAGAATTTCGAACAGCGTCAGTGACGGACGCGCGCCAGCGGTTACCGGTTCAACAAACAACGCGATGCCCGCGAACAGCGCGATGGCCGTGGCGACACTGACGCTTTCGCGCAGGTTGGGCCAGCGCCCGGTCGCCGCGACGAGCAGGCTCATGAGCGCGGGAAATGCGACCAGCCAGGCGAGCCATTG
Organism: Salinisphaera sp. T5B8; assembly: GCF_040361255.1. Lineage (NCBI taxonomy): Bacteria > Pseudomonadati > Pseudomonadota > Gammaproteobacteria > Salinisphaerales > Salinisphaeraceae > Salinisphaera > Salinisphaera sp. T5B8. The sequence continues at coordinate 196,211 of NZ_APNG01000002.1, read as the reverse complement.
GGCACTCATGCGCCGTCTCCCAGTACCGCGGCGGCTGCACGCTGGGCAGCGCCGATCAGCGGTGTCGCATACAGCCCGAGCACGATGTTGGCCAGCACCAGCGTCCAGGTCGCGCCCAGCATCAGTACGGGCGCCTCGCCGACCGGCGGCTGACCCTCGGGACGTTCACGAAAATACAACGCTTCCACAACGCGACCGATATAGATCAGCGCCATGAGCGAACTCACCAGAATCGCGATCGCCAGCCAGTAGTGGCCTGGCGCCATGACCGCTTCCAGCAGCACCCATTTGCTAATGAAACCGCCGGTCGCCGGCACGCCGATCAGCGACAGCCCGGCCACCACGAACGCCGCCGAGGTGATCGGCATCTCACGCCCGAGACCGGCGATATCGTTGAGCGAGATCGTGCGCAGACGCCAGAACATGGCCCCGGCGGCCATGAACAGCGCGCCCTTGATCAGGCCATGGTTGACGATATGCACCACGGAAGCCGTCACGCCCTGCGGATTCGCCAGGGCAACGCCCATCACGATATAGCCGATCTGGGCGATGCTCGACCAGGCCAGCAGGCGTTTGACGTCGGTCTGGAATATCGCCGCCATGGAGCCGGACAGCATCGCCGCTACCGACAGCACGATCAGCACTTCGCCCAGCGGCAGATGGCCGAAGGCATAGGCCGCACCGAAGACGGTAAAGAGGAACCGCATCAGCGCATAGAGCGCCACCTTGGTCGCGGTCGCGGCAATGAATGCACTCACGCTCGAGGGCGCATAGGTGTAGGCGTTGGGCAGCCACACATGCAGCGGAAAAAGCGCGAACTTCAGGCTGGCGCCGACCACGATAAAGGCCAGGCCCGCCTCGACGGTACGCGTATCGGCCACGGCCGGCAGGCGTGCGGCGATATCGGCCATATTCAGGCTGCCGGTCATCATGAACAGCAAGCCGATACCGATGAGCAGGAACGTCCCGCCGATCGTGCCCATGATCAGGTACTGAAACGCCGACAACAGTGCACGGCGCTTGCTGCCCATCGCGATCAGGCCGTAGGAAGACAGCGATGAGATTTCCAGGAACACGAACAGGTTGAAGGCATCGCCGGTGACCGTAATCCCCGCCAGCCCGCAAAAGCACAACAGCAGCGCGGCATAGAACAGGTAGGCGCGCTCCTTGGCGATCTCGGCCGCGACGCTGGCCTTGGCGTAGAGGCTGCTGATCGCCGCGATACCGGTCACCAGCAGCAGGACGACGGTATTGAGCGCATCCAGACGCAGCTCGATACCGAAGGGCGGCGGCCATCCGCCCATTTCATAGCTGATCGGGCCGCCGATCTTGACCTGAACGAACAACAGAAAGGCCAGACCGAAACAGATCCAACTGGCCAGGCAATACACGAACCAGGACGGGCCGGCACGATGCAGTAATACGCATAACGGCGCCGCCAGTAGCGGCACCACGATGACCAGCGCCGGCATTTGCGCGAAAAAGGCTTCGATCACGAACGCGCCTCCGTGTCGTCATCTTCTTCGCGGCCGTCATCGTGGTCCAGGTTTTCGCTTTCTCGTTCCTGGCGGGCCTCGGCGCGCGCGCTACGCTGGGCCTCTTCTTCGGTTTCTTCTTCCTGGGTTTCGAAGTCGGCCTCGAGCACGTCGTCTTCCTCGATACTGCCGTAGGCCTCGTTGATACGCACCACCAGCGCCAGACCGAGGGCGGTCGTGGAGACCCCGACCACGATCGCGGTCAGGATCAGTACATGCGGCAGTGGATGGGCATAGAGCACCTCTTCGCTGCCTTCGCCGTGCATGAGGATGGGCGCGGTCGAACCGCTGATCTTGCCCATGCTGATATAGAACACGAACACCGCCGTCTGGAACAGGTTCAGGCCGATGAGTTTTTTCACCAGGTTGTCGTGCGAGATGACGGTATAGAACCCGATCATCATCAGCACGATGACGACCCAGTAGTTGAACAGGCCGAAGAAATTGTCGACGAAAGCGCCCAGATTCATTGCGAGCGTCCTTGCGTTGACTCGCTGTCGTTACGCCGACCGCGCCCGGCGAAGACGTAGAAGATCGAAGTAATCGTCGATACCACGGTCAGGCCGACGCCGAATTCGACCAGTATCAGCCCGTAGTGCTGGCCATGAATCGCGTCGTGGGCGAGGTAGTCGTAATCGAGAAAGTTGCCGCCCTTGAGCAGGGCATAGACGCCGGTGCCAGCAAAGATGAGTACCCCGAGCGCGCCGGTAATACGCAGCAGGTTGGGTGAAACCGCGCGGCGTGCCTCGGCCAGACCGAAGATCAGCGCATACAGGATGATCGCCGCAGCAAATACGACACCCGCCTGAAAACCGCCGCCCGGACTGTAGTCGCCGTGGAACTGCACATACAGGGCGAACAGCAGGATGGGGGCGATCAACACCTTGGTGACGACCCGTAAAACGGTATGTTCACGCATCAGCGATCTCGCTTTTCAGGCTTGGCAGGACGCCGCCAGGCCACGCCAAGCAACATGAGTACGCCGATGCCGGCAGTGAACACCACCACCACCTCACCGAGCGTATCGTAGCCACGATAGCTACCCAGGACCGCGGTGACCGTATTGGGCACGTCGATTTCTTCGCTGACGGTTTCCAGATAGCGATCACGTAGCGGGTGATCCTGGACCGGCGTATGACGAGCGCCGAAATGCGGCATATCCAGGCTTGCATAAACCAGTACCGCGCCGGTGAGTACGGTTACGGCCAGACCGATGAGCGTGCGCGAACGCGGCACCGGTTTTTCCCGAGCCCGGGTCAGCCCGAAGGTGGCCAGAAACAATACCGTGGTCACGCCCGCGCCGACGGCGGCTTCGGTAAGCGCGACATCCACGGCATCGAGCAGGGTGAACAGGCTCGCCGAAAGCAGGCTGTAGAGGCCGGTAAGCATCGCCACCGGAAACAGATTACGCAGTCGCGCAATCGCCAGGCCGGTAATGGCCATGAAAGTCAGCAGAACGATGTTGAGTGCGATATCCGTGGTCACGGGGCAATCCTGTCGTCGGTGAACCGCGGCAATGCACGTCCGGCCAGGGTCTGCCAGCGTGATGACAGCCCAATGCTACACGACCGGCTTCCCGCTGCCAGAGTGCCTGGCCGTAGTGGGCCCGGCCGGGCATCGTGTCGCGCCCGACTGGTTCGAATCGCAGGCTGCATCAGCGCTCGTCGTAATCGACTTGCGGCTCGATATTGTCTTCGAGCGCGGCCCGGGCCAGGGCGTGCGTGGCGGTTGGGCTCGTGATCAACAAAAACAGCATCACGAACACCAGCTTGGCGGTCACCAGCGTGAGCCCGGCCTGCAGCATGAGCCCGGCGAGCATCAGGATCATGCCGGCGGTATCGGTGATCGAGGCGGCATGCATGCGGGTATAGAAATCGGGCATGCGCAACATGCCGATACCGCCAATCACGCTGAACAGGGCCCCGCCGGCCAGCAGTATCCAGCTTGCCGTATCGATGAGTCCGTTCATCGCCAAACCCTCGCGCTCGCGCCGGCGGGCCGCTCGCGGCTACACATCGGGGCGCTCCTCGCTCGCCGCTTCCCAGCCCAGATCGCCGTATTGCATGAACTTGAGCACGGTCACGGTGCCGATGAAATTGATCAGCGCGTAGATCAGTCCGAGATCGAGAAATTCCGGCCGGCCGTTGAGAAAGCCGAGCACGGCCACGAACAACACGGTCTTGGTACCGAACAGATTGATGGCGAGAATACGGTCGTAGACGGTCGGCCCGAGCAGGGCACGTACCAGAATGAGCAGCATGGTCACCACGATGGCGATGATGGCAACAAGAAACATCATGGCTGTTTCGCCTTGTTCTTCGGGCTTGCGAAGGGCCGTTCCAGTGCGCGCACGCGCTTATCCATGTCGCCGCCTTCCATATCCTGGGCATTCTCGCGCGTGATCGCATGCACGATGGCATCGCCGCGGCGTAGCGCCACGGTAACCGTGCCCGGCGTCAGGGTGATCGAGTTCGCAAATACCACCTGCCCGAGTTCAGTGGCCTGAGCGGCCCGAATTCGTACGATGGTGGGCGAAATGCGCCGGCCGGGCAGCACGATGCGCTTGGCTACGTCCCAGTTCGATTTGGCGATTTCGCTGCCGAGCCAGAGGGCATAGCCCGGCAGGCGGGGGAGCATGTGCAAGGGCACGCTTTCGCTGTCGACGATGCCCATGCGATGGCATACGTAGGCACAGAACAGACACGAAAATGCGCCCAGACCCAACAGCAACGGCGAGTAATGGCCCGACAGGAGCAGCCATAGGGTGGCAGCGCCGATGATCAGCCCGAGCAGATAACGCACGCGGTCCCCGAAAACGATCGATTACCCCAGAGGCTACAAAGCGCGTATGCCCGCGTCAATCGGAATCGGCTTGCGCGTTGCGCTCGGCCCGGGCGGCCAGGGTCTTGCGGCGGCGGTGGGCAAGAAAGGCGATTATGCCGCTGGCCACCAGCAGGCCGGCAGAGATCATCAGCTGTTCGGCGTCGATCAGCTGCTCGGGCGAGAACTCCTGCTTGGACAGCAGATCGGGCAGGTTCACGGTGGCGCCGAAGCTCACGAACGTAATCATCGGCGGCAGCATGCCCACGACACTGGCCAACGCGTACGGCACCCACGGTACCCGCAGCAGCCCGCAGGCATAGTTGACCAGATCAAACGGCAGAAACGAGGCCCGCAGCACCACGGTGGTCGGAAACGCCTGTTCGACCAGTAAGCGGCGAAATGCGGCGATACGCGGGTTCTTGTCGTCATTGGCATGGGCTTCGCTGCGAAAGAAGCGTGCCATGAAATAGGCGATATTCGCCGACAGGTTCTCGCCGATCAGGGCATAGACCAGCCCCGGGCCGAAGCCGAACAGGCTACCCGCGGCGATGGTCAGCCACATGGCGGGGAAGAAGGTCAGCGAGCGCAGCCCGTAGATGATGATATAGACCAGCGGTGCCAGCGGATTGTCGACCACGTACTCGTAGACCAGGCGCATGATCTCGCGAATCGACAGGCCCTGAACATAGACCCAGATCAGCGCCGCGGCGAGCAGCGAACCCCAGATGGCGCCAGCGATCAGGCGCGACAGGCGACGCGAGGATTGTTCGGTCATAGCTTGCTCGCACTCGCGGTGATCACACGGAAATAAGGCGGCTGCGGTTCGCGGGCGCGCTCGGCACAGTCATGCACCTGAAGGCCTGCGTCTTCCAGCCAATCGCTGAGCTGGCCCACCTCGAAACCCAGATTGACATGGTCGTACGCTGCGACCGTCGACGCGTGTTCGTGGCGGCCGATGGTCGCCAGCGTCAGGCGCCCGCCGCGGCGCAGTACACGGGCCGCTTCATTCAGAGCGGTCGGCGGGTCTTCGCTATAGCTTAACGCGTGCAGCAAAAAGGCCTGATCGAAGCTGGCGTCATTGAAAGGCAGGGCATGCATGTCGCCGATACGAAAGCCGACATTGCCGCGCTGACTCAGCCGCGAACGCGCGGCCTCGATGACCGCTGCGCTGCGGTCGATACAGGTGACATGGCGGGCACGCCGGCACAGCAGTTCGGCGAGTACGCCGTCGCCCGAGGCGATATCGATGACATCGCCCAGGTCGAGCAGTTCGATGAGGGCACGGCTCATCGCTTCCCAGGTTCGCCCGGGCGAATACTGGCGCTCCATGCTGCCGGCGACCGATTCCACCCAACTGCTGCGGGCGCTGCGCTGGCGTACGATCGCCGCGGCATGTTCTCGATCACGATGCACGACGGCGTCATCGAGCGTATCGAGCAATGCGCCCCACAATGGGCGGATATCGTGATGCCAGCGCTTGACGTCCACGCTATAGAAACGGGCGTTGGCGACGGCGCGATCCTGAACCAGTTCGGCTTCGCGCAGGCGTGCGAGATGGCTGGACACCCGGCTCTGGGTGAGCTGGGTGACGTTGGTGAGTTCGGCTACCGTCATCGGCTGGTCGATCAGCAACAGCAGCAGCCGCAGCCGCGTGGGCTCCGCGAGCAGGCGCAGCAGCTGTGTACTGTCGGCGAGATCGAGCATGCGCAACGAACCGAATAGAAAAACGCTAGGATCGGCGCTCACCAGAATGCCGTCGAGCGGGCGATTCGCGCAGCGCCAATAAAAAAGGCCGCCCCGTAGAGCGGCCCGGCGGGCGACAGGATACCCGATTCAGCTCGAGGTCGAACTGTTCGTGCTGCTGTCGTTGTTCGTGCTCGTCGACGTATCGGCGCCGCTCGACGTGCTGGAGCTGCTGGTGCTCGCGCTGCCGGAACCGGAGCTGCCAGTGGATGACGAGGCACTACGGCGCTTGCGCGTCGTCGTGGATTTCTTCGCGCCGGTCTTCGCGGTACTACCCGTCTTGCTCGCCGTGCTGCGTTTTTTGGCGGTCGACGAGGTGCCGGCGCTCGCGCGCTTGCTCGTGCTGGAACGGCTCTTGCTGGCGCTGGTCGTCGACTTGGTCGAACTGCTGCGTTTCTTGGCCGTGCTCTTTGCCTTGCTTGGCGCTGCACTTTCGGCCTTGGCGGCGGCATCCGCGGTTGCGGATTCGGCCTTGTCGGCCGCCGTACTCGTCTTGGCTTTGGCCGTGCTTGCCGCCTGACGGGTCTTGCGCTTGGCCTGACTCTTGGCCTGCGTCGCACGTTTTTTCGCCTGCGTGGCCTCGGTCTTGGCTTCGGCCTTGGTTTGCACTGCGGCGTCGTGCGCGATCTGTTCGCTGCCTTCCAGATTGCGGCGAATCTCGTCGTTGATCTTCGCGCGCGTGCTGTCGAGAATCGCCATGCTCTCGCGGGCGTTATTGAGAATCCGGTCGATGGTGTCCTGGATCAGCTGCAGCTGGGCGACAGCCAGTTCGCGTGGCGCGCCGCCCTTGCGCAATGTCTTCAGGCTCTTGATTGCCTGTTCGTAATGCGTCTTGATGGCGGCCAGCTCATGCTCGGCGAGTTGTTCGATACCGTCGTAGACCGCGCGATTGGCGGACGTGAACGCGCCGGTGTAGTTCTTGCGCAGTTTGTCGACATCCTTGCGCAGTTTGGTGATGCGGTTGTCGGATTTCGCCATGGCCTGAATTCGCCTTGCAGTAATGGGAAAACGTAGATAACCACGGCCCGTACAGTCTGTCAAAGACATTGCGCAATGTGACGAAAAGATTGCGGCACCGGGGCGTCTGCGCTGGGAGCATCGCGTGCGAACGCATTGTGAGCCTATCGACAGTACGCTACCGTATTGGCCCGAGTTCCAAGCCCCGTAGGCAACCCGCGTACGGGTGAACGTTCATCATCAATGGAGTCAGCATCCATGCTTTATGAGGGATCAAAACTGTCGGTCGACGTGACCGATGGGATCGCCGTGCTGTGTTTCGACGCGCGCGAAGAATCGGTCAACAAGTTCGATCAGGCCACCATCAACGATCTCAACGAGGCCGCAAAGGCCTTGGCGCATGCCGATGATGTCAAGGGCCTGCTGGTCAAGTCGGCCAAGCCGGCGTTCATCGTGGGCGCCGACATCATGGAGTTCGGCGAGCGCTTCAAGGCCTCCGACGACGAGATGCGTGAATGGATGGCCGATGCCAATCGCATGTTCTCGACCATCGAGGATCTGGATTTTCCGAGTGTGACCGCCATCAATGGCATGGCGCTCGGCGGCGGTCTGGAAATGTGTTTGTCCACCGACTACCGGGTGATGGGCGAAAAGGCCCAGATCGGCTTTCCCGAAACCAAACTGGGTATCTATCCGGGTTTCGGCGGCACGGTTCGCACCCCGCGTCTGATCGGCGCCGATAATGCGATCGAATGGATTGCCGACGGCAACCCGCGCCGCGCCGACAAGGCGTTCAAGGCCGGCATGGTCGACGCCGTGGTCGCCGAGGATGAACTCGAAGCCGCGGCCCGTGACCTGCTCGATCGCGCCATCGCCGGCGAGTTCGACTGGAAGGCCCGCAAGGCCGAGAAGAAAGCGCCGCTCAAGCTCAACAAGACCGAAGCCGCGATGACGTTCCAGACGTCCAAGGGCTATGTCCTGGGCCAGACCAAGGGCCAGTATCCGGCGCCGATCGAGGCCATCGACCGTATGGCCAAGGCCGCCGGCATGGAGCGCGACGCGGCCATCAAGGAAGAAACCGAAGGTTTCATCAAGCTGGCCAAGACCAGCGAAGCCGCCGCGTTGATCCAGCTGTTCCTCAACGACCAGCTGATCAAGAAGAAAGGCAAGAAGTACGGCAAGATCGCGCACTCGATCGAGCAGGCCGCGGTACTCGGCGCCGGGATCATGGGCGGCGGTATCGCCTACCAGAGCGCCTACAAGGGCGTGCCGATCCTGATGAAGGACATCAAGGAAGAGGCTATCGACCAGGGCCTGGAAGAAGCGGCCAAGCATTTCTCCAAGGGCGTCGAACGCGGCAAGATGGATACCGCGAAGATGGCCGAAGGCATGTCGCGTATCCGGCCCACGCTCACCTACGGTGATTTCGGCAACGTCGACGCCGTGATCGAAGCGGTGGTCGAAAATCCGAAGATCAAGAAGAGCGTGCTGGCGGAGACGGAAGAAAAAGTATCGGAAAAGACGATACTTGCGTCCAATACTTCAAGTATTTCCATCGACACGCTGGCCGGTGCGCTCAAGCGTCCCGAGAACTTCCTCGGCATGCATTTCTTCAACCCGGTGCACAAGATGCCGCTGGTGGAAGTCATCAAGGGAGAGAAGAGCTCGGAAGAGGCGATCGCCACGATCGTCGATTACGCGCACCGGCTCGGCAAGACCCCGATCGTGGTCAACGACTGCCCGGGCTTTCTGGTCAACCGTATCCTGTTCCCGTACTTCTTCGGCTTCCAGCAGCTGATCACCGACGGCGCTGATTTCGCCAAGATCGACAAGGTCATGGAGAAGTTCGGCTGGCCCATGGGCCCGGCCTATCTGTCCGACGTGGTCGGCATGGATACGTCGCAGCACGTCGAGGAAGTGCTGGCCGAAGGTTACCCGGATCGTATGACCAGCGAGGGCACGTCGTCGCTGGACGTCATGGTCGAAAACGACCGTCTGGGGCAGAAGAGTGGCGCCGGCTACTACAAGTACGAGAAGGACAAGAAGGGTCGTCCCAAGAAGACGCAGGACGACAAGGCCTACGAGCTGGTCGCCAGCGTGCAGAAGGACGGCCAGAAGGATTTCGACGCCGACGAGATCGTCGACCGCATGATGATCCCGATGATCATCGAAGCCGCACGCGCGCTCGAGGAAGGGATCGCCGAAACCCCGAACGAGGTCGATATGGGCCTGATCATGGGTCTGGGCTTCCCGCCGTTCCGCGGCGGCGCGCTCAAGTACGCCGATGCGCAGGGCCTGGCCACGGTCTGTGAGAAGGCCGATCAGTACAGCCACCTCGGCAAACTCTACGAGCCGACCGAGCGCATGCGTGAAATGGCCGCCAACGGCGAAACGTACTACGGACAGTAAGGCGTAAGGCTCAACCCGTTTCGAGAGAAAATCATGCAAGAACTTGATAAACAAGACATTGTTATAGTCGACGCGGTACGTACCGCGATGGGCCGCTCGAAGGGCGGCATGTTTCGTAACACCCGTGCCGAAGAGCTCTCGGCCGCGCTTATGAAAGCGCTGCTCGAGCGCAATTCCGCGATCGACCCGGAAACCGTGGAAGATGTGATCTGGGGCTGCGTGCAGCAGACCAAGGAGCAGGGCCTCAACATCGGGCGTAACGCCGCGTTGCTGGCCGGATTGCCGCATGCAGTGGCCGGCCAGACCGTGAACCGCCTGTGCGGTTCGTCCATGCAGTCGATTCATACCGCGGTCGGCCAGATCGCAGCCGGTATCGACGGCATCTTCATCTGCGGCGGCGTCGAGCACATGGGCCATGTACCCATGGACTACAACGTCGACATCGCCCCGCAGCTATCCAAGTATGTCGCCAAGCCGGCGGCCATGATGGGCCTGACCGCGGAAATGCTGGCCAATATCCACAGCATCGATCGGCAGGCCCAGGATACGTTCGCCCTGAACTCGCATCAGCGTGCCCACAAGGCGAACGTCGACGGCGAGTTCGACGACGAAATCGTGCCGGTCAAGGGCTACGACGCGGATGGTCATATGTTCATGGCCAAGCACGACGAGGTCGTGCGCGCCGATGCGAGCATGGAAGGCCTGGGTTCGTTGCGTCCGGCGTTCAACCCGCGCGGCGGCACGGTCACGGCCGGCAACTCGTCGGCGATCTCCGACGGCGCGGCGGCCGTGCTGGTGATGTCGGCCGGCAAGGCCAAGGAACTCGGCCTGAAGCCGATGGCCCGGATTCGCGGCATGGCCGTGGCCGGTTGCGACCCGTCGGTGATGGGGCGCGGGCCCGTCCCGGCGAGCAAGAAAGCACTCGAACGAGCAGGCGTAAGTCTCTCGGATATCGACTATTTCGAGCTTAACGAGGCATTCGCCGCGCAAAGTCTGGCGGTACTCAAGGAGCTGGGCATCGAAGACCGTCAGGATGTAATCAACATCCGTGGCGGCGCGATCGCGCTCGGCCACCCGCTGGGCACCTCGGGCGCACGTATCACCGGCGCACTGGCGCATATCCTGGAAGACAAGGATGCGACCATGGGGCTGGCCACGATGTGTATCGGCATGGGCCAGGGCATCGCGACGGTGATCGAACGCGTGAACTAGTCGTCCACCCTCTCGGGTGAATAAAAGAGCCGGTGGCGACACCGGCTCTTTTTTTGTGCCATCCCGGCGAGCAGCGGTTGCGAAGTCCGGTATCCGCAGGGCGTTGCCTGCCTCGGCTTCGGCCGGATTGCCGGCCTGTGTGCGGGCGCGCCAGGCGGCTAACGGGGTTGGGCGCACATCGCCGGCATTTGCAGGCCTGACAGGATCAGCCGGCGCGGTTATTATCGCGACATGATCAGATGCGCGTCTTGCCTGTTTGCCTGTGTATGTGTGTTCGTGAGCCTGGTGGCCGCGGCGCCCGCCCATGCCCAGCAATCACCGCCCACGCCGGCCGTTGCGCCGCCGAGCACCGCCCGTATGGTCGCCAGCGAACGCCAGGACTTCGCGACCTATCCCCTGATCGTCGATCGTATCGCCCAGCGCGGTGGCATCAATGGCAATATTTCGGCCACGCGCACGGTCGAGGGGGCGCTGACGCGGATCACCTACGAGCTGGCCGATAACACACAGGTCGACGAGGCGGCCGCCGAGTATGCGCAGCGTCTCGGGCGCGCGGGCTTCGATATCGTTTACGAATGCGAGGGCAGCAATTGCGGCCCCACCTTCCTGCGTGCGTCGCCGGGCTACCGGGTCGATGCCGCCCGCTTTCGCAGTGCCGGCGACAATCAGCAGTACATGGCTGCCCGCAAGCCCGATAGCGACGGTGATATCTACGTGGGGATACAGATCGCGGCGGGCAGTGCCGGCGTGGTGGCCCAGGTGGATACGCTACGGGTCAAACCGCGCGAGATCGGCGCGATTTCGGTTAATGCCGCCCAGATGGCCAACGATCTGGATACGCAGGGACGTGTCGCGCTCTATGGCATCTTCTTCAATACCGATCGCACCGAGGTCAAGGCCGAGTCGCGGCCGACACTATCGGAAATCGCCAAGCTCATGGCCGAGCGGCCCAATCTGAAACTGCTGGTGGTCGGGCATACGGATAGTCGGGGCACATTCGACTACAACATCGATTTGTCGCAGCGGCGTGCCGCAGCGGTGGTGAACGCCCTGGTGAGTCGCTACGGCGTGGAGCGCAGCCGGCTCAAGCCCTGGGGTGTGGGCTATGCGGTGCCGCGTGCGAGCAACAACAGCGATGTCGGCAAGGCCCAGAATCGGCGTGTGGAGCTGGTGATCTGGTAACGCGCTACCGACTCGCGGCTAGCGCAGCGAAAAGACGACCGGAATAACCAGTTCCAGACGGTTGCGGCGCATCGAAGCGGGCATGCGGGGCAATGGCTCGGCACGGGTCAGCATCTGTTCGGCCGCGCGATCGAGCAGCGCCGATCCCGAACTCTGGGTAATACGCCGGCTGACGATCTGTCCGTTCTGATCGACGACGATATACAGGCGCACGGTACCTTCGATCTCGGCCTGCCGGGCAGCCGCCGGATATTCCTTGTGCCGTGACATCCACGCACGCAGGCGCACGATATAGTCGTCGGTGGATTCGTCGCTGTTGCCGAAGGCACCGTTGGCATCGCTGTCGAGTTCGCGGGTTTCGGCCTGTTCCACCTGCGGTGCCTGAGCCGTGACCTGCTCGCTGGGCTGCACCGCCTCGATCGCGTTGATCGGCGCTACCGCAACCGCATTGGCCGGTTCCGCGGCCGGGGCGATGGTCGGTGCGGCTTCGATCGCCTGGGCGCTGGCATCGGGTGACGCAGTCTGGGCCGCGGCCGGGCTTTCGGCCGGTACCGGGCCGATATTGGCGACTTCCTCGGCGGCTTCGGGGGGCGCTACGGCACTGGCATCGGACGCGCTGGTTTCAGCTGCGGGTGGCGCGCTGGCCGCGGCAGGTTCCGGCGTGGGCGCATCCACGGGTGCCTCGGCGGCCATCGCCTCGGGCGGCGGGCCGGGGTCGAGACGATCCAGCGATACCATGACGCCGCGTGGTGATTCGGGCGCATTATTGCGATCGAAGCCGCCGAACAGCAACAGTGCCAGCAACACCCCATGTACAGCCACGGCGGTGGCGAGTGCGAGCAACCATTGGCGGTTGGAAATGCCCATCGCGCGGGCTATTCCGGGGCCAGCGTGATCAGACGCAGCTTTTCGGCACCCGCATCGCGCAGCACCTGCATCACGGCCACCACACGGGTTGCGTCGCCTTCGCCATCGGCCTTCAGGCGGATGGCCAGGGCTGGGTCGGCCTTGAGGTCGTTAGCAACGCGCTCCTGCAGGGCGTCGAGGTCGATCGGTTGCCCGTCGACAGCGATATCGCCGCTGGCCGCAATCTGGATTTCGAGGCCGTCGCGGCGGGCCTGGGCTTCGCTGGTGGAGACCGGCGGCTGGATATCGAAGGCCTCGGGCGAGGCCAGGCGGCCGGCGAGCATGAAAAAGATCAGCAGCAGAAATACCACATTGGTCAGCGGCAGGATGGAGTCATCGCCGTTGACACGGGAACGTTGGCTGCGTGGGAAATGCATGGCCATGGCTTAACGTCGGCTGGCGCCGGGCACGGTTTCCATCAACGACAGACGAGTCACACCCGCGGCCGACAGGGCGTCGAGGATACGCACCGTATCCTGCAGTTTCACCCGTTCGGCCGGCCGTACCAGAACGCGCCGGTCCGGGGCATCGGCCAGCGCGATACGCACGCGCTGGACAAGCTCGTCCATACCCACGTATTGGCCGGCGAAACGCACACCGTCCAGGCGCACATCCACCAGCAACGCACCTTCGACCGCCGGCGCGCCGCTGCCTTTCGCCGGCGCGTCGAGCACGATCGAGTGCAGATCGAGAAAGCTCGACGCGAGCATGAAAAACAGCAGCAGGATGAATACGACATCGATCAGCGGCGTCAGGCTGATCAGCGAACGCCGCCGCCGGTTCGCACGCAGCCCGGCGCTAAACGAACGGGGTGTTGCGGCGGTGCTCGTCGTCATCGTCGTGTGAGATCGGCGCGCTGGGACGCGTGAGATTGGCGGTGAATACCCGGGTTACGACGCTGTCCATTTCGTGGGCACAGCGATCGACGGCCCGTTCGAGCCAGTTGAGGGCCACGATCACCGGCATGGCCACCGCCAGGCCCACGGCCGTGGTCAGCAGCGCCTGCCAGATACCACCCGACAAGACCGCCGGGTCGACCTGGCTGCCGGCCTGTTCGAGATCGCGAAAGGCTTCGATCATGCCCAGCACCGTGCCCAGCAGGCCGAGCAGCGGCGCGAGTGCAGCGATCACTTCGAGCGGGCGCAGATGGCTGCGCAGGGATTCGAGCATATCGCTGCCGTATTGCATGACGTCTTCACGCAGTACGCTTTCGGGCACATCGGCACGCTGACGTAGCTCGATGGCCCGGGCCAGCGTGCGTGCCGCCGGGTTGGGCGAGCGCCGCGCGCTGGTCATGGCCGCGCTGGCGTTACCGTCGCGATAGAGCTCCAGGGCCTTGCGCGCGCTACGCCGGTCGTTGATACGTACGCGCCGAAACTGAAACAGTTTGGCCAAAACAATCGTGATGGCGACCAGCGACATCAACAACAGCAGGGCGACCACCGGCCCGCCCAGGGTGATGACTTGAACCGCGCCGCCGAGCGTATCCAGGAACTCGTTCACGGTTTCACTCGCATGGCTGAATACAGGGTTCGGCTCAAGAATGACGACATCGCACTACCGGATTACTTGATGAACGGGACGTTGCCACGCTGCGAAACCGACAGCAGCGACAGGCAGTCATCGCGTGCGCCGTCGGCGGCGCGGCACTGGATGACGTCGTTGAGTAGCAGCTGGCCGATGTCCTGACAAGCCAGGTTCTTGATATCGAATACCTTGATGCTGGTCTTGTTCTGCGGCATCGGCCCGATCTGAACCGCCAGCCGGCGGGCGACGATGCCGTCGTTGTCGAACATCACCACGTCCAGTTGCACGTCCTGGAAGTTGGTATCGGTGAGGTTCTGGGTCACCAGATAGGCCCGACAGGCCCCGTCGACCGGTTCGAGCTTGTTGAGCTCGACTTCGATACCGCCGGCCTGTGCCGAGGCGGTCGCGCTCGCTACGACAAGAAACGCGACGATCAATGCACGTATGACCATAACCTTGTATCCCAATGACGATCTCGGGCGCGAAAGCCCGGCCCCTGCGCGCACGCGCTCTTCAGGGTGCGCCGCGATGTTGCTCGCATGTCACGCCCGTTGGCGTGGCAGCCTGTTAAACCCTTGCCAGTATTGCTGTTGGCCTGCGCGGGCGCAACCGTTGCCGGCGCGCATCGACAGCGGCCGGGCAGCACGGCAGACTGCTGGCTGATGCAGTCATTGAGCAGGAGCGAGTGTTGAGCGTTTTTTCGCAGATGGACGCGGCCGGTCACGAACAGGTTTGTCATATTCACGACGCAGCCACCGGCCTGCGTGCGATTGTGGCCATGCATTCGAGTGTGCTCGGCCCGGGCCTGGGCGGGGTGCGTATCCGTGCCTACGACGACGAGCAGGCCGCGCTGGTCGATGTGCTGCGTCTGTCGGAGGCCATGAGTTACAAGGCGGCCTGTGCGGGCCTGCGCTGTGGCGGCGCCAAGGCCGTGGTGATGGCGCCGTTCCCGCGTGATCGCGAGGCGGGCATGCATGCGCTGGGCCGCGCGATCGACGGCCTGGCCGGGCGCTATGTCGCCACCGAGGATATGGGCATGAGCGAATCCGATATCGCGCTGCTCAACGAAGTGACCCCGCATGCAGTCGGACGCAGTCTGGAAGCGGGCGGCTCGGGCGATCCCTCACCGCATACCGCTGACGGCGTCATTGCCGGTATGCGCGCCGCGCTGCGGGCTGGCCAGCGCCCCGTCGAATTCGACGGCCTGCAGGTCGCCGTTCAGGGCTGTGGCCATGTGGGCCTGGCGATTATCGAACGCCTGATTGGCATGGGTGCCCAGGTGCGCGCCTCCGATATCGACGACCAGGCCTGCGAACGTGCCGCCCAGGCCGGCGCGACGATCGTGGATAACGATCGCATCCATGCCGAAGCCGTAGATATCTTTGCGCCCAGCGGGGTCGGCGCGATTCTCGACGAAACCCGGATCGCCGAGCTGCAGTGCGCGATCGTGGCCGGCGCCGCCAACAACCAGCTGGCCACGCCGGAAGACGGCATGCGTCTGGCCGAGCGCGGTATCGTCTATGCGCCGGACTATGTCATCAATGCCGGCGGGCTGATCAACGTCAGCGACGAGCTCGATAGCGAAGGCTACAACGCCGAGCGCGTGCGTTTTCGTGTGGCGTCGATCGAAACCACGCTCGACGAAATCTTCGAACAGGCTCGTGCCGAGCGGCGTCCGCCGGAGGCGGTTGCCCTGGACATGGCCAAGCGCCGGATCGCGGCCGGCGCACGCTAGCGCTCGCCGCTATCGCGACCGCAGACACTTAGAACGACAAAGGCCGCGCCCGAATACGGACGCGGCCTTTGTCGTCATCGGCGATGTTGTGCCGATTCTCAGGCAGCGTTATCCCAATCCGGGGCGAAGGAAGGATTGATGATACGGCCGTCCTCGGAATGCAGCGCTTCGATTTCACGCATTTCTTCCTCGGTGAGCTCGAAATCGAAGATCTCGAAGTTGTTGGTCACGTGTTCCTTGTTCGAGGAGCGAGGGATGGCCACGACGTCGCCATGCTGGATCAGCCAGCGCAGCGCCACCTGGCCGCCATTCTTGCCGTGGGCCTTGCCGATACGCTCGAGCGTGGGTTCCTTGAACACACGGCCCTGGGCGAGCGGGCAATAGGCGGTCAGCGCCATGCCGTGCTCGGCGAGTTTGTCCAGCACCGGCTTCTGGCTGATGTAGGGATGAAATTCGACCTGATTGGTCGCCAGCGGGGCGGTGGATTGACCGACCGCTTCCTCGATGAGGGTAGTGGTGAAGTTGCTGACCCCGATATTGCGGGCCAGACCCTGTTCACGCACCTCGTTGAGCGCGCCCAGCGTTTCCTTGAGCGAAATATCCGGGTTCGGCCAGTGCAATAGCAACAGGTCGACATAGTCGGTATCCAGCTTTTGCAGGCTTTCGCGTACCGAGGCCTGCAGATCGCCATCGGCGAACTGGTCGGTCCATACCTTGGTGGTCAGGAAGATGTCTTCGCGATCCAGACCGGACTGCTTGAGCCCGCGGCCGACGGCTTCCTCGTTTTTGTACATCTGCGCGGTATCGATATGCCGGTACCCCACCTCGAGGGCATGGGCGACCATCGATTCGGCGTCTGCCGGCTCGAGTTCGAACGTGCCAAACCCGATCGCCGGGATTTTTGCGCCGTTTGCGTTGATGTATTGCATACGTGACTCCTGTTTCGTGTCGCCACCTTAGGTAAGGTCTGTTACTCGTGCTTTCAATCGAAACGGTCGGCATGCACAACACCTTGTCGCTACGAGCAAAAACATGACCGGCCGTCTGGCAGGCCTGTTCAAGCTGCAAACGGGCGAGTTCGGTCCGGTGGCATGGTCGTTCGCGTATTTCTTCTGTTTGCTGTGCGGCTACTACATCCTGCGCCCGTTGCGCGACGAAATGGGTATCCAGGGTGGGGTGGATGCGTTGGCCTGGGTGTTTTCGGCTACGTTCATCCTCATGCTGGCAGTCGTGCCGGCATTCGGCTGGGCGGTGGCGCGTTTCTCGCGTCGAGGTGTCGTGGTGGTCAGTTACGGCTTTTTCGTCGTCAACCTGCTCGTGTTCTTCGTGCTGCTGCGCGCTGGTATCGCACCCGCCTGGACGGCTCGGGCGTTTTTCGTCTGGGTGAGCGTGTTCAATCTGTTCGTCATATCGCTGTTCTGGAGCGTGATGAACGACCGGTTCAATCAGGCGCAGGCGCTGCGACTGTTCGGGCTGATTGCCGCTGGCGGCAGTCTTGGCGCGATCGTGGGCCCCGGGCTGACGACGCTGCTGGTCGAATATCTGCGGCCGGTCAACCTCCTGCCGCTATCGGCGGTATTGCTATTGGCCGCGATCGTGTGTGCGTTGCAGGTCATGCCGAGCGCTGATGACCCGAGCCATGCGTCGCCCGATGCGCGAGGTCGTCGCGAAAGTGTCTGGGCCGGGGCCACGCATGTCGCGCGTTCGCCGTACCTGCTCGGCATTTGTGTATTCATCGTGTTCTATTCGGCGCTGTCGACCTTTCTGTATTTCGAGCAGGCACGCATCGTCGAAAACGCGTTTTCCGACAGCGCCCAGCGCACCCAGGTGTTCGCGGCCATGGATCTGGCCACCAACACCCTTACGCTGGCGTTGCAGTTTTTTGCGACCGCGCGTCTGGTCGCATGGCTCGGGTTGCCGGTCGCGCTGGCGATGATTCCTCTGGCCGTGGCGGCTGGCTTCGGCGCGCTGGGCATCGTCCCCACGCTCGCGGTGCTGGTGGTATTTCAGGTGGTACGGCGTGCCGGTAACTACGCCATCACCAAACCCGCACGTGAGATGCTGTTCTCCGTGGTCAGTACCGAAGACAAATACAAGGCCAAGAACTTTATCGATACCGTGGTCTATCGCGGCGGCGATGCCGCCAGCGGCTGGTTGTTCACGGGCTTGTCTGCGCTCGGGCTCGGGCTTGCGGCGCTGGCCTTTGCGGCCGTGCCGCTTGCCACGCTCTGGGCGGTATGCGGCATCCTGCTCGGACGGGCGCGAAACGCACGCGCACAACACGATCATCACGACACCACATCACCAACGCTCCGAGGTGGTTTATGAGCCGAGACGATTCGATACTCGACAAGTCGTACACGCGGCGCCGCGTGCTGGGCTACGGCGCGGCCGGCGCCACGCTGGCCGCATTGCCCTGGCAGCTGTCGCTGGCCGCGCAGATCGATGCGGGGGCGGCCGAACAGGCGATGCGCAAACGCGCCATTCCCGCCACGGGCGAGCAGATTCCGGTCATCGGTATGGGCTCGTCCGGCTCCTTTGCCACCCGTGACGAAGCCACGCTCGCTGATCTGCGCACGGTCATGAAGACGTTCGTGGAGCTGGGCGGCACGGTCGTGGATACCTCCCCGTCATACGGCAACGCCGAGACCAATATCGGCAACATTGCACGCGATACCGGCGTGCGCGATCAGTTGTTCATGGCCACCAAGGTGCGCAAGCGCAGCCGCGAGCAGACGCTGGACCAGTTTCGTGCATCCATCGATGAACTCGGCGAGCCAATCGATCTGCTTCAGATCCACAACTTCATCGGGCTCGACAATCAGTGGGCAACGCTCAAACAGCTCAAGGACGAAGGGCGGGTGCGCTATATCGGCATCACCCATTATCTGACCCGTGCCTTCGAAGAGCTCGAACACCAGATGGCCACCAAGGATCTGGATTTCGTGCAGTTCAACTACTCGATCATGACCCCGGATGCCGAAAAACGGCTACTACCGCTGGCCGCCGATCACGGCATCGCCGTGCTCGTTAATCGCGCCTTTAACGACGGTCGCATCTTCGCTGAAACACGGGGCAAGCAACTGCCTGACTATGCGCGCGAATTCGATTGTTTTTCCTGGGCTCAGTTCGCACTCAAATACGTGCTGGCCAACGAAACCGTCACCGCCGTCATTCCCGCAACCAGCGACCCGGAGCATTTGCGCGACAACATGCACGCCGGCTACGGCAAACTGCCCGACGCCGAGTTGCGCAAACGGATGCGACAGACCATGCAGAGTCTGTAAAAAGGGGCGGGCGTGCCGCGCTCGATCGCCGCGGCAGGCATGGCATGGGCACAGCCGTGCCCGGGCGGGCGCCTCTATCCCGTAACGGGGCGAGTACGGGCCTGCGGCGATACTAGGACGGGCATTCGCCGACCCAGCGGCCTTCCCAGATCATTGTCAGTGGTTCCTGGCTGTTGGCGGCGAACGTGATATCGGTCGAAAAATGCTCGTCGTTGTAGATCTTGACGTCCAGCGCTTCGTTGTCGTTCTCGGGCCAGATGTCGAGTTGTTCTCGCAGCGCCTTTTCCAAATCCTCGGCTTCTTCTGCCGTAAAGCAAAAGCTTGATTCCTTTGTGGGCTCGGTCTCGTTGTACGCCGTCGATGTGACGGTATATTCCCCCGGCTTGACGTGTCCTGCGGACCACGCCGAGGTCGAGAAAACCGCGGCGGCGGCCGAGAGCAAGATGATTCGTTTCATGGCATACCTTTGTCGACGCTGAAATGAGCTATGGCCTTGCCGACCATGCGATGCGGCTTGCAGATGGCCGGTTACAAGGCTGTTTGTATCGCGCGGGCCAAGGCTAACCAAAGATTCAAAGTGGTTCGATAATCGGTTGCGCGCTATACAGGCGCGTACAATCGCATCGCGAATGGCCGTTACTTCTTTTTCGTTATTTAAATACCTATAGTTAGGCCGTTCGTCTTTTATAGGCTAGATCATCGCAGCCGCGTCGTTTGGATATTCGCGGTCACGTTGGAAAGTGTGATTTGTCCATGAATCGAGGCTTATTCAGATCGTTCGGATCGCACGGAAGAATTTCCTTCAGTGCAGGCATCGCGTTGGCCCAATTGTTAATACATGACCGGCTATTGATGAAATCTACGTCAGCCTGGCTCGAACGCCAGCCAAGATGAATACGCGAAGTTGCGATCAGGCGTGGGGCGCGGCAAATACGGATCAGGCCGTGTCTTTACGCGCGAAAGTCGGTCGCGCGAACTTTGTTCAAGCCTCGTGTGGATCGTTCGTAATCACGCCCAAGTCGCAAGGTGGCGGATGAACGCCGGGAAGAAAGCCCAAATCCTGTGTTTGCTGGTCGCAACGTTTGGGCATGTGTCGTGTGCCTCGAACGCACCACGCGAAAGTAGAGACGTCGAGCATGGCGGCGGCGGCGCTCTGGCGGGCCTGGCGACTGTCTCTGCCTTGATGGTTGCACTGCCGCTCATTCCGTTTGTCGAAACCTACGATTGGATTAACAACACCGACGAGAAGCGGCGCGCGAAAAGGCGCGCACTCGCCGCGCATTTCGCCCCGATTTACGCTGAGCGCACGCGTCGCATCCGCGCCCGGGCACCGAAAGCGGACGCTAACCAATTGGCAGACCGCGGCGTGCATGTGCTGCTGCCGTCGACGCCGGGTGGCGTTGTTTATCCGGGACTGGCACACGATCGCTGGGCGGATGTGGATCATGAACGCAACGCCGACAAGATCGCGGCCGATCCGTTGGCTGTGGAGCTGATGCAATTGATGGCGCCGGACGCCGTGCAGGATGAGCACGCCGAGTCGCACTACAGCGGCCAGGCCTGGCGCGACTTTATCGACGCATATTTCGACTATAAAACAGCATTCAACGAGCAGATGCTGGCGCGCTGTGAGCAGCAGTTGCCGCGTGCCTGCGAACGCTAGCGCAGGATGCGCCGGCGTTATTGGCACGCCGTCAGCAGGGCGATACCGCGTAGCCTTCGCTGCTGTTGCAAAACACTGACCCTAGTAGGTCGGCACTCTGTCGGCTGTGCGTAAGCACGCATTTTGTCTGCCATGCAGATCGGTGCAAGCGTGCGTGTTCAGCGCCTTGCGCGACCCGCCCGGCCGTCGCCCGTGGTTGCCCGTAGTCGCCGAGTTGTCGAATGCGTTTCGCGATTCGCGCCGTTTGCGTTCATTCGCGGATTGAACACCTTACTGCCCCGCTGCGGCGGTTACGCGGCTCGCATGAGCGACATATCGTGCGAACGGTGACTGCCCGGAGCGGGTTGGCCATCGCCTAGACGCGGCGTTTTTCGAAACGCGCTCGCCGACATGCCCACAACCACGCCAGCAGACCACCTGGGCTACGCGATCTGTCTTTCGCCTTATTACCGTGTCTTTGCGTTTTTCGCGGACAAGCTACCTGGCTGAGGGCAGCCAACCGCGCTTCATACGTGGTCAAGACGCCGGTGGCCGGTTGCGAAGGTTTTAACAAACGAGGGTGGGTGAGGGCCGGACGGCCTGATACCGACAGATTTCTGCGACGAAACCGCAGGCGGCGCCGGGTGGCGCCGCCCTGGGCAGGCCTTAGGCGGCCTTGTCGAAATGCAGCTCGGTATCCGCGCCGAGATCGACCTTGACCGTATCGCCAGCCACGAACTCGCCGGACAGGATCCGTTTGGCGAGCGGGTTTTCCACCAGCGTCTGGATCGAGCGCTTGAGCGGGCGCGCGCCATAGACCGGATCGAAACCGGCTTCGGCGAGCTTGTCGAGCGCCGCATCGCTGATATCCAGCGTAAGCTCGCGTTCGGCCAGACGCTGATGCAGTTCGCGCATCTGAATCCGGGCAATCTCGCGGATCTGGGACTGGCCCAGCGGATGGAAGACCACCGATTCGTCGATACGGTTGATGAACTCGGGCCGGAAATGCTGGGCGACGACTTCCATTACCGATTCGCGCATGGTCTCGTAGCTGGTATCGGACAGCTCCTGGATGAGCTGACTGCCCAGATTCGAGGTCATCACGATCACGGTATTGCGAAAGTCCACCGTACGGCCCTGACCGTCGGTGAGCCGTCCGTCGTCGAGCACCTGCAACAGGATGTTGAACACATCGTTATGGGCTTTTTCGACTTCGTCGAGCAGGATCACGGAATAGGGCTTACGGCGCACCGCCTCGGTGAGATAGCCGCCCTGTTCATAGCCGACATAGCCGGGCGGCGCGCCGATCAGACGTGCGACCGAGTGTTTTTCCATGAACTCGGACATGTCGATACGCACCATTGCCGATTCGCTGTCGAACAGGAAGGTGGCAATCGACTTGCACAACTCGGTCTTGCCCACACCGGTGGGGCCGAGGAACAAGAACGAGCCGATCGGCCGGTTCGGGTCCGACAGGCCCGAGCGGGAACGCCGGATGGCGTCGGATACCGCCGAAACCGCTTCGTCCTGGCCGATGACGCGCTCGTGGAGTGAATCCTCCATGCGCAGCAGCTTGTCGCGCTCGGCTTCAAGCATGCGCGAGACTGGAATACCGGTCCAGCGCGATACGATCTCGGCAACTTCCTCGTCGGTGACGTTATTGCGCAGCAGCTTCAGGGCCGCCGGTTTCTGCTCGGCTGCCTGGGCCTCGGTGAGTTCGCGCTCGAGCTGGGGAATACGCCCGTACTGCAGTTCCGACATGCGGTCGAAATCGCGGGCACGCTGGGCGGCTTCCAGTTCCTTTTTGGCCTGTTCGAGCTCTTCGCGCTTGTTGGCGGCACCCGCCACCGACGCCTTCTCCGACTTCCAGATTTCCTCCAGGTCGGAATACTCGCGTTCGAGTTCGGCGATTTCCTCGTCGAGCTTGTCCAGACGCGCCTTCGAGCCTTCGTCGGACTCCTTGGACAGCGCCTGTTTCTCGATCTTGAGCTGAATCAGGCGCCGGTCCAGGCGATCGAGCTCTTCCGGCTTGGAATCGATCTCGATACGGATCTTGGAGGCGGCCTCGTCGATCAGGTCGATAGCCTTGTCCGGCAGTTTGCGGTCGGTGATATAGCGCTGGGACAGCTTGGCGGCCGCGATGATCGCGCCATCCGTGATATCCACACCGTGGTGGACCTCGTAGCGCTCTTTCAGGCCACGCAGGATCGCGATGGTGTCTTCCAGGTCCGGCTCGTCGACCAGCACCTTCTGGAACCGGCGCTCGAGCGCGGCATCCTTTTCGATGTTCTCGCGGTATTCGTTGAGCGTGGTCGCGCCGATGCAGTGCAGCTCGCCGCGGGCCAGGGCGGGCTTGAGCATGTTGCCGGCGTCCATCGAGCCTTCGGCCTTGCCGGCGCCGACGAGCGTATGAATCTCGTCGATGAACAGAATCACGCGGCCTTCCTGCTTGGACAGGTCGGAGAGCACACCCTTGAGGCGATCTTCGAACTCACCGCGGTATTTGGCGCCGGCGATCATGCCGCCGAGATCGAGTACCAGTACGCGCTTGTCACGCAGCGATTCCGGCACCTCGCCGTTGATGATGCGCTGGGCCAGACCTTCCACGATTGCGGTCTTGCCCACGCCCGGGTCGCCCACCAGGGTGGGGTTGTTCTTGGTTCGGCGCGAAAGTACCTGCACCACGCGACGAATCTCTTCGTCACGACCGATCACCGGGTCGAGCTTGCCTTGCTCGGCCCGTTCGGTCAGATCGATGGTGTACTTGTCGAGAGCGCCGCGCTGTTCTTCGGCATTGGCATCGTCGACGTTCTCGCCGCCCCGGATCTTGTCGATCTGGGCTGTGAGTTTGTCCCGGGTTGCGCCGGCATTCTTGAGAATGGTGCCGGCCTCGGACTTGTCTTCCAGCGCGGCGAGTACGAACAGCTCGCTGGAGATGAACGAGTCGCCGCGTTTCTGGGCGAGCTTGTCGGACAGGTTGAGTACGCGCACGAGCGCCTGGCTGGCCCCCACGTCGCCGGTGGCCTGGCCGACGGTCGGCAGATTGTCGAGCGCCTTGAGCAGGCGGTTACGCAGATCGCGCACGTCCAGGCCCGCGCCATCGAGCAACGGGCGTACCGTGCCGCCTTCGGTATCGAGTAGCGCCAGCAGCACGTGCACCGGCTGGATTTCGTTGTGGTCTCGGCCCACGGCCAGGCTCTGGGCCTCGCCGAGCGCGCTCTGGAGTTTGCTGGTCAGTTTGTCCATCCGCATGTTGCGATATCCCTCTTTCGTCTGGTCTGGCGCGGCCTTACGGGTGCCTGCGCCTAGGCTATGTCCTGTTAATAGGTGCGGTCGCGAACAATTCAACCATCGTTTGAAACATCGGGTTTTGATCTGTATCAGCGTGTATCGTCGTAAGCCGTTTTGACGCTGATATACTCGCGCGAGCGCCGAATCAGGCACACGACGATTTGATCTCACCGGGGTTTGAATGACCAAGGCCTATGAAGACGCTGAGTTCATGCTCAGCGACGAGGCGCGTTCGCTGCGCCTGTTGTCCGAATATCTCGAACCCAGAGAACGGTTGAAAAAACTCAACGTGCATCGTGCCTTGATTTTCTGGGGGTCGGCGCGTCTGCGGCCGATCGGCCCCGATCCGGTCGATGATGCGGTGGATTTCTATGCCGAGGCGCGGGAACTGGCTGCCCGCATGACGCGCTGGACTATGGAGACACACGACGCCGATACGCATTACCATGTGTGTACGGGCGGCGGTCCGGGCATTATGGAGGCCGCCAATCGCGGGGCTGCGGACGTCAACCGCGAATTGTCGATGGGCTACAATATCGAACTGCCGCATGAGCAGGGGGCGAACGCGTATATCAGCGACGCGCTGAATTTCGAGTTCAAGTATTTCTTCATGCGCAAGTTCTGGTTCATGAACGTGGCGAAGGCGCTGATCATCTTCCCGGGCGGCTTTGGCACCATGGACGAACTGTTCGAGATGCTTACGCTGATACAAACGGGCAAACAGCCGCCCATTCCGGTCGTACTTTATGGTAAGAACTTCTGGGACCGACTCATCAATTTCGACGTGTTCGTCGAAATGGGGCTGATAGGAGAGCGCGACATCGACCTGTTCCATCGGGCAGACTCGGTCGATGACGCATTTGATTTTCTCACCGGTGCGCTTGCGCAGGACACGGTGACCGCACAAAGCCGGCACGGCTGACTGTCATGGCTAACGGATCGTTCAAGAAGAAGGGCAGCGCCCAGGGTGGCGCCAATCCGAATCCCAAGGTGCTGGTCGCCGGCTGGATCGGCAGCATGGTGCTGGTTGCGCTCATCACCGTGTTCGTGACCTATCAGTTCTCCGAAGAGGGCGATCAGTCGCAGCCGGGCGATAGCAGCCAGGTCGCGAGCAGCGGCGACGAGCGCGCGGTGGAGAAATCCTCGCCGGATACGCAGATCGAAAACGAAGGCGCCGCGCCCGATTCCCAGGTCGCCGCGAACGAACCCGAACCGGCGCCGGAACCCGCCGAGCCGCCGTTCATGCCCGGGCTCAAGCTCGTCGGCCCGCGCGGGATCGTCCAACTTGCCGGCGTAAACCTGCCGCCCAGCGAGACGGTGGCCAGCTGGTGTCGCGATCTGGCCCAGCGCGTCAGCGGAGTCGAGCCGTCGGACTGCATGTCCGGCGCATTCGCCGATTCCGGCCACAAGTCGGTCAATGGCCGGCCGCTGATCGTGCGCCGTATCGAGCCTTCGCGTAACGCCGCCGGCTCGGGCCGTGTGTTGCTGATTGCCGCGACCCACGGCGACGAACTCAGTTCCGTGGGCACGGTGTTCGACTGGATGAACATCATCGCCGACAAGGGCACACCCTACGAATGGCAGGTCGCGCCCGTGCTCAACCCGGATGGTCTATTCCACGAGCCGCCGACCCGTGTCAATGCCAATGGCGTGGATCTCAACCGCAATCTGCCGACTGCGGGCTGGGCCAAGGAATCGCGCGATTACTGGCGTCGTGTTGGCTTCGAAAAACGCCGTTTCCCGGGTGAAAGCGCCGGCAGCGAGCCCGAGAACAAGTGGCTCGCCGAGCAGATCAAGCAGTTCAAGCCGGATGTCATTATTTCGATGCATGCGCCTTATGGCGTGCTCGACTACGACGGCGATTTCCCCGCCCCGCGCAAGATGGGCAGCCTGAACCTGCACCGGCTGGGTGTGTATCCCGGCTCGCTGGGTAATTTCGCCTCGCGCATGCAGGGCATTCCGGTGATTACGGTCGAACTCGACGATGCCGACGAGCCGCCCACCGATCGCGAGATGGCGCAGATGTTCACCGATCTGAACGAATGGCTGGATCGCTACTTCCGTAGCGTACGCCAGGCGAGCGCCAGCCGCACCGGCTCGGAAGCCGGCTGACCGCGAGTCGGATTCGATTCAGTCGGCGCGCCGCGCGAGCGCGGGCATGACGGCCGCTCGGGCGAGGGCCGACCGTAACGGCATGGTCAGCGCCTGCCAGTCGCGATAGTCGTCGATATCCCGCCTTGGCGACAGGCTAGCCATTTCCAGATCGAGCGTAGCCGCGCGCGTGCGCGTTGCGCGGGCTACGCGTGCTGTGCTCCATACCGGCCCGCGAAATAGCCGCGCATTCGCCCGGCGCAGGCCGATTGCCCAATAGCCGCCATCCAGCGTCGGCGCCAGCCAGAGCCGATGCCTGTGAGATAAATGTCTCTGCGCCTGTTCAAGCCAGGGGCCGTCGAGCATAGGTTGATCGGCGCCCATGAGGATCACGCATGGGCTATTGCGTAGCGCCTGACGTATGCCCGTGGCCATGCGATAACCCAGCGACCCACCGGCCTGGCGGCAGCGCGAAACGCCGTAGCGGCGCGCCAGCTGCACGAACAGTGGATGCGCCGGTGTCGGCGCACAGGCCAGGGTGACGCGCCCGGGCGCGCGTGTCGACGCCTCGGCCACGGCATGTTCGAGCATGGCCCGGTAGATACGGGTTGCGCGCACCGCGCCCATCCGCCGGGCCAGCCGTGTCTTGCACCGGCCAACGATCGGCGCCTTGGCGAATATCCAGACCGACAATCGCGCTTGTGCCGCGGTTTGGGAATTTAGGCGGGACAGGGGGTTGGCAACAGACATAAGCCTGCTATCATACGCCGCTCGCTCGCCGCGATGCGGGCAACAAAATCTGGGGCCGTAGCTCAGTTGGGAGAGCGTCGCGTTCGCAATGCGAAGGTCGGCGGTTCGATTCCGCCCGGCTCCACCAGATATCGATAGAGGCCGCTTTTTCAAGCGGCCTTTTTCGTGGGCGCGATCAGGGGCTGTGCTTCGTGCGGGGCACGCGTTTGCGGTCGCCGCTGGGCGCCGTATGATTCGAGTGTGGCGCGCAATGGCGCACGGGAATCAAACGAGACAGGCGGATCGGATGGGCAAAAACGCGCTGGAACCCAGAATGGCCTCGGCCAAGCGCGTCTATCAGCAGCTGCGCGAGAAGATTCTCGAATTCGAGTTGTACCCCGGGAGCCGGGTCACCGAAACCGAACTCGCCGAGATGTTTCAGGTCAGCCGTACGCCCATCCGCGAGGCCGTGCAGCGGCTCGAGTCCGAAGGTTATCTGTCGGTGCGCCCGAAACAGGGCTGTTTCATCCGCGATCTGGATATTCCCCGGCTGATGCAGTACTACGACGTACGCATTGCGCTGGAGCTGCTATCGCTGGACAAGGCCGCGCTGTTCATGCCCACGGCACAGCTGGAAACACTGGCCGCAGACTGGGACCCGGCCACACAGCCAGGCCGCTCGGATGATTCGGAAGTCATGGAAGCGCGCGACGAGTCGTTTCATATTCGCCTGGCCGAAGGCGGTGGCAATACCGCGATCGCCGAATACCTGGCTGATGTGAACAACCATATACGTGTGGTGCGCCGACTCGATTTCACCGAAAACCAACGCATCGACCTGACGTATGTCGAACACCACAAGATCTGCGAGTATCTGCTCGCGCGTGATGTGACGGCTGCCAAAAATCTCATGATTGGCCATATCAAGCGCAGCGAGGAATTCACCAAGACGCTCACCCTCACGCAACTGGCCCAGAAGCGCATCCGCGCACGCTCGCGCGGTTAGGCCCCGGCCAGGGCGACGAATTCGTAACGCGGACCAAACCCAGCATGGGACCATCGTCGTAGACAGGATTAGCCAAATGCCTGATTTATCTGCGCGCTTAGATTCAGGCTAAGACGCTTAACGCCATCTTCGTTGATCGGCTACGCGCCGGTGTCGTTCACTTTCGCCACAACGAAAAAACGACATAACGGAGGAGAAGCCATGATCATCTATGGTGTGGCGTTGCTGGCGGCCTGCATGCTCGCTGGCAACATCATTGGCGAGCTGATCGGCATGGCCATTGGCGTGAGCTCGAATGTGGGCGGCGTCGGCCTGGCCATGTTGCTGTTGGTATTCGTGGTCTATCGGCTACAAAGGGCCGGCTGTCTGGATACCTCGTCGCGACGCGGCGTGGAGTTCTGGAGTTCGCTGTATATCCCGATCGTGGTCGCCATGGCGGCCAGCCAGAACGTGCTCGGCGCGGTCACCGGTGGCCCGGTCGCCCTGGTCGGCGGGCTGATCGTGGTAGCGGTGAGCTTTGCGCTGGTGCCGGTGATCGCGCGGCTGGGCAAGGGCAAGTACGCAGTGGCCCTCGACGATATCGAAGCCGAGCGGGGTGATCGTGATGCATGAACGCCTCGTCGACGTATTCACCAGCAACGGACTGATCACGGCGTTTGCCACGGTCGGGCTGCTGATGTTGGTGTGCAATCTGGTATCCAGGCACCTCACACGCGGACGTATTCACGGCTCGGCGATCGCGATCGCCGCGGGGCTGGTGTTGTCCTATATCGGCGGTGTAGCCACCGGCGGTGAGGACGGGCTGGCCGATGTGGCCCTGTTTTCCGGGCTCGGCTTGATGGGCGGCTCGATGTTGCGCGATTTCGCGATCGTCGCCACGGCCTTCGGCGTGGATGTCGAAGAACTGCGCAAGGCCGGCCTCAACGGCGTGATCGCCCTGTTCGTGGGCATCATCGTGCCGTTCGTGCTCGGCGGTGCCATTGCCTATGCCTTTGGCTATACCGATGCCGTATCGGTGACCACGATCGGCGCGGGTGCGGCGACCTATATCGTGGGCCCGGTGACCGGCAGCGCGATCGGCGCCAGTTCCGAGCTCATTGCGCTGTCCATCGCCATCGGTCTGGTCAAATCCATTTCGGTGATGATCGTGACGCCCATGGTCGCGCGCAGTATTTCCCTGAACAATCCCTCGGCAGCGCTCGTATTCGGCGGCATGATGGGTACCACCAGCGGGGTGGCCGGCGGGCTGGCCGCGACCGATGCACGCCTGGTGCCGTACGGGGCGATGACCGCGACCTTCTATACAGGTCTGGGTTGTCTGCTGGGGCCGTCGCTGCTGTATCTGGTGGTCCGTGCGCTGCTCGGCGGCTAAGCCGGCGTGTCTAGCCGGTGACCGCGATCGCGGCCTTTTCCAGGGCCGTGATCCGTTCATCGGCCTGGCGCGACTTCAGATAGCACAGGCCGATGGTCTGGGTGACACGCTGACTGTCCGCCACGGGCAAAAAAGCCAGCGCGCCGGGATAGATATCGTCGATACGCTTGGGCAGCAGGGCATGGCCCACACCGCCCTTGACCAGACTCGCGAGGGTGAAGATATCGTTGGCCCTCAGTGCCACGCGCGGTGTGACGCCGGCTTGCATGAACATGCGATAGCTGTCGCGGCCGGTGGAAAATTCCTGCGACAGCATCACGAAGGGTTCGCCGTCGAAACGCCGCAGATCGACCGGCGCGCCGGTCTGCGCAACGGCGCCGGCGGCCTGGACGAAATGGATTTCGTCGTCGAACAGGGGCGTGACCAGACGATGCCGGCGCCGGCCGAGTTCGTGCACGCAGATCAGCGCGGCGTCGATATCGCCGGCCTGGAGCTTGTCTTCGAGATCGGCATTCGAGCCCAGTACCAGTTCGATATCACAGTCCGGCACATCGGCCTTGAGCGCATTGATGATGCGCGGCACCACGGCCACGGTCAGCGAATACAGCGAGCCGATCCGAAAGATGCTCGGCGAGATACCGGCCGCGGCGCGGGTGTCGTCGACGCTGCGTTGAATACGTTCGATGATATCGCTGGCGTGGCGTTCGAGCACGAAGGCCGAATCCAGCGGTTCCAGCGAGCGGCTGCGGTGGGCGAACAACGGGCAGCCGACCGCGGCTTCCAGCGAATGAATCGCCTTGTGCACCGACACATTCGACAGCGACAGGGTTTCCGCGGCCCGGGCCAGATTGCGTTCGCGCATGAACACGAGAAAGATCTCGAGCTTGCGCAGGGTGATCTCGTCGCTGCTCACACACGTTCTCCGGGACGTCGACATTCGATGTTAACGAAGTCAACGACAGGTTTATTGAACCGCCGCGTCGCGCATTCTAACGTGAGCGCGCTTCGCGCAAGCCAGGAATCCCTATGACCAAACGCCAGTGGACCACGCGCCGCGACGACAAACAGGCCCGCATGGCCCGGGTCGCGCCGTGGCTCGATGCCAAACAGTTGCCGGCCGATCGTATTCACGATGCCCTGCATGCGCTGATCGCGCCGGGTGATCGGGTGATCGCCGAGGGCAACAACCAGAAGCAGGCCGATTTCCTGTCGCGCGCGCTGGCCGAGCTGGACCCGGAGCGCGTACACGATTTGCACATGATCCAGCCCAGCGTCGGTCGGCCCGAACATCTGGCAGTGTTCGAAAAGGGTATTGCCCGCAAGCTGGATTTCGCCTTCTCCGGCACCCAGAGCCATCGTATCGGCGCGCTGATGATGGACGGCACCATCGAAGTCGGCGCGATCCATACCTATATCGAGCTCTATGCCCGGCTGTTCGTGGACCTGATTCCCAAGGTGGTGCTCACCGCCGCCTTCAAGGCCGATCGTCAGGGCAATCTCTATACCGGCCCGTCCACCGAAGACACGCCGGCACTGGTCGAGGCCGCGGCATTTTCCGGCGGTATCGTCATCGCCCAGGCCAACGAGATCGTCGACGACGTCTCCCAGCTCGATCGCGTGGATATTCCGGGCTCCTGGGTGGATGTGGTCGTACAGGCCGACAAGCCGTTCTATATCGAGCCGTTGTTCACCCGCGACCCGCGCCATATCACCGATGTACAGATCTTCATGGCGATGATGGCGCTCAAGGGCATCTACGCCGAGCACGGCGTGCAATCGCTCAACCACGGCATTGGCTTCAATACCGCAGCCATCGAATTGCTGCTGCCCACCTACGGCGAAAAACTCGGCCTGCGCGGCCAGATCGCCAGGAACTGGGTGCTCAATCCGCACCCGACGCTTATTCCCGCGATCGAATCCGGCTGGGTGGAGACGGTGCACTGCTTCGGCACCGAGCTGGGCATGGAAAACTATGTCGCCGCGCGCCCGGACGTGTTCTTCACCGGCGCGGACGGCTCGCTGCGTTCCAATCGCGCGTTCTGCCAGCTGGCTGGCCACTATGCCGCCGATATGTTCATCGGCTCGACGCTGCAAATGGACGGCGACGGTAATTCGTCGACAGTAACCACCTCACGTGTATCGGGTTTCGGCGGCGCCCCCAATCTGGGCTGTGATGCCCGCGGGCGCCGTCATGCCACGCCGGCCTGGGCGAATCTCGCGCCCAGTAACGACCCCATGGCACGCGGGCGCAAGCTCGTCGTACAAATGGTGGAAACTTTCCAGGCCGGGCTCAAACCCACCTTCGTGGATCGCCTCGATGCGGTAACGGTCGCCGAGAAGGCCGGGCTGGATCTGGCCCCGGTGATGGTCTACGGCGACGACACCACCCATCTGCTCACCGAGGAAGGCCTGGCCTATCTCTACAAGGCCGAATCGTTGGACGAGCGGCGTGCGATGATCGCGGCTGTCGCCGGGGTCACGCCGCTGGGTCTGAGTGCCGACGCAGCCACCACACAACGCCTGCGCGAACAGGACAAGATCCGCACCCCCGAGGATCTGGGCGTGAGCCGTACCGAGGCGACACGCTCGCAGCTGGCGGCCAGCAGTATCGCCGATCTGGTCGACTGGTCGGGCGGGCTCTACGAGCCACCGGCACGTTTTCGGAGCTGGTAATGACACAACACGACACAGGCGCGACGGTACGCGCCGAAACCTTGCCCGGCATGCTCGCGCGTGCCGCCAGCGTCGCGCTGCGAGCCGAGATCGATCTCACCCCCAAACCGGGGTTGGTGGATCGGCGCGATACCGGTGCGCATCGGGATATGGATCACGGCCTGATGCATGCGTCGGTCGATGCGCTGGAAATCGGCTTTCACGATATGGCCGCCGCAGGCATCGAACAGCGTGACCCATACACGCTGCGTGCCGAGCTGGGTCTGCTCGGTCGCGAAAGCGAAGCCCGGATGATGCTCGCCACGAACGGGGTGAATACCCATCGCGGTGCGATCTGGGGTCTGGGTCTGATCGTGGCGGTGGCTGCACAACGTCCGCGTTGGCGGGCGCCGGTATTGCTCCAAGGGGTGGCCGCCATGGCCGCGATCGACGACCCGGCGGTATCGCCGCTGCGCTGTTCCAATGGTCAGCGCGCGGTACAGCGCTATCACGTTGCCGGCGCGCGCGGCGAAGCCTGTCGCGGCTTCCCGGCACTGGCCGAGGCGGGCCTGCCGATGCTGCGCCGCGCGCGGGCACGCGGCTGTAGCGAACGCGTGGCCCGGCTGAATGCACTGCTGGCGATCATGGCGGTGCTCGACGACACCTGCGTACTCAGCCGGGCCGGGCGCGCGGGGCTTGTGCAGGTACAAGCCAATGCCGCTGCCATCCTGGACATGGGCGGGGTCGGCACGGTGGCCGGCGGCCGCGCGCTGGCATGTTTCGAACGTGAACTGCTTGGACTCAATGCCTCGCCCGGCGGCAGCGCCGATCTGCTCGCGGCGACTCTGCTCATCGATGCCCTCGAGTACGCCGCGCAACGGCCCTGGGGCCGGGTGCGGTGCGGCGATACACGCCTCAAGGAGAAAGGCCATGCAACGCTTATCGCTTGAATATCCCGCCGGCGCGCCGGCCGCGCGCCGCGCCCTGGCCGGTGTGGTCGGCTCGGGCGATCTGGAAGTGCTGCTCGAACCGGCGGGCCAGGGACGCTCGACGGTCGCGATTACGACATCCGTCGACGGCGTCAACGACATATGGACAGCGGTGATCGATCGTATTTTCGCCAATAGCGAACAGCCGGCGGTCGCCCTCGAAATCAACGATTTCGGGGCCACGCCCGCGGTGGTACGCCTACGCATCGCCCAGGCCATGGAACAGGCCGCCAGCGGCCCGGAGAGTGCGTGATGGAAAGCGCCGAACTGTTACAACGCGAAAGCTTTGTCGAGAAAAACGCACGCCAGCGGGTGCAGCATCTGCTTGATGCCGGCACGTTGCGCGAACTGCTCGACCCGTTCGAGCGCCTGAGCTCGCCCTGGTTGGGCCTGCAGGATATCGTCACCCAGGCCGACGACGGCGTGGTGCTCGCCCGCGGCACGATCGACGGCGTGGCCGTGGTTGTCGCAGCGATCGAGCCGGCCTTTCAGGGCGGTTCGATGGGCGAGGTCGGCGGGGCCAAGATCGCCGGTGCACTCGAATTGGCGCTGGAAGATGCGCGTGCGGGCACGCCCGTGGTGCCGGTGCTGCTGCTCGAAACCGGCGGCGTACGCCTGCAGGAAGCCAATTGCGGTCTGGCGGCGATCGCCGAAATCCATGCCGCGATTGTCGCTCTACGTGAATATGTCCCGGTGATCGGGGTGATCAGCGGACCGGTGGGGTGTTTCGGCGGCATGTCTATCGCCGCCGGGCTGTGTTCGACGTTGATTGCGACGCGCGAGGCGCGTCTGGGACTCAATGGCCCGCAGGTGATCGAACAGGAAGCCGGTGTGGATGAATATGATTCGCGGGATCGGCCGATGATCTGGAGCCTGACCGGCGGTGCCCAGCGCCATGCGACCGACCTGGTCGATAGGTTGTGCGACGACGATACCGCGCAGATTCGCGCGGCGATCGCCCAGGCCGTGGCTGCGCCCGTCGCCGACTTGCCCCGCACACAGGCGATCGATGCCCATCTGGCGCGGCTGCGCGGGCTGGATACGAGTCGGCGCGCGGATGCCGACTGGGCACGCGAGATGCTCGCCGATATGAACCCTGCAGCCGGAGACGGCCGATGAGTACCAACCACTATCCCTCGCGCGGCGCCGCCTGGCTGGCCGCGCTGACCGACAACACGCCCCATGTCGACCATTTCCCGGCCAGCGTGCGGGTGGTGGATGCACCGCTGGGCGATATCGCAGCCCGTTATATCGCGGTCGTACCGGATGCCGACAATGCCTACCCGCGCACGCGCGACGGCGAGGTGGGTCTGGTCGAGGGGTGGGCGCTGGCCCAGGCGGTGCGTGACGTGCTCGATGCGGATGCGGAACAGGCCGAGAAGCGGGCGATCGTCGCCGTCATCGATGTGCCCAGCCAGGCCTATGGGCGTACCGAAGAAGCCCTGGGTATTCATCAGGCCCTGGCCGCGGCGGTCGAGGCCTATGCCACGGCCCGGGCGGCCGGTCATCCGGTGCTCGGGTTGATCGTGGGCAAAGCGATGTCGGGCGCGTTTCTTGCCCATGGTTACCAGGCGAATCGCCTGATCGCGCTCGACGACGACCGCGTACAGGTGCATGCGATGGGTAAACAGGCCGCCGCGCGTATTACCCAGCGGACCGTCGAAGGCGTCGAGCAGCTCGCCCAAACCATTACGCCGATGGCCTATGACATCGCCAGTTTCGATCGTCTCGGCTTGTTGTTCGCCCGTCTCTCGGTCGCCAATGCCGATACGCCGGGCGAGACAGATGTTGCTGCGGCACGCGAGACCCTGATGCAGGCGCTGGCCGATATCGGCGACGATGACAGTCTGGCCGCGCGCCTGGACGCCAAAGGCCGGGCCGCATCGGTCACGGTGCGCGAACGTTTGCGTGCCCAATGGGCCGGCGATTGAGTGTCGGCCGGCGTATCGATTACAGCCGCGTCGAAGCGGCGGTATCGGCACGGCCGCACGATCTGCTCTGGACACAGGCCCAGCGCTGCGCCGATGACACGCCGGATTGGGTGGTACCGATACTGGGGCGGGGCGGGCCGTTCGTGGTGCGACGCGCAGTCCGTATGCCGGGACGGCTGCCGGTAGGTGTGCGCGGCGGGTGTCGACGCGAGCGCTTTGCAATGACCATCGACTCGGCGCAAGTGGCCGATATCTGCACGCCCGAGCAGTTGAGCGCGCGTATCGCACAGCTTGCCCCGGCGCGACGACGGGCCATCCCCGCACTGGCTGTGCTGGGTGATATGGCGCGTACGCTCGACAGAACCGGCCTGTGCTGGGGTCTGGGCGGCGCGGTCGGCTACGAACTGGCCACGGGCGAGGCCGTGTGTCATAAGGCCTCGGATATCGATGTGTTGTTGCGAATGCCGCGCGAGATAGCGCGGGCCGACGCACGCGCGGTGATCGACGCGCTAGCCGGGCTTGCGGTGCGTTGCGATATTCAGATGGAAACGCCGCGTGGCGGCGTGGCACTGGCGGACTGGGCAGCCGGCAATACACAGGTTCTGGTCAAGAGCGATCAAGGTCCGTTCCTGTGTCCGAATCCATGGTCGCCCGCACCGCTGGCAGCTGACACGGCGCTGGTAGGCTGATCGGCATGGGCGTGGTACTGACATTTGCAGGCCAGGGGGCCCAGCGTCCCGGCATGCTGGCCGCGCTTCCGGATAGCGCGGCGGTGCGTGAAACACTGGTAGAGAGTGCCGATGTGCTCGGCTGCGATATGGCGCGACTCGATAGTCGCGAAGCACTGGCCGATACCGAAACCGTCCAGCTCGCCCTGACCATCGTCGGTGTAGCCAGCGCCCGGCATCTGACTGCGGAGACCGGCGCGCCGGGTGCCGTGATGGGACTGTCCATCGGTGCCTGGCCGGCGGCGGTGATCGCGGGTGCGATCGCCTATGCCGATGCGCTCACGCTCGTGCGCGAACGCGGCCGGCTCATGGGGCAGGCGTACCCCGCCGGCTATGGCATGAGCGCGGTCATCGGCCTGGACGAGGCGCGCGTGCGTGAACTGGTGGCCGATCTCTACCGTGATGACAGGCCCTTGTATGTCGGCAACGTCAATAGCGATAGCCAGATCGTGGTCGCCGGTCACGACGACGCCTTGCAGCGGCTGGCTACGGTCGCGCTCGAGCAGGGCGCGTCGCGCGTCCAGCGCCTGGACATGGCGGTCCCGTCGCATTGCGCGTTGCTTGGTGCCCCGGCCGAACGTCTGGCCCAGGCCGCAGCCGATACGCCGTTCGCCACGCCGGCCTGTGCCTACTTCAGCGCCAACCGGCAGCGCCGCCTGTGGCGCAGCGAACAGATTCGTGACGATCTCGTCTACAACATGGCCCGCACCGTCTACTGGGCCGCGACCGCCCGTATCGTGCACGAGTCGGGCTATACGCTGGCGGTGGAAATGCCACCGGCGCGGGTGCTCACACGGCTGCATCCACCATTGGATACGCCCGGCGAAGCCGTGGCCGTGATCGATGCCGGCTGGCATAATGCTGCGGCTCTGATCCGCCGCGCGCTTCATTCGGCCGACTGAGCCAGCGCCTCGCGCCGTCGCCGACGCGCCGCGGCCAACCCCTCCCAAGGAGCCGCCTGCATGGCCACGTCCCTCGAAAGCCGCGCGGCGTATTTCGTATTCATTGCGGTGCTCGGCATGCTCACCGCGGTGACGCCGTTGTCGATCGACATGTACCTGCCGGCGATGCCGGGTCTGGCGCGTGAGTTCGCGGTCGATCCGGCCTATGTGCAGTACAGCCTCAGCCTGTTCTTTGTCGGGCTGGCGGCCGGTCAGCTGACCTATGGCCCGCTGGCCGATCGCTACGGGCGCCTGCCGATACTGTATTTCGGTCTGGGGCTGTATCTGCTCGCCTCGGTTGCCTGTGCCTTGTCCGATTCGGTAGGCATGCTCATCGCGGCACGGGCCGTGCAGGGCTTTGGCGCAGCCGCCGGGCCGGTGATGTCGCGCGCGATCGTGCGCGATCGTTTTCATGGATCGAAGGCCGCCAGCGTGATGTCGTTCGTGGTCATGGTGATGGCCACCGCGCCCTTGCTGGCGCCGATTGTCGGTGGCTTGGTGCTCAAGTTCGCGGCCTGGCCGAGTATTTTCTGGCTGCTGTGCGTATACGCGCTGCTGTGCCTGGTGGCACTGACGGTCTTGCTGCACGAATCCCATCCGCCGCAACGGCGTATCCGCGATCGCAGCCTCCTGGCGCAATACGTGGGGTATCTCGCGCTGCTCAAGCGGGGCCCGATCGCATTGTTTCTGTTCTGCGGCGGGCTCATGTTCGGAGCCCTGTTCTCGTATGTCGCCGCCAGCTCCTTTGTCTATATCGACCAGTTCGGAGTCGACGAATCGCTGTTCGGTTTCTATTTCGGGGCCAATGTCTTCGCCATGCTCATCGGCACCGCCACCAACGGCCGGCTGGTAATGTATTTCGGCTACCGCACGCTGCTGGGCGTGGCGGTGGTGAATACGCTGGCCTGTTCGCTGGTGCTTCTGGCCACTACGCTGAGCGGCGTCGGCGGTTTCTGGGGTGTGGCCGTGCCGTTGTTCTTTCTATTGTCGACGGTGGGCGTGGCCGGGGCGAACACGGTGGCCGGTCTGCTGGATATGGCGCCGGATGCGGCCGGGGCGGCCTCGGCCCTGTTTGGCGTGGTGCAGTTTTCCTGCGGCGCGGTCGCCACCTGGCTGGTCGGTCTGCTCGGCGGTGATGCCGCAGCGATGGCGATCGTGATGTGTCTGGCCTCGGCCGGCTCGACGCTGGCCTATATCCTGTTGCGCAGGGCGACCAAGGCTACGCCAGAGGCCGCGTGATCGCGGGCCTCGGCGGTAATCTGTAGCTGGGCGGCGACGCCGGTGCGGCCGTTCAGAAGGCGACGATCAGCCCCATGCCCACCGCGATATCGTCGCGAAAGTCGCTATCGGTCTTGATCAGCCGATCGTCGTTGAGCCCCAGCCCACCCTGGAGCGCGACCCGCTGGTTAAGCCAGTTCTGCTTCATGAAGCCGCGCAGACCGTATTCCGACTTGAACAGGTTATAGCTTTCCACCTTGGGCGCCTGCCGCTCGAACTCGCTGACATCGAGCGGATTGACCTCGCGGGTATTCGTAGCCACTTTCGCTGCATTGAGCTGTTCATTGTCGTCGGCAGGGCTGGCCGGGACATTCAAATCCAGCGCCTTGGCGGGCGAGTCGTTTTCGACGAAGGTACCGGCCGTGTCGGCATCCACGCCGTGTGTATCGTTGGCATGCACCGGTGTGTTGTCGCTGCGCTGCGCTTTGGTGTGCTCCACCAGTTGCGTGGCACCGTCGACAGCAAGCGGCAGCTCGGCCAGGGCCTGGGTTTCGCCAGCACTGGCTTTGCCGGTTCGCGTTGCGTCAGCCACCGGTGTGGTTTCGGTAGAGGTCGCGACGCCGTTGAACTGCGGAGATTGCGCATACCACCACGTACCGCCAGCCAGCCCGCCGGCTGCGGCCAGCGCCAACACGAAGATGAATCGGGGTCGAAAACCGTTGGACTTTTTCATCGCTTCATCCATGACACAACGTCAAAGAAGCCGAGCTAACCTGTCGAATTCACTGATACGAATGTAATGATCGCGCGAATAGGCACAACACACAATAGACGTACATTCTTCGCGGGCTCTGCCCGTGCCCGCGACGATGGCCTCGGGCGCGGGCAGGGGCCCCATGGCGCTATACCTGCACGTTCAGGGTGACATCGATATTGCCGCGGGTGGCATTCGAATACGGGCAGACCTGGTGTGCGGCTTCGACAAGCTTGTCGGCTTCGGCCTTGTCCATGCCCGGCAGCGATACGTTGAGCGTGACTTCGATACCGAATGCCTCGCCCGAAGGGCCGATGCCCACCTCGCCGGTGACCTGCGTGTCCTTGGGCAACGAAACCTTCTGCTTGCCGGCCACGACCGTCATGGCGCCGATGAAACAGGCGGAATAGCCGGCAGCGAACAGCTGTTCGGGATTGGTGCCTTCGCCACCGGCGCCACCCATGGCCTTGGGCGTGGCCAGTTTCAGATCGATCTGGTCGTCGGCACTGCTTGCGTGGCCGTCGCGACCACCGGTTGCTGTGGCTTGCGCGCGATAGAGAACTTTATCCAGGGCCATTGAATTTTCCTGCTAGTGAATTCTCGACAATATATATTGTGCACAATGAATCATATTCAAGTACCGCGCACGGCCGCCGATTCAAGAACATGAAACAGCGCTGGCACGCTCTGTCTGTCGCGCGTCATATGGAAACGACGTGGCCCGAGCGCGACGTGTTCGGTTACAGGCACCGCGGGTAGATGATCACGGCGCGCGGTGCGGGCATTCAGATGAAACGGGCACGAGGGAGCGGGGCGCAATGGTAGGAAGTCCAAGCCGGCGTGGCTTGTGTGTGATCGATGCCCGCCAGCGTATCGTTCAGGCAAACCCGGCGCTCGCGCGGCTCGTGGGCAAACAGCAGGCCCGCGATATTGTTGGTCTGCCGCTGGGCCATTTTCTGGATAGGGGTATCGACGCGCTGCTGGCGCGCGCCCGTCGCGAGCGCGCGCCGTTGCACGCGCATCTGCGCAGTGCCGACAAACGGCGCAAGATCCCGGTTTTGGTCGCCTTTCACGACGTCGATGCAGGCAATCGTCGGCGATCCGGTGCTGTGGTCGTTATTACCGTACGCGGGTTTGGCGATCGCATCGCGACCAGCGCCTACTCGGCGCAGCTCGAGGTCGCGCTCGATGTGGGGCAATTAGGCGCCTGGGGCTTGAATCTGCGCACCGGCGAGGCATGGCGTACCGACCTTCACGACCGCATCTTCGGCTACGAGCACACGCAGCCGCGTTGGACCTACGAAAAGTTTCTCGCCCATGTGATTCCAGTCGATCGCGAGCGGGTCAATCGCACGTTCAAACAGGCCACGCGCGCCCACCAGCGCTGGGCGTTCGATTGCCGTATCCAGCGTACCGATGGCGATATCCGCTGGATCGCGATCCAGGGTGGTTTTGAAGACGATATCCAGGGCGATCCGGCGGCGGTGTTCGGTGTAATCGCCGATATCACCGAGCGCAAGCGTGCCGAAGCGCAAGTGGAATTTTTGGCGTATTACGATTCGCTCACCCATCTGCCCAATCGCCGCTTACTCGACGACCGGTTGGCCCATGCGGTGGTGCATGCTCGCCGGCAGCGGCGTTTCGGCGCCATCCTGTTTCTCGATCTCGACGATTTCAAATCGATCAACGACACGCAGGGCCACCACGTGGGCGACGAAATGCTCGTGGAGGCCGCGCGACGCCTGTGCGATTGTTTACGTGAGGACGACACGGTCGCGCGTTTTGGCGGCGACGAATTCGTGGTGGTGCTGGAGGATCTGGGTACCGACCGTGACGCGGCCGCGGCCTCGGCTGCCGAGATTGCCGGCATCGTGCGTACCGCGCTGCTGGCGCCGTTCGAGCTGAGCACGATCGAGCAACGCCGTGCGAGCTGCAGCATCGGCGGGGTGATATTTGGCGATAACGACTGTGAGGCGACCACCTTGCTCCAGCAGGCCGACGTGGCGATGTATCGCGCCAAGGCCAAAGGCGGCGACGGCCTGTGCCTGTATGAACCGCAGATGCAGCAGGCGATCGATAGCCGCGTGGCGATCGAGCGAGAAATTCAGCAGGGCATCGAGAACGACGAATTCGTGCTCTATTACCAGCCGCAGCTGGATCTGGCGGCCAACTCCGTGAAGGCAGAGGCCTTGCTGCGCTGGCATCACCCGAGCCGCGGTGTGGTCTATCCTGGCGATTTCATCGCCGTGGCCGAGGCCTGCGGGTTGATCGTGCCGCTCGGCCGCCAGGTGATCGAGCAGGCCTGTCGCCGCCTTCGCGAATGGAGCCGAAGTCCGGCGATGTCGTCGATCTCGATCGCGGTCAACGTCAGTGCCAGCCAGTTTCACGATCCGAGTTTCACCCGTGATATCACAACCGCCATCGAGCGGTTTGCAATCGATCCACGGCGGCTGGTGATCGAGCTCACTGAAAGCGTATTGCTTGATAGCATCGAGCGCGCACGCGCAATCATGGCGGAGCTGGCCGTACGGGGTGTTCGCTTCGCGCTCGACGACTTCGGCACCGGCTATTCCTCGCTGTATTACCTCAAGAATTTGCCCCTGCACCAGCTCAAGATCGATCGGCGCTTCGTCAGCGAAGCCCTCACCGATCCGCACGATGCCGCAATCGTGCATACGATCATTACGCTGGCGCAGGCCATGGGTATGGAGGTCGTCGCCGAAGGCGTGGAGAGTGTGGCCACCCGCGATTTCCTGTTGGCCGGCGCCTGCGTGCAGCAACAGGGATTCCTGTTCAGCAAAGCGCTGACTGCCGACCGGTTCGAGGCCTACGTACGCGCCGACCCGTTCGCGAAGACGCGGCCTGCCGGCATCGGTCGTTGATACCGGTCGCGACTACCCGGTCGCGCGCGGTTGTAGCGCTTCTTCGAACAGCGTGAGCAGCCGCCGGTAGTGACGGGCGTCGGCCTGCGCATCGTAGACCGGCGCGTCCTTGGCGGTGTAGCCGTGGCCCGCGCCCTTGTAGAGTTCGGTGCAAAAGTGCACGCCCGCTTTCGCCAGCGCCTCATCAACGCGCGCGATCTGCTCGGGCGGCAGCAGCGTATCGCCATCGGCATGGCCCAGATACACCTGCGCGCGTATCGAATCGAGCTCATGCACCGGGCTGTCCGGGTCGTCGGCCTTGGCCAGGTTTGCCGAATGAAAACCGGCGGCCGCAGCAATACGTTCCGGCTGCCACGCCGCCATGCGCAGGGCGAATGCGCCGGTCATGCAATAACCGACCACGCCGATGGCAGCGCTATCGAACTCGGGCTGCGCATCGATGGCGTCGATCCAGGCCTGGAAATCGCGACGTTGGGCGTGCGGCGTGAGATGGGCGGCATAGTCGAACAGCGTTGGACGTACGTCTTCGTCGCGAAAGGACTTGCCCTCGGGAACGACCGCGCCCTGCGCGTCGCGATAATAGATATTGGGCATGAGTACCGCATACCCGGCATCGGCCACAATCTGGGCTTTTTCGTGGTAGCAAGGGCGCAGCCCGCCGATATCGGTGAGCATGATGACCGCAGGCAAGGGACGATGCGCCTGGGCAGGTGTAAATACGTGGGCGTCGATACGGCCATCGGCGGTGTCGATTTCGATATTACGGCTCATGGACAGGGACCGGGTCACGGGCAAGTGGGCGCGCTATTTCTACGTCGCTGGCCGTTTGTTCGCAAGCCGCAGCCGCTCGAACGCATGTCGCGCAGTACCGCTCGATATGCGCGGTTCACCCGATCACCTGGTTGCGCCCGCCGAGTTTGGCGCGATACAGATTCTGGTCGGCCGCGTGCAGCAGCGTATCGAGCGACACGGCAGCATCTTCGGCGATCGCGATACCGATACTGACGGTCAAGCGCAACACGGCTTCGCGCTCGCGGCACTCGAGTGTTTCGATCGCGTCGCGAATGCGTTCGGCCAGCTCGCGCGCCGCGAACAGGTCCGCTGCGGGTAGTAATACACAGAACTCCTCGCCGCCCAGGCGACAGACGAAATCGCTATCGCGAATCCGGTCACGCATTATTGCGGCCACGGCGCGCAATACGGTATCGCCAGCGCCGTGGCCGTGGTTGTCGTTGATGCGTTTGAAATGGTCGAGATCGATCATGAGCAGGGCAAGCGGCAAGCGCTCG
Source organism: Salinisphaera sp. T5B8 (assembly GCF_040361255.1). Taxonomy (NCBI): domain Bacteria; kingdom Pseudomonadati; phylum Pseudomonadota; class Gammaproteobacteria; order Salinisphaerales; family Salinisphaeraceae; genus Salinisphaera; species Salinisphaera sp. T5B8. Next base: position 153,380 of record NZ_APNG01000002.1, on the reverse strand, counting down.
ACGCTCATGTGTCCCGTGTAGATCTGTTCCAGACGGGTACGATTGGGCAGGCCGGTCAGTGCATCGGTGGCGGCCATGCGCCGTAGGCGGCGTTCGGCCTCGGTGCGGCTGCCTTCGTAGACATAAGACAACAGATAACTACAGGATGTGATCGTGACCATGTTCGCGATCGAGCCCGGGTTGGCGAATATCGGATCAGTGCCAAAGCGCCAGATGAACACCGCCCCGGCCAGCGGTACGAATACCGCACACAGCAATCCGCCCCACAAGCGCCCGATCAACAGATGGGCGACGACGGGCATGAGCAAAACCCAGCCGAATACCGTGACCGATGTATCGGGTGCGATCAGGGCATAGCTCACACCGCTATACAGCACAAACAGATAACCAATCGACCAAAGTTGCAGATACGGCGTACGCCGGACGACCGGCAGTAGGGCGAGGGCAAAGGCCGTAACCGCAATTTCGACACCCATGAGCAAATATTTGCCGGCGAAGAAATTCAGCACGATGAACATCACGCCGAACAGGGCGGTAAAGATCAACAGCACCTGCATCAGCGCGCGACGATGCCGATGAAAAGACAGGGCTTCGTCAGGCACGGTGACGCTGTTCACGCGTAGGCCCTGGCGTGCGCAGACCCGTTCCCGGCTGCAAAAAGGCTTGCGGCCGGGTTGCCTTCGCCTTGCGCAGGTACGGCTCGGTCCAGACGGACAGCTGGAGTGGCCGGGCACAGTCTCCCCTCGTGACGATCACGGCCGACGTTCCCCTCGTTTGCCATTAGAAATTGTTGTTACCGTCAACTCGGAGTATGCCCGCCCGTTTTCCGGGCGGCCAGTCTGGCGGCCCGCTGCGCGAATGCCAGAGGCCAGCCTGCGGCCGCGCTTCGGGGGCCGCGCTGTTGGCACGGCGGCGGGCAGGTGGATACGCCAGGGCGCGATCGCGGCCGCTGAATGTGCTCGTCTTCGGTGTGGTGGCGTGTGCCGGGCCAGCTGTGTGGTGTGTCGGGGCCGCGCAGACGGATGCGGGCATACCGGCACGGCAGTGGCGGTTCAGCCCGCGATGCGAACCCGTTTGCGACCGCCGCGCTTGGCTTCGTAGAGCGCGGCGTCTGCGCGTTGCAGGGCTTCTTGCCACTGGCCGTGGTCGAACTCGGCATAGCCCATGCTGGCACTGAGCGTCAGGCCATCGGGGCCATCGACGCTCGCCTGATCCAGCGCGCGGACCAGGCGCTCGATCGCAGGTTTGGCGGTTTCGCAATCGCCACTGAGTTCCAACAGAATCACGAACTCGTCGCCACCCCAGCGACATACGATGTCGTGCTCTCGGGTAGCCTCGCACAGACAGGTTGCCAGCTGCTGGATCAGTCGGTCGCCGGTGGCATGGCCATAGTTGTCGTTGATCGTCTTGAAATGATCGATATCCACGAACAGCAGCCCGCCGCGCGCGGCGACACCGGGGCGTGTCATGTAATCCTCGAAAAAACCGCGGTTGTAGAGCCCCGACAGCGCATCGCGGTTGGCACGATCGGTTGCGTGCTCGAGCTGGGCGCTGTGGGCGCGTCGTTCGTCCAGGGTCAGCGAATAATGACGGACCATCACCGCGAGCGCGACCGTCTGAAACAGTACGCATGAAAGCGCGAGCGCATCGACCGGCAGAATCGAATGGCCGAGTTCGCGGCTTGCATCGAGCAGCCCGCATAGCACGAAGATTGTAAAACCGAAGCCGGTCAATAAAGAGATATGGGCACTGTTTTGTGCCGCGGCCAGCCGCAAGACGCGATAGCTCACGAATGCGAATACGCCCAGGCACAGCGCGAAGAACGGCCCGGCCGCCGCGCCGTAATCCAGAAAGACATTCGAGCCTGAAAAGCGTAGCCGCGTGTCTGCCACGACCATGTAGGGGCTATCGATCCAGGGCAGGGCCATCGCAAACAGGCCGATCCCGTAGGTGATACCGAGACGGCGCCGCGACGGCCAGCCAGCACACGTCAGACACCAATAGACACAGATATAGGCCGCCAACGCCAAAGGCAGTACGCATAATGCGACTCGGTAGGCGATTTCGATGAGCCCGGTATTGGCCAGCGCGATGCCCAGGTGCACGCTCGTGTCACTGACGACATAACCCGCGGTGGCCAGATTGGCCAGGGTGAAATGCACCGCGCTCGGCGTGTACTGATCGCGCCGGGTGTACAGGGAGAGCGTGAGTACCACCAGCACCGAGGTCAGGGCGACCGTGGCGCCGGCACTCACGAGCTTGAGCCATAACGCCCACGACTCCGACAAGGACGCTGACTGTACGCCGGCGGCGATCTGCGTTTGTGGCATGCCCAAGGTGTTCCCCCGACCCGGCCGTCAAGCATAGCAGGATGGTTTCGATTGCGCCGCAATATATTGGGCACGGCAATCCGATGTGGCAGCTGTGCTTTCGTACCAGAGGCGCGTCAGACTATAAAAATAGAAATTTTTCCGATAGATTGATTCTCGTAGAACAAAACAGCGTCTTGGTGGGGAGGAGTTACATGTTGCAGCAATACGGTTTTCGACGGGCGAGCCGCGTGTTGGGAGTGGCCGTGCTGGCACTGAGCCTGCTGGCCCTGGCGGCCTGTAACGACGACTCGGACGCGGTGCATCTGGGCACGGACAGCCAGTCGCAATCCGGGTCGACGCCGGACGGCGGCGATACGCCGGGCGCCACGCCCGGGTCGACGCTCACGCCGGGCGGCGACGCGTCCAATGCGGTTGTGGCGCGCGATTACAACGCGGTGGTGACCAACCCCAAAGACGGCACCGACATCGCGATTACCGTGCTACAGCCTGCACTGGCACCGGGCGAAGCCGCGCCCTTGATCCTGCATAGTCACGGCTTTGGCGGTACGCGCCTGCGCGGGCGCGATCAGAACACCCTCTACGAAACGCTTACCGGGGGCACGTTGCCCTCGGCCGAGGCCGCCCGTCGGGCTGCGGCCGCGGGCTATTTCGTCATCAGCTTCGACGAACGCGGCTTCGGGCAATCCGAAGGTCAGGTGGAAGTGATCGACCCGGACTTCGAAGGCGAAGACATCAAGGCGATCCTCAACTGGGCCGAACAGCAGATGGACAATCGTGGCCATCTGGGTTATCAGGACGGCGACCTCGCTGTGGGCGCACTGGGGCTCTCCTATGGCGGTGGCTTCCAGTTGGTCGGTGCGGCGGTCGATCCGCGCTTCGACGCGATCGTGCCCACCGTCGGCTGGTATGACCTGCTCTACAGCCTCAGCCCCGGCGACGTGATCAAGTCGGATTGGGGCGTGCTGTTGGTCGCCCTCGGCATTCCGACATCGCAGGTGCGTCTCGACCCCTTGCTCTACCAGGCGCTTGTCGAAGGTCTCGCGGCGCCGCTGACGCAGCGCGGTTTTTCCGCCGACGTACGCGACAAGTTTTATAACAACAGCCCGCGCTCGTTTTGCGAAAGCCGCGAATCCGCGGGTGGACAACTCGGGCCGAGCGCCAGCGGGCGGGTACCGGCCCAGGTGGATGCGCTGATTATCCAGGGCGTGGCCGATACGCTGTTCACCCTCAACGAGGGTTGGGCGAACGCGCAATGTCTGCGCGCGGCGGGTAACGAGGTGCATTTCGTGGGCATGCGTTTCGGGCATACCCTGCCGGTGCTGCAAAGCCTCCAATCCCAGGACCGCGTCGCCTACAGCACCGAAGCGACGCTGCACTGTGGCCGCCAGACCTTCGATACGGCCACGCTCGAACTCGATTACCTCAACTGGAAGCTGCGCGGCACGCCGTTACCGCAGCCGATTCCGAGCAATTGCGTGACCGTGACCGACAACCAGGGCGTGGCGCTGGATACGTTGCCCGTCGCCGACCCGGCTACCGGCAACGGGTATTCGGTGAGCGCACAAGCAACGACCGGCGGCTTGAGCCTGCTATTGGATTTGTTGCGCACCCATACCGTGGACGATCTGGTCGATGCGCTGGCCGTCACCGTCGATAACGCCACCGATATCGTCGACACGCTGCTCAATCCGCAGGGCGGGGTACCTTCGGATGCCACGCCGAGCTTCGTGCTGGCGCAATTGATCAACGCGCTGCCTGCCGACCAGATCGACGAGCTGCTTAGTGGTGGCACCTTCGTGCCGCTGACAACCGTGGAGCGTGCCGGCCAGGCACTGGTTGGTATCCCGGTCGCCGATATTCAGATCACCGGCGGTGGCGTCGCGCCGGTAGCGTTTCTGGGCATCGGCGTGCGTCGCGATGCCAACGAAAGCGCGGAACTGGTCAACAAACAGGTGCGCCCGGTGCGCGGTACTGGCGAGCAGCGCGTTGAACTCAATGGCCTCAGTCGGGCGCTGCAGGTTGGCGATGAAATCGGCCTGATGATCTATGGTTTTCATCCGCAATACGTGGCGAGTTTTTCGACCATTCCGGGCGTGATCGATGTCCAAGGCCAGGTCGGCCTGCCGATCGTCGATCTGCCCGATGCGCAGGTGGCCTCGCCGGCGCGCTGAACCCGGATAAGCGCTGGGCGCGTGTTCGGCGACGCGCGCCCAGCGCCGCCGATCGCGTTATTCTGTCGGCCATGCAAAGCATTTCCGACGAGTTGCGCCTGGACAAGCGGCAGGCACCACCGGCCGAGCTGATGGTGCTGCGACACCGGTATCCGCCCGCGCAATGGCCAGCGCATCGTAACTACGGCGAACTGGCCGCGTTCTGGTTACAGGTGCACGCGGGCCTGCGTGGCCAGGGGCGAGTGTTGGCCGAAACGACTCGGGATTTTCGCGAAGCGCGGATCGATATCGCCACCTTCGGGCGTGTGTTCGCGGGTCAGCTGCGTGACTATCTGCAGCATCTGGAAGGCCACCACCGTATCGAGGATCTGCATTATTTTCCGCGGTTTCGGGCGCTGGACAATCGCCTGGTTGCTGGCTTCGATCTGCTCGAGAACGATCATGAAATCATCCATGCCCAGGTGCTGACCGTCGTCGAGAGTGCGCAGGCTTTGTTGCGCGATATCGAGCGCGGTGGCGATGCGCCGCGCTATAGCGCCGATGCCTATAGCGATCGCGCCGAGCGGCTGCACGGGTTGCTCGACCGTCATCTGGACGACGAAGAAGCGCTCGTTATTCCAAGCATTCTCGAATACAGCGAAGCCGCGCTGCGCTAGCGGCCGGTGCGCGCTCAGGTGTCTGTGGACTGGCGTGTGAGTTTGAACCAGCGCCCGGGCGGCATGCCGTAGGCATCGGCGAATTGGCGGTTCATATGGCTTTGATCGGCAAAACCGGCATCGACCGCCGCCTGGGCGAGCGTATTGCCGGCCTGCACATAGCCCTTGAAGCGTTCGAGCCGACGCATGGTCGGATAGCGATAGGGACTGGTGCCGAACAGCACCCGAAAATCCCGCGACAGACGCCAGCGGTTCTGGCCGCTTACCGCTTCAAGCTGGGCCAGCGTGATCGTTGTGCTGGGGGATTCGTCGATGAAGGCACGCGCGCGTTGCGCGGCCGGGTAATCGAAACGCCGCGGGGGCGGCCGGTGACCGGTAACCGCGTTCATCGCCATCGCCAGTTCGAACAGGGCGTCGTCTTCTTCCAGCGCCTCGGGCGGGCTATCGATATGGCGCAGTAGCCGCACAACGCTTTGCGCCATGCGCGGATCGGTGGTGATCCCGCCCGGTAGAAACGGCAATGGCTGGCCGCGCAGAATGTCCTGAAAGACATGCGGCGGGATAAAGATCATGCGATAACGAAAGCCGCCTGCCGCGCCGGCATGGCCGTCGTGGATTTCGTCCGGGTGAATCACGATGGTCCGTCCCGGCAGGCTGTGCCGGTGGGCCCCGCGGTAGTGAAAGCTCTGGACCCCGGCCAGGGTTACGCCGACGGCATAGGTATCGTGGCGATGCGGATCGTAGGCATGGCCGCCGAAATAGGCTTCCAGGCGTTCCATGCGCGGTGTACGCGAATGGATGAACCAGTCGTTGTCGTTGATGGGCGTGATCATGCCGCGTGTGTGCCTGCGATGAAGAAATCGTAGACGATGGACACCGCCACGGCCACCAGTACCAGGGCCATCGCCTTGTTCACGAAAGCCGAGGTACGGCCGTTACCGATACGGCGCCCGGCCATACGGCCGAGCACGGCATAACTGCCCGGCGCGCCGATTGCGCCCAGCGAGATCAGCAGCGCGCAGACCGGAATCTGGTAGCCGGACAGTCCCGCGGCCGGGAACATGACGGTCGTCACCGGCAATACCAGTATCCAGCCCTTGGGGTTGAGCAGTTGCAACAGATACCCCTGGTGAAAGCGCATGCGCGTGGGCGCGGGCGTCTGCTGATGCCAGTCGGTACGCGCGGTAAACAGGTGATAGGCCAGATACAGGATGTAGGCGCTGCCGGCGGCGGCGAAATAGGGCAGCAGGGCACTGCGTACCACCGCCGCACCCAGGTAACCGAGCACGAGGAACACGCTGAACATGGCCGTGCCCACGCCCACGCAATAGCCGGCCAGGCGCCACGGATGCACGCGCAGGCCGGCATTGAAGGCAAGCAGATTTACCGGTCCCGGCGAATACATCACACAGAAGGTATAGATGGCGATTTCCACGGCGTTGCGGCCTTGCCCGTATGGGTATGTTCGGGCGCTAAGCCTGACGCTGCGCGGCGCCGTGATCTTGAACGATCGTGCAGCGCTTTTTCAGGCCGTGGTGTCGGGCCGGTATTGCCAGAGCATGGCGGGCGGCCAGTTGCGTGCGATATGACGAAGCCGCGTGGCGCGATAGCCCCAGCGGGCCAGCGCGCGCTGGCGAACCGGCGAGCCGGGCAGATAGGTGATCTGGGTGAATGCTGCCCCCGGCACACCGCGTTCGAAACAGGCATCGAGCACGCGTTTTTGATCGGCCCGGGAGAAATGCAGGATCGGCAGGGTGGATACGACCGCGGCGATGCGCTCTACACCCTGGGCCGCGAACAGCTCGGGCAGCGCGCGCGCGTCGCCCTGCACGATGCCGGCCTGGCCGAACCGTGTATGCAGCAGGGCGACCAGCTCGCGGTCGTATTCGACCACGCATAGCCGGTTGCGATCGATGCCGGCGTTGAGCATCGCGCTCGTGATCGGGCCGGTACCCGCGCCCAGTTCCACGATGTGGCCCGACTGCGGGGCCGCGGCCAGTGCATCGACAAAGCCACGCGCCACGGCCGGGCCGGTGGGCGTCCAGGTCGCGATCTGGCGTGGCTTGCTCAACCACAGTCGCAGAAGCAAGCGGGTATCGGCGATAACGGAGGAATCGGACATCCGGCTATTGATAACCGCGTGACATGACAGGGCGGTGACGTACGTCGCGGTCATCGGCGCGTCATCGCGTGGTCATGTCGCTATCACATGGCCGGTCGACAATCGCTGGCGTTGATTCGCGATCGAGATGTTCGCCATGAACGCAACCACGACCCAGCCAACGCCCGAAACGCGGCCTGCCCGTTTCTACTACAGCTTTGCCCGCAGCCAGGCGCAGATCGACGACAGCCTGGCCCTGCGCTATCGCGTATTCGTCGAAGAAATGGGCGCCACGGCCGCGCTGGCCGGGGCCGGGCTCGAAGCCGATGCCATGGACGCCTATTGCCTGCATCTGGTTGTACGCGATCGCCGCGACGACCGCGCCGTGGCCAGTACGCGCATTCTCACCCACGAAGCCGCGCAGGCGGCCGGCGGCTTCTATTCCGCCAGCGAGTTCGATCTGGACGCGGTCCTGGCCTGTCCGGGGCGTTTTCTGGAAATCGGGCGTACCTGTGTGGATGCGGCCTATCGGCGCAGCCCGGCGATGGCAGTGTTGTGGGCGGGTATTGCGGATCTGATTCGTGCCGATCGTTACGATCATCTGATTGGCTGTGCGAGTATCGACCTGCGCGACGGCCTAGCGTTTGCGCATGCGACCTATCGCCAGATCTGGGCCCGTCAGCCGGCCGAGGCGCACCGTTGCGTACGTCCGCGCCTGGCCTTGCCGTCGGCGGACGTGCCGCTCGATCGGGCCGTGCGCCTGCCGCCGTTGATCAAGGCCTACCTGCGCGTAGGCGCCTGCGTGGGCGGCCCGCCATGCTACGACCCGGATTTCAACGTGGCCGATGTTTTCATGCATCTGGATCTCAACCGGCTGACGCCGCGCTATGCGCGCCACTTCCTGGGCAAGACCCTGGACGGGCACGAACGTAGCGCCGCCCGTCTGTCTGCTTGAACACGATGGCGACGCGCCGATGATCTGCCTGCTGTGTCTGATGCGCGGCGAATTGTGCCGCAGCGACTGGCGATCGCGGCCTGAACGCGTATAATTATCTGCGTTATACATCTTAGTTTCTGTGCGTAGGCCCGTCCGGGTCTGCGCGTTGGCAGAACAATCCTCCATGGTTTTATCCGAATCTTCGGCCCGTTTCGGCGCGGCCGTGCTCTTGCTGGGCGCGCTGGCAAGCCTCAGCGTTGCGCTTTATGGCTATTTCGCTGCGTTGACCGGCGTGACCGGCACGCTCGGCGCACTGGCCGCGATCGTGGTCAGTGGCTTGCTGATTGCCTGTGCGGGGGTGCTCGCCCGAGGCGCGTCGGGCCGCTGGCGTAACTTGCTCGCCGGGCTGGTCGTACTGATGATTCTCGGCAACGCCTTTGCCGGCGCGTTACTGCACGAATGGTGGCTATGTGCCGCCATGGGTGTCGCTTTGCTCGGGCTGCTCATCGATCTGTTCGCCGCGCCCAGGCATGCCACGACGGTGCGCTCATGATTTCAGTTATCCGCCATTCGCCGCCAACGCCAGCCCGGCGTCTGGCCAGATCACGCCTTGCACTATGCGCGCCGCTATGCGCGTTGCTGGTAGCGACCGGCTGTGCCCAGCAGCCCGGCGAATCGGGTGATCCCGATCATTCGCCCGAACCGGCGGCGGTGTCCGAAAACGCGACCTGGGAGAGTTTTCACGGTCAGCTCAACGCCCAGAAATACAGCCCGCTGACCCAGATTACCGCCGACAATGTCGGCGATCTGGAAAAGGTCTGGGAGTTTCATACGGGCGATGTGTCCGATGGCAGCGGTGACATACCCGCCACGGTGTGGTCGGCGACCCCGATCTTTGCCAACGATACGTTGTATATCGGTACGCCGTTCTACCGTCTGATTGCGCTCGATCCGGGTACCGGCGAACAGAAATGGGCGTTCGATACCCAGACCCGGAAGAAGGCGCTGACCCAGCCGGTACTCAAGAATCGCGGTGTGTCGTACTGGGCAGCCGAGAATCCCGTGCCCGGCGAGGCCTGCCAGAAGATCGTCTACATGGGCACGATGGACGCGCGCCTGTTCGCCCTCGATGCCGACACCGGCAAAAAATGCGAAGGCTTTGCCAATCACGGCGTGCTGGATGTGAACCAGTGGAACGATACCCACGCCAAATGGCCGTTGTCGTTGCTGCAACCGCCCACGGTTGTCGGCGATCATCTGCTGCTGGGTTGGGCCGGCAAGGACTGGGCCTTCGAGCAGGCGCCGCCCGGCACCGTGTTTTCCATCGACGCGCGCAGCGGCGAACGCGAATGGACATTCCAGGCGCTATCGGACGGCATGCGCGAAAAAAGCGGCACGGCCAATGTCTGGACGCATATGTCCGCCGACGAGGATCTGGGCCTGGTGTATCTGCCGGTGTCGTCGCCATCGCCGAATTTCTGGGGCGGTAATCGCCAGGAGAAAGCACCGCTGGCAACGTCGACCACGGCCCTGGATATCGACACGGGCGAGGTGGTCTGGTCGCGTCAGTGGGTGCACCACGATGTCTGGGATTACGATATCAACGCCGCGCCCACGCTCATGGACATAACCGTCGACGGCGAAGATATTCCGGCCCTGGTCCAGGCGACCAAGATGGGTTTTCTGTTCGTGGTCGATCGCCGCACCGGCGAAGACGTCTGGCCGATCGAGGACCGCCCCGTGCCCGCAGGCGACGGCTCGGTCGAGGGCGAGATCTATTCGCCGACCCAGCCGTTTCCGACCCGGCCCGCGCCATTGCTGGACCAGACGAAAAAACCGCCGGTCTGGAAGCTGGCGGATATCGTCGGCGGCGGGCAATGTTCGCGCCTGTGGGATCAACTCGACTATCGCGGCATGTACACGCCGCCGACCACGAAGGGCGAGGGCACGATGGCCTATCCCGATAGTTCCGGCGGGGTGCAATGGGGCGGTGTGGCCTACGATCCGGCCAGCCAGACCGCGGTGGTCAACACCTCGCATATCGTGCAATACGTCAAGCTCTACGAGCGCGGGGCCTACGAAAAAGCCGATACCGGTTCGGGCAACGAAAGTGGTTTCTCGCCGCAGACCGGCGCGCCCTATGGCATGCGCCTCAAGGTGGCGATGAACTGGCTGGGCATGCCCTGCTGGGAGCCGCCATTCGGTGAGCTGGTGGCACTCGACATGCATACGGGCGACGTGAAATGGCGGCGCCCGGTGGGCGCATCCCAGCAGTATGGCTTTTTCATGCCCGAGGCCTGGGGCTCGCCCACCATCGGTGGGCCGGCGGTCACCGCCGGCGGCGTGATCTTCATCGGCGCTTCCATGGACGCCAAGCTGCGCGCCTATTCGCTAGCCACCGGCGAGCCGTTGTGGTCCGATCAGGCCGAAGCCCCCGCCGTGGCCAACCCGGCGGTCTATGCCTACAAGGGGCGCCAGTATGTCGCCTTCGTGGCCGGCGGCAATACCATCCTCAAGGATCAGGTCGGCGACCAGGTCGTCGTCTACGCGCTGCCGCAAGAGTAGTTGCGCACGGCCCGGCGTACTGTGCGCCGGGCCATGTTGCGCGCCGGTATGGGCCTCTCGTTATTCGAGCTGCGCGGCCAGCGCATCCAGACCGGCACGGAATACACCGCCGGCGACCGTATCCACCGTGGCGCGGGCATCCGCGGGCGGGACTTCGAACTCGGCTTTCCAGACCACCAGGCTGGCATTGCCCTCGGTGATCGGGATCACGTCAATGGTGGCGTCGTAGCCGGTCACCGGCATGGGCGATTCCAGGATGATATAGCGCAGGTGGCGATCGGCATCGGACAGGGCGGTCAGCTGTTCACGGATATGCCCGCCATCGGCCAGATGAAAACTGCGAATACAGCCGACCGAGTCGGCCGCGCGGGCGTCCTCGATTTCACTGTCGACAATGGCCGGATGCCAGGCCGGCATGCCGTTGAAGTCACGTAGCACGGCCCAGACGGCATCGGCCTCGGCACGAATCACGCGGCTGATGAAAATACGTTCCATGACAATCTCCTCGGTGTGGGCGATCGCGCCAATCAGCGCTTGGGGGAATCGACCTGCAGATCGACAAAGCGGCGGGTCTGTTCGGTCAGCGCCTGCTCGACCGGCAGCCGCTCCATGCTGCTCGCGCCGTAGAAGCCGTGGCAGCCCGGGCAGCGCGACAATACGTATTCGGCATCCTCGGGCTGGGCGATCGGCCCACCATGACAGAGCACGATCACATCGTCGCGCACCGCGCGCGCGGCGTCGCCCCAGGCATTGACGCGTTCGACCGCGCCGTCGAGATCCACCCCGGTTTCGGCGCCGATACTGCCACCGGTGGTCAGGCCCATGTGGCAGACCACGATATCCGCGCCGGCTTCGGCCATGGCACGGGCATCATCGCTGGAAAAGACATAGGGCGTGGTCAGCAGATCGGCTGCGCGGGCGCGGCCGATCATGTCGACCTCCAGATCGTAGCCCATGCCGGTTTCTTCCAGATTGGCGCGAAAGCTGCCGTCGATCAGGCCCACGGTCGGAAAGTTCTGCACCCCGGCGAAACCGATCTGTTTGAGCTGGGCCAGGAATTCGTCCATCGACACGAACGGATCGGTCGCATTGACGCCGGCCAACACCGGCGTGTGCTTGACCACCGGCAACACTTCGCGGGCCATGTCGACCACGATTTCATTGGCGTTGCCGTAGGCCAGCAGGCCTGCCAGCGAGCCACGCCCGGCCATGCGATAGCGCCCGGAGTTGTAGATCACGATCAGATCGATGCCGCCGGCTTCCTCGCATTTCGCCGACAGCCCGGTGCCGGCGCCGCCGCCGACGATGGGCCGGCCATCGCGGATCTTGGCGCGCAGGGTGTCGAGAATGGCCTGACGTTCGAATCGGGGCATGGGGTTTCCTTTAATTCCGGTGGGTCGACATCACGTCTTCGAAGGCAGCGAGTGCCGCGCCGACGAATGCCGGATCGTTGATATGGTGGGGCACACGTATCAGCCGTCGATTCTCGGTCTGCTGCACGTGGGTTTCGAGTGCTTCGAACAGGGCCGCATCGGCGGCTCGGTCGTAAAACGGCTGGCCCGGTGCGTCGATGGCCGACACGCCGCCCTCCGGCAGCAGAAAACGCACCGGCCCGTCACAGGCATTGAGCTTGGCCGCGATCCATTCGCCGATCAGCCGGTTTTCCTCGACCGTGGTCCGCATGAGCGTGACCTGGGCGTTGTGCTCGTAAACGGTGCGATCGCGATATTGCGCGGGCAGGGTATCGCGCGCGCCGAAGTTGACCATATCCAGCGCGCCGCAGGCGCCTACATAGGGCACGCCACTGCGGGCGATCGCATCCAGGCGGGTATCGCCCGCGCTCATCACGCCGCCCATGAGCAGATCGCAGATTTCGGTGGTACTGATATCCAGCACGCCGGCCAGGGCGCCGGAATCCACCAGTTTTTCCATTGACTGGCCACCCGTGCCGGTGGCATGAAAGACCAGACAGTCGTACTCGGCCTCGAGGGCGTCGGTGAGCTGGGTGATACAGGGCGTGGTCACGCCGAACATCGTCAATCCGAGTGCGGGTTTGGTATCGCGCGCCTCGGGCAATGCGTTGGTGATCATGCCGGCCAGGGCATGCGCGGCATTGCCGATCACTATACGCGAAATACGATTGAGCCCGGCCACGTCGGTCACCGAATACATCATGCAGATATCGCTGGGGCCCACATAGGGCGCGACATTGCCCGAGGCGACAGTCGACACCATGACCTTTGGCACGCCTACCGCCAGACGTCGCATCGCCGGCGTAACCAGTGCCGTGCGCCGGAGCCGCCCAGCCCGAGTACGCCCGCGATATCGCGGCGCGCGGCCACGTAATGCTCGAAAGCCAGGGCCATCGCATTCACCGCCCGGCCGCGATCATCCACTGCAAGCACGGCGTCGGCCCCGTCCGGGTGGTGCGCTGCAACGCTCGCGGCGTCGATATCCGGTGGGTGGGTGCGTGCAATATCGCCGGTCCCCAGATCCACCACCTGGGCGGCAACGCCGGCCGCCGCCAGGCAATCACAGGCATAGCGCAATTCCGCGCCCTTGGTGTCGCAGGTGCCGGCGACCAATACCGTAGCCATCGATGCTCCTCGTATTTTTTGCGCACGATAGCACTTCGGGCGCTGCCGCCAAGTACGCGCCCGCGGATGAAAAACACCCCTGGCAGTGGGGATCGCGCAGTGCCGCCAGCGGTCGTGGTGCGGGTAATATGATTACCATGGCGGCATGCGTAATCGGTTCGTTGAAATGACGCGTTTGGCAGCGCATCGGTGTGGGGCTCATCGTTGGGTGCGGTCGGCTGCCTGTTGGGCGCTGATGGTCTTTATCGGCATGGCCAGTGCCGCGACGGATTCGCCCGCGCCGCCCGCGCTGGAGGCGATTGCCGAGCGTGCCGGCGATTTGCCGCGAACCCACACATTGCTGGTTGCCGTCGACGGGGATACCGTGATCGAACGCGGCTATCGGGGCCATCGGGTAGATGCGACCGCCAATATCAAGTCGTTGTCGAAAACACTGATCGCCACGCTCGTGGGCGCGGCCATCGATCGCGGCGTGATCGATAGCGTGGATCAGCCCATCGGCCAACTGCTGGGCACGCGCATGCCACCAGATGCCGATGAGCGCGTGGCCGCGATTACCGTTGGCCAGTTATTGTCGATGCAGGCCGGGCTGGAGCGGACCTCGGGTGCGAATTACGGCGCCTGGGTGGCCAGCGATAATTGGGTGGACGAGGCCTTGTCGCGCCCGTTCGTGGCCGAGCCCGGTACGCGCATGCTCTATTCGACCGGCAATACCCATGTGCTATCGGCCATTCTCACCGAGACGAGCGGGCGCAGCACCTTGGCGCTCATGCGCGCTTGGCTGGCCGGGCCGCTGGGAATCGATATCCCGCCCTGGACGCGTGATCCGCAGGGTATCTATTTCGGCGGTAACGAAATGGGCATCACGCCGGGCGCGCTACTGGCCTTCGGCGAGATGATTCGCCAGGGCGGTCGGGTTGGCGAGCAACAGGTCATATCGCAGGCGTGGATCGAAACCAGTTGGCGCACGCGCACGCACTCGGTCTACACCGGCGACGCCTATGGCTATGGCTGGTTCACGACCGAGCTGGCCGGCGTGAGCGCCCATTACGGGCGCGGCTATGGCGGCCAGGTGCTGTTCGTGGTGCCCGAACGCGATATGACCGTGGTTATGACCTCGGACCCGACGCCACCCTCGGATGGCCGTTATTTCGCCCGTCAGGTTGATATTGTCGAGGCGCTTATCGCGTCGCGTAGCGGTCGTTAGCCGCCTGGGTTGCGTGATCGGGAGAAGGCTTCGTGCTTTTTATTAGCATGATAGGTATCATGATAAATAAGTGTCAGGCGGCGCATTTGCTAAAAAGCGAATCGCCCCGGCTCGAATAGATGGTGCAACCCAGAGCCATCATGAGCGAAGCGCGAATCCCGGTTAAACCGCCGATCGAGCGGGCAGCGATCGTATTTATCGAGTTCCAGGGTGAATGGCTCGATACGGATGCGCCGCTGCGGCGCAATCTCGTACGCGATCAAGATGCCTTCGCGCAGGCCATTGCCGCGGCGGCGCGGCTGATCGAGTCAGCGCGAGCTGCGAAACAGCCGATCGTGCATGCCGGTCTCGATATGACCGACGATCCGCATTACCTGCTGTTCGGCCGGGACCAGGCCGGTTTGCGTGGCGCTATTGCCCGGGCCGGCACGTGGACCGGCGCACGTAGCGCGTTTCGCCCGCCATTCGTGCCGGGCGATCGGGCGCGCGAGTTCGTCTCCAAGGGGCGCTCCGGCGCCAGTGTGCTCAAGAACGCCACGCTGGATGCGTATTTACGCAACAACGATATCCGAACGGTCTATTTCTGTGGTTTCGCCACCCACGTCTGTGTCGAATCCAGCCTGCGCGAAGCGCACGATCTGGGCCTCGATGCCTGGATTGTGGCCGATTGTTGTGCCGCTTTTACCCAGGCGCAGCATCGGCATGTGCTCGAGCATGTCGTGCCGCATTTCGGGCGCGCGACCGACAGCGCTGAGCTCATGACAGCGATGCATGCCGCGGCCGGGGAAGGGGGCGCTGGCTAGTGTTTTTCCTCAAGGACTTGCCGTCACGGCAGATGATCGAGCGCTATACGGCGCAATACGATGTCGAGCCCGCGCGTATTGCAGCCGGTCTGGAAACCATGCGCCGCGCGAGCGTGATGATTCGCCGGCTGGAAGCCTATTTCGCCGAACACGGGCTGTCGCAGCTACGGTTTTTGTTCCTGGTGGTGATCGACCGCGAGCCCGATCACGCGACCCTGACCGTGGGCGAGATCACGCAGCGACTCGATGTCGCGGGGCCTGTGGTGGCCCGTACACTGCGCGCGTTGCTCGACGCGGGGCTCGTACACGCGCGAAAGGATGCCCGCGATGCGCGCACGAAGCATATCGGTCTGACTGCGGCGGGGCGTGCACGCCTGACCGCCGTATTGCCCGGCTATTTCGCGATCATCGATGCGCAGATGACCACGCCGCTCGACCCGGATTCTCCGTCGCCATAGCGCCCAGGTGGCCCGTACTTGCAGGATCGGGCAAACAATCGACAGCCTGCGATACGCGTGGGCTTGCGAATGCCACTATCCTCGGGGGTGTTCATTCATAGCCCTGTATGGAGGCTACGTGTCTAACACCGTTAAGACCATCAACCCCGCCACCGGCGCGGTGATCCGCGAATTCGATACGATCAGCGACGAGCAGCTCAACGACAAGATCGAAAAGACGCACGAGGCGTTTCTCGACTGGAAACAGCGTTCATTCGACGAGCGCGGCAAGCTGATCCGTAAGGTCGGAGAACTGCTGGTCGAGAACAGCGATCGCCTGTCCCAGCTGATCACCGAAGAAATGGGCAAGCCGATCAGCCAGGCCCCCGGCGAGCTCAAGCTCTGCAAGGGCATCTGCGACTACAGCGCCGACAACGCGGCGACGTTCCTCGCCGATGAAGAGCGCGATCTGCCGGGCGGACGTGCGTTGGTTACGCACCAGCCGATTGGCGTGATCTTCGGCATCCAGCCGTGGAACTTCCCGTTCTATCAGGTCGTGCGCTACACCATTGCCAACCTGATGGCCGGCAACACCGTGCTGCTAAAGCATGCGCCCAACGTCTGGGGCTGTGCCGAGGCGCTGGAAGACATCTTCCGCCAGGCCGGCGTGCCGGAGAACGTGTTCAACGTGCTCTATATCCAGGAAGACCAGGCCAGCCAGGTCACGGAGCATCCGCGCGTACGCGGCGTGACCTTTACCGGCAGCGCGGCCACCGGTCGCAAGATCGCGGCCGACGCCGGCAAGTACCTCAAGAAGACCGTGCTGGAACTGGGCAGCAACGACGCGTTTCTGGTGCTCGAGGATGCCGATATCGACAAGGCCGTGGATGCCTGTGTGACCGGTCGTATCAACAACAACGGCCAGACCTGTGTCGCCGCCAAGCGCTTCGTGGTCGTGGATGCGGTCTACGAGCAGTTCCGCGATGCCTATCTCGCCAAGATGAAGCAGATCGAGTTCGGCGACCCGAGCGACAAGAACACCCAGCTCGGCCCGATCGCGCGTGAAGACCTGCGCGACAACCTGCATGCCCAGGTCAAGGAATCGATCGAGAAGGGCGCGACCTGTCTCACCGGCGGTGAAGTCCCCGATCGCGAAGGCTATTTCTACCCGGTCACCGTGCTCGAAAACGTCACCCCCGGCATGCCGGCCTACGACGGCGAGCTGTTTGGCCCGGTCGCGTCGCTGATTCGTGCCAAGGACGAGGCGGATGCGATCCGTATCGCCAACGATTCGGTCTACGGTCTGGGCGGCGGCATCTTCTCGGAAGACGAGAAGCGTGCCGAGCTGCTGGCCCGGGATCATTTCGATACCGGCATGGTCAGCATCAACGGCTACTACATCGCCCAGCCGAACCTGCCCTTCGGCGGCGTCAAGGATAGTGGTTATGGCCGCGAACACGGCGGCTTCGGCATGCGTGAATTCGTCAACAGCAAATCGCTGATGATCGCGCAGTAACGCGCTTGCCCTAACGTCGTCGTCATGACGTCGTGAAAGCCTCCGGCATGTTTTGCCGGGGGCTTTTTTTATGCTCGTACGTCGGCAACGTGTTCGTAAAGACAGTCCGCGAATGAACGCGAATGAACGCAAATTAGGACGGTGGTAGGCCCCATGCGGTGGTAGAAATGACCGCAAACCGCGCTCAAAGCGGGTTAAAACACCACGGCCGCGGGCGATCATCATTTATTGGCGTTCATTCGCGTTTATTTGCGGACGGACCGCTTGTTTCAGCCGTGTCAATTGGCCAGGCCAAGGCCGTAAGTCAATAGCGAACTGCCGGCGCGGCCGGTTTTAGCGGGGCGGGCGAATTGCGCCCGCGGGCTGCGTTCTCAAAGACAGTCCGCGAATGAACGCGAATGAACGCAAATCAAACGGGGTAGTGGGTGTGCTCGGGTAGAACGGGCTGCGAGCACAACGCAAAGTCGGTCACAAAACGGGCCGGCTTTTACCATCCATTGGCGTTCATTCGCGTTTATTTGCGGATAGATCCATCGTTTCAGCCGTGTCAGTTGGCTGTTCGCCAGGGGGTAAGCACACGGGGAGTGGGCGTCGTCGCCGGTGTTGCCGGGCGGGCGAATTGCGCCCGCGGGCTGCGTTCTCAAAGGCAGTCCGCGAATGAACGCGAATGAACGCAAATCAAACGGGGTAGTGGGTGTGCTCGGGTAGAACGGGCTGCGAGCACAACGCAAAGTCGGCGACAAAAACGGTCCGGCTTTCACCATCCATTGGCGTTCATCCGAGTTCATTTGCGGATATATCTTGTCTTTCAGGCAAACGTTAATGCCGTCGAATCCGAATGCGATGACGTGAGCCAGCACGTGCCCCATATGCCGATGGGCCGCGGTTCAGGCCGGGTCGGTCAGCGCCAGGGTGCCGGTATGGGCCTGGCGTGCGCGGTCGTGGGTCGGGGCGACGCCGAAGTAGCGTTTGTACTCGCGCGAGAATTGGGAGGCACTTTCATAGCCCACCGCATGGGCCGCACCCGCGACGTTTTCGACCTGGCTGGCCAGCAGATCGCGGGCGGCGAGCAGGCGGATGCGTTTCTGGTACTGCAACGGCGATAACCGCGTCACCCGCTTGAAATGATGGTGAAAACTGGACACGCTCATATGCACGCCCGCCGCCAGATCGGCCACCGAGAGCGACTTCGCGTAGTCGGTGTGCAGCTGGTTGATCGCGGTGCCGATACGCGCATAGGCACCGCGCTCGTGAATCAGGCGCCGCAACAGATGCCCCTGGGGGCCGCGCAGCGCTTCGAAGATCACTTCGCGTACCCGCATGCCATAGAGCGCCCGTGCACACAGCTCGTCGTCCAGACACTCAAGCAGGCGCGCCAGCGCATCGGTCATTCGCTCATCCAGGGCGACCGCGGCCATGGGCAGCGACTCGGTATCGGCCGGGTCGGCTGCCGGCCAGACCGCGTTCGGCATCGAGGTGACGAGTTCGTCGAGTACCGCTGCATCGATACGCAATGCCGCGCCCAGTACCGGCTTGTCGGGCGCGCCCCGCGTTTCGCATTCGAAGGGTACGGGCATGGCCTGCACCAGATAATGCCCGGCGCCGTAATCGATGACCCGGTCTTCCAGATGCGCGGTCTTTTCCCCCTGTGCCACGAACACCAGCGACGGCTCGTAGACCTCGGGCTGGCGCACGCTATGCCCGGCATAGCCGAGCAGGGTCAGCCCATCCAGCGCGGTCGGGGTGAAGCCGTCGTCACGCACATGCGCGGCGATACGGGCAGCCAGGTTGGTAAAGGCGTCGTGCGGCGACGGGCGACGGGACATGACGACCACGGCTGTTTATCTACGGCAAAGCAATGGCGTAATTATGCCTGTATTCAACCGCGTGGCGCGGCGCGTGTCGGCCGGGCGCGGTTGAATGGCGTGTGGCTTGCTCTATGATTTACGCGCAGGAATGCGGCTCGGTCGAACGATCGCGCCATTGGAGAAACGCAGTGCCCACGCTTGCCGGAATCTATCGTTACGCGATCAAGTCGAGCGCGGCCGAGGCGCTCGCGAGCGCCCATGTTCAGCTGGAAGGGCTGCGCCACGACCGGCGCTTCATGGTGGTCAAGCCCGATGGCAGCTTCGTGACCGCGCGCCGCTATCCGGTGCTGCAGACGGTGACCGCCCGCTTCGACGGTGCCCGGTTGACGGTATTGCACGATGATCATGTCGCGCTTGCCGAAGCGTGCGCCGACTTCGACTACCAATCGTTCGCGACCCGGGTCTGGGCCGACGATTTCTCGGCCTGGACCACCACCCAGCGTCTGGACGCCTGGTTCAGCCGTGTCCTGGGCGAACCGGTGCATCTGCTGTGGCTCGGCGAGCAGTCGCCGCGTTATCGCGACAAGATCGATACGCGGGTGAGTTTCGCCGATGGCTACCCGTTGCTGCTTACCAGCGAAGCGTCGCTGGCGGATCTGAACGCACGAACGGACGGTACGCATGTAATGGCCCAGTTTCGGCCCAATCTGGTGGTGGCCGATACGGCGGCCTTTGCCGAGGACACCTGGCAGCGTATTCGTATCGGCCCGGTGACCTTCCGGGTGGATGCGCCCTGTGCACGCTGTGTGATGATCACCGTCGATCCCGCGCGCGGGCAGCGACGTAGCGACGGCGAGCCCATGCAAACCCTGCTGCGTTATCGCAAGGGCGACGATAATCAGGTCTATTTCGGCCAGAACCTCGTAGCCGAAAATGAAGGCGCCATTAGTACTGGGGATACGGTCGAAATCCTCGCCTGACTACACGTTGCCTGCCGTTTTTTCGTCCAGATCCGTCCAGCCGCCGGCCGGTGGGCGCTGTTCGCCGGCGATAGCGGCCACGACATCCAACAGATTGGCCAGCATCGGACTGCTGTCTTCACGGCGCCAGACCAGCCCGGTTTCCAGTTCCGGCGCGCGGCTTTGCAGCGGCAGGTAACGCGTACCGGTACGTGCCAGGTGGCGTAACGAGGCCGGCACCAGGGCAATGCCCATGCCGGCCGATACCAGACTGATGATGGTCTGCATCTGAATCGCCTGCTGGGCGATCGTCGGCTGGCCGCCGCAGGCGCGCACATAATTGGTGACGCGGTCGTAGAACGACGGCGCGACATGGCGCGGGAACAGGATCAGGGGAGACTCGACTACGGCCGCGGGCGATAGTCGGCCGTCGACGGGCACCAGCCGGCCGCTTTCGATCCACTGCGCGGGTACCGCCGCGATCAGCGGTTCCGATAACAGCTGTCGATAGGCCAGGGCATCGGGTAGCGGCGTGTGCAGCGGCGCAATGATGATGCCCGCATGACAGGCGTTATCCAGCAATGCGGCAGTCTGTATGTCGCTGGTCGCCTCGCTGAGCGTGAGTTCCACATCCGGATACAGCTGGCGAAAGCGCTGGACCAGACTGGGCAGCAGGCTGTAGTCGGCGGTGCTTACGAACGACAGTTTCAACTGCCCGGTTTCGCCGCGCTGGATACGGCGCGCGGTTTCGGCCAGGCCATCCAGGCGGCCAAGAGCGGCCCGGACCTCGGGCAACCATTGTTCGGCAAACGCGGTGAGGGCGACGCTGCGCTTGCTGCGGGTGAACAACTTCGCGCCCAGGCTGTTCTCCAGGGCCATGATCGACTGGCTCAAGGGCGGCTGGGTCATGTGCAAACGTTCGGCCGCACGGCCGAAATGTCGTGTCTCGGCCACGGCAACGAAATGTCTGAGCCGGCGAACGTCCATTACTTATATGCAATACGTCTTAATAAGAGCCGAATAATATATTTCAAAAGGCATTCAGCCGCGAATACGCTTGCTGGTTCTGACTTGCCGACCGAGATATGTATGCCGGCCTATCGCTCCCGTACCAGTACCCACGGCCGTAACATGGCCGGCGCCCGCGCGCTTTGGCGGGCGACCGGCATGGGCGACAACGATTTCGGCAAGCCGATCATCGCCATCGCCAACAGCTTTACCCAGTTCGTGCCCGGACATGTGCATCTCAAGGATCTTGGCCAACTCGTGGCCGAAGAGATCGCCGTCGCCGGCGGCGTGGCCAAGGAGTTCAATACCATCGCGGTGGATGACGGCATCGCCATGGGTCACAACGGCATGCTCTATTCGTTGCCTTCGCGCGAGTTGATCGCCGACAGCGTCGAATACATGGTCAACGCCCATTGCGCGGATGCGTTGGTGTGTATTTCCAACTGCGACAAGATCACCCCCGGCATGCTCATGGCGGCCATGCGGTTGAACATCCCCACGGTATTCGTCTCCGGCGGGCCGATGGAGGCCGGCAAGGCCGTGGTCAAGGGCAAGAGCCGGGCCTTCGACCTGGTCGATGCCATGGTCGTGGCGGCCGACGATCGCTATTCCGACGACGAAGTTGCCACCATCGAACGTTCGGCCTGTCCGACCTGTGGTTCCTGTTCGGGCATGTTCACGGCCAATTCCATGAACTGTCTGACCGAGGCACTCGGACTGGCATTGCCGGGCAACGGCTCGCTGCTGGCCACGCATAGCGATCGCGAACGACTGTTTCGCAATGCCGGCCAGACCGTGGTCGATCTTGCCAAACGCTATTACGAAGGCGACGACGAGCGCGTGCTGCCGCGTGCGATCGCCAGCCGGGCAGCGTTCGCGAATGCAATGAGCCTGGATATCGCCATGGGCGGCTCCACCAACACGGTGCTGCATCTGCTGGCTGCCGCCCGCGAGGGCGGGGTCGATTTCTGTCTCGACGATATCGATGCACTTTCGCGCCGGGTGCCCTGCCTGTGCAAGGTCGCCCCGGCCAAGGCCGACGTGCATATGGAAGACGTACATCGCGCCGGCGGCATCATGGCGATTCTCGGTGAGCTGGACCGTGCCGGGCTGCTGGATACGTCGTTGCCGACGATTCATTCATCAAGTCTGCGCGAAGCCCTGGCACGCTGGGATGTGATGCGCGACCCCGAAGCCGATGTGACCACGTTTTATCAGGCCGGGCCGGGCGGCGTGCCCACCCAGACCGCGTTTTCCCAGGCCGCGCGCTGGGAAACACTCGATACTGATCGCAAGACCGGCGTGATCCGATCGGCCGATACGCCGTTTTCCGCCGACGGCGGGCTGGCGGTGTTGTTCGGCAATCTCGCGCCCGAGGGCTGCATCGTCAAGACCGCCGGCGTGGCCGACTCGATGCTGGGCTTCACCGGTACGGCCCGTGTCTACGAAAGCCAGGACGCGGCCGTGGCCGGCATTCTGTGCAACGAAGTCGTCGCCGGCGAGGTGGTCATCGTGCGCTACGAAGGCCCCAAGGGCGGGCCGGGCATGCAGGAAATGCTGTATCCGACCAGTTATCTGAAATCGAAAGGGTTGGCTGAGTCCTGCGCGCTGGTGACCGACGGGCGTTTTTCGGGCGGCAGCTCAGGCCTGTCGATCGGCCATGTGTCGCCGGAAGCCGCTGAAGGCGGGCTCATCGGCCTGATCGAGACCGGCGATACGATCGTCATCGATATCCCCGGGCGCTCGATTGCGCTCGCGGTCGCGGATGCGGTGCTGGCCGAACGCCGGCGCGTCATGCAGGCACAAGGCAGCAACGCCTGGAAACCACGCAACCGTTTGCGCAAGGTCTCGCCGGCCTTGCAGGCCTATGCCGCGCTGACCACCAACGCGTCCAACGGCGCGGTACGCGATGTCGGCCAGCTGTCGTGAACGATATCCGCGCTGCTGCTGACGCGTGCGAGCGCGCGCCGACGTCGCATTAGCGCTGTTCGGCTTCGGGTGTTTCGTCCTTGCGTTCGTCGTGCACGACCGGATTCTGGCCCTTGTAGCCGCCGGCCTCGTCTTTTTTTACGGGCGACTGCACACGATAGCCTTCTTCATGGGCGGCATAACCGCCCGCGGCACCGGCACCCGCGGCCGCCAGTACACAGCCCTGCAGGCTCAGCGCCAGTCCAAGCGCGGCAATCGGAACAGCCAATCGATGCATGGCTCTACACCTCATCGTCTGAACAAACA
This sequence comes from Salinisphaera sp. T5B8, assembly GCF_040361255.1. Classification (NCBI taxonomy): domain Bacteria; kingdom Pseudomonadati; phylum Pseudomonadota; class Gammaproteobacteria; order Salinisphaerales; family Salinisphaeraceae; genus Salinisphaera; species Salinisphaera sp. T5B8. Next base: position 130,047 of record NZ_APNG01000002.1, on the reverse strand, counting down.
TGCGCTGAGTATGCGCCGCCGATATGAGTGATCGCTGAACGCGATCCCGCCGATCCCGGCGCGCTGTTCAGTGCTCGGGCGGGCCGCTGGCACGCCAGTAGCGCTGCATTTCCAGATACAGAAACGAGGCGGTCCAGGTAATCAGCATCAGTCCGGTCAGCGATTCGATACCGGTGAGATAACGCACCCCGTCCAGCGGATGGATGTCGCCAAAGCCCAGGGTCGTGAACGTGGTGAAGGAAAAATAGGCACAGTCGAGCAAGCTGCCATCGAACTGGCCTTCGAAGTGGCCGAACCCTCCGTGGGCGAGCATGCCGTAGTAAGCAAGCGCAAACAGCCACACTTCCACCGCGTGCGCACACAGCGAGCCGAACACGCCCAGCAGAATACGAAAACGATAGGCCAGCCCCAGACGGGGCAGCAGAAGGGTCATGCGGTAGAGGAATTCGTAATGAACGAATACCGCAAGCGTCACGACGACGATATTGATGAGGATGATGGTCGGCAAAGGCAGGTCCGAAAGAACGAATCGGCTCGGGTTATGGGTTCTAGCCTATTATCAAACGGGGCCAAATACAGTAGTTAGGCGCGACGGTTTTCGAGTCGGCCGCCCCTGCGGTGGCGGCAGGGCGTGTTTTGATGCGTGCGTGCCCCCGTGGGTGGCATATCAGCCATTCGGGGCTGATAACATCACCCACCCCGGCTTGAGCGATCTTGATGGCTATGGACACCGAAGCATTTGCAGGATCGAAAGCACAGGCTTTGCTCGACGCGCATGTGGCCTATATCACGGCGCGTTTGCAGGGCCCGGCGCTGGAAACGGAACTGCGCCGCCGTGTGGATTGGGTGCTGGCAGACGCCGCGCGCTTGCGCCTGGCCGATGTGGTCAGCGAGGCGTCGATCAAGCGCACTGCCATCGACTACGCCGCCGACATGAAGCTGGGCGGCGGTATTCCGGTACTGGTGGGCGAAATCGCTGCCGCGATCTATGCCCACCCGATCCACGAACAGACTAGGCTCGAAGAAGTACTGCCCGATCGCGAGTTCGAGGAATTGCTCGACAAGCTGCTGGAAATGCAGCGCCTGCGCGATGAGGTCATCCATCACTCGGTGGCCAATCCGGTATTCGCCAATCTGGTGGCCCAGTTGCTGTATTCAGGCTTGCGCGGCTATCTGAGCCAGGGCAAACGACTGGCATTTCGCGTGCCCGGCGCCCGATCTGCACTCAAGGTGACCCGTGCCGTGGTCGATCGCGCCTCGCCGCGCCTGGGCGCGGCCGTGGAAGCCGGTATCCGCGATTATGTGGATCGCAATACGCGCGCCGGCATGCAGGCCAGCGAAGCCTATCTGCACGAAGCATTCGAGTCCGAGGAATTGCGTCAGGCGGTGCTCGACTTCTGGGATGATCACAAGCACCGTACGGTCGCCTCGGTGGGTGAATTCGCCGGTCAGCTGGATATCGAAGAGCTGTTCGTCATTGGCTACGAGTACTGGCAGCGCCTGCGCCGTACGCGGGTCTATCGCGAATTGATCGAACACGGGGTCGAGGTCTTTTTCGACACCTATCGCGACACCACGCTCACCGAACTGCTCGACGATATCGGTGTGACCCGCGAGATGATCGTACGCGACGGCCTGCGGTTCGTACCGCAGGTGGTGGCGGCCCTGCAGGCCAAGGGCCTGCTCGAGCCCGCGCTGCGCCGCCATCTCGAGGGCTTCTATCGTTCCGAGGCGGTGGCCGAGATTTTGGATAACCGCTGACCTGTTCACCCCCTTGTTCACCCTGGGCTGCCGCCGGCGTCTTCGGCGCTCGCGCGAGCTAGTAGAACGCGCAGGTGTGCCTATTCAAACGGGTCCACGAGCGCGGGCCAGGTATGAATAGGGCAGCGCTTGTTTCGCTCAGCCCCAGCGCTCGCGGTCGTGTTCGATGAGTTCACGATCCATGAAATGACCGATCATCACCTGGGTTGCATGCGCATAGGCCTGCTCCAGCGGCATTTCCAGTTGTCGGTAGAGGGTGCGCTTGCCGTCGGCGACGTTGCTGCCGTGGCGCGCGGCGAGCTTCGTGGCAAACGATCGTACGAAGTCGTGTAATTCGGCCTGGGGCAGTACGCGGTTGACCAGGCCGGTTTCGCGCGCCCATTGGGCATCGTAGGTGTCACCCGAGAGCAGCATCTCCATGACGTCCTTGCGCGCCACGTTGCGTGCCACGGCCACCGCCGGCGTGGTGCAAAAACCCTTGTTGTTGATCCCCGGCAGGCAGAACGTCGCCGTATCGGCGGCGTAGGCGAGATCGCACGCGGCGACCAGTTGCAGACCGCCCGCGGTGGCAATGCCTTCGACCATGGCGATGGTGGGCTTGGGCGAATGCGTGAGCGCCTGCATCATCTCGCCGCAGCGCGAGAACAGACGCTTGAGGTAGCCGCGCCCGGCATCGCCGTCGTCGCGGTGATGGGCGATTTCCTTGAGGTCGTGCCCGGCACAGAAGATTTTGCCCGGCCCATGGATCACGATGGCGCCCACCTCGGGGTTGTCGGCAGCGTGGGTGATCGCCGAATGCAGCGCGTCGATCATGGCCAGTGACAGCGGATGCGCCGGTGCGGCACCGAGGGTCAGGGTGAGTACACCCGCATCGAGGGTTGTCTCGATCAGATGCGTTTCAGCGGCACTTGAATCCATGGCAGGCACCTTGTCGTTATGAATCGGCCCAAATTATCACGCCAGTCGGGTTGTCGAGGCCACGGCCCGCGCCCGGCCGCGTAGAATCACACGGCCCGGCGTGGCAGGCGCACTGCCGGCTTATCGTTTAGAAAGGCGCGAACCGCCACGCCGTGCCGAGCACGCGCCGCACCAGCCGATCGGAAAACGAATACCTCATGAGTTACGCGGTCAAGGAAATGTTTCTCACCCTGCAGGGCGAGGGCGCTCAGACCGGGCGCGCGGCACTGTTCTGTCGTTTTAGTGGCTGCAATCTCTGGACTGGGCGCGAAAAGGATCGGCACCGGGCGATCTGCCAATTCTGCGATACCGATTTCGTGGGCACGGATGGAATCGGCGGGGCGCGCTTCGAAAACGCGGCCGAGCTTGCCGAGCGTGCACGCGATCTCTGGCACGAAACCGCGAACAACGGTGGCACCCCGTATATCGTGTGTACCGGCGGCGAGCCCTTGTTACAGCTCGATGCGACGCTGATCGCGGCCTTGCACGATGCGGGTTTCGAAATCGCGGTCGAAACCAATGGCACGATCCAGGCCCCGGCGGGCATCGACTGGATATGTGTCAGCCCGAAGGCCGGCAGTACCCTGGTTCAGACGCACGGCAACGAACTGAAACTGGTCTGGCCGCAGCCGGCCTTTGCGCTCGAGCAGTTCGAAGCACTCGAGTTCGAGCGCTTCTACCTCCAGCCCATGGACGGGCCGGCCTACGAGGCGAATGTGGCGCTGTGTATCGAAACCGCGCTGAGCCATCCGCAATGGCGGCTTTCGTTACAGACCCACAAGATGATCGGTATCGCCTGAGTCGGGCAGCGTAGCGCGAGGCGGCTTAGCGACGGGGTCTAGCGCTGTGTGGGTTAGGCGCTCGGTTCGGCGAACAGGCGCGCTTGCGTAGAATAGACAGGCCTGTTCGCGCCGTGTGCAGCTGTGCTGCGCAGCCCCAACCGTCAAACCCGGGAGGCTCTTTGACCGCCGCTTTTCGTATTCGCCGTCAGATCGGCATCGACGCGGGCCATCGCATACGCCTGCACGGTAGCAAGTGCCGGCATCTGCATGGTCATCGTTACACGATCGAAGCGGTCTGCGAGGCCGAGCAGCTCGCCGCGACGGGCGAGCAGGCCGGCATGGTGCTCGATTTCGCCTTTCTCAAGGACGAGATGATGCGCGAGATCGATAGCCCCTGCGATCATGGCTTTATCGCCGAACTGGCCGACGTGGAACTGTTGGCCCTGTTCACGCCGCCCGACCAGGACCGCGCCGGATTCACGCAGGCTCTGAAAGAATCGGTGGTATCGAACGGCTTTGCCAGTACCACGCAAACCGCGCTCGGTAGCAAGCTGTATGTGATCGACGTGCCGCCTACGGCAGAAAATCTCGCACGCCACTGGTTCGAACGGCTTGCACCGCGGGTTGCCGCGCGTAGTGAGGGGCGCGCCCGCCTGACCCGAATGGTCGTATGGGAGACACCCAACTGCGCCGCGGAATGGCCGGTCTAGCGTCTGAGCAACACCACGCCCGTTACAGGTGGCCGACCGCTAATACCTGAGGCGGCGTTGGCAATGGCTGCAAAAGAATCGGAACACGCCGCCGCTAAACACTAAGGATGCCGGTGGGGCTCGATGGCCGATAGCGCCTGACGCTGCGCCTCGCTAAAGTATGCCCGGGCCGTGTGCCGCTCCTGGCGCGTCGATCTTTCGTAACTGCCGACTCGAGAAAAGGACCGAGTTTTCGTGAATGACGCTAACAGGGATATCGGCCAACGCCTGATCCGCCGCTGGCACTGGCTGCTGGAAGGCGACGCGGAATCTCCGGAACAGTGCATGAACCGCAGCTTTCTGTTCTGCGCGGCGCTGGGTTGTTTTGCCGGCGGGCTGCTCAATTATCTGGGCGGGCTGACCGACATGTTTTATATCGTGTTGGTAGCGATCATCGGCTCGGCGCTGCTCGCGATCTGGGCGTATCTTCGCCGCGGTCATTACATGCGTCATTCCGCAATGGTGGGGGCGTGTCTGGTAATCATCGGCCTGATACCGCTGAACTGGATCTACAATCAGGGGCTCGATGGGCCGAGTCTGCTGTTGTTCATGTTGGTCGCCGGTTACGCCTTTGGCGTGCTACTCGTGCCCCCCTGGCAGCGGCTGTTGATTGCGGCGCTGTTTCTTGTCGTGCCCTATGGCTTGATCTGGTCGCACTATCGCTGGCCGGACTGGATCGACCCGTATCCATCGCCGGCGGCGCATGCCATCGATGCCGCGATGACCTATACCATCTGTATCGTTTTGCTGTTGGTCATGGTCAGCGGTTTCTTTCGCCGCTTCGAAAGTGAACAACGTCTGATCAACGACTATGCCGAACGGCTGCGCGAAGCCGGCCTGCGCGACAGCCTGACCGGCCTGTTCAACCATGGCTCCTTCTATGCGCTGGTCGACGGCTACTGCCGCCAGGAGAATACGGCGCAGCCGGTGCGCGGTGCGTTGATTCTCTACGATCTGGACTATTTCAAGAACGTCAACGACAGCTACGGCCATGTCTACGGCGATACGACGCTGAAATTCTTTGCCCGGGTTCTGCGCGAGATCGTGGACGTACGTGGCGGCACCGCCGGTCGCTGCGGCGGTGAAGAGTTTGCCGTGTTCCTGCCCGAGGCGGGGCCGTCCGAGGTCGAAGAGGTCGACACCCTGCTGCGGGCTGCCTGCGAAGCGCAGCCGCTTGAACACGGCCCGGTACGCTTTTCCGGTGGCGTTGCCTTTCAGCCCGCTCGTACGATCGAAAGCTGGATGGAACGGGCCGACAACGCCTTGTATGCGGCCAAATGTCGGGGCCGTAACGCGACCGTTTATCGTACGCGCGCCGAGTGACTTTGCCTGTTCGCGCGACGCACCGGCGGCGAAATGCTTGAATTGACGCCCTGGCCGTAGCCCGGCCGATCAATCGTTTTCGACCGCCAGTGGCTGGCTGCGACCGAGCCCGACCAGCAGCACCATGGCCAGAAGCACCGCAATGCAGGCCACCAGAAAGGCGTCGGAAAACGCCGCCGTGGCCGCGCCGCCGTCGTAGAACGGATTCCACGCCGGCGCTGCACTTTGTTGGCGAGCCGACAAGACCGAGCCGAATACCGCGGCCCCGGTACCCGCGCCCATGAAGAAGAACAGCTGATAGATGCCGAAGCCCACGCCCGCGATGTCGGCTGACAAGGCCTTGGAAGCCGCATTGGCGGCCGGCGACGTAACCCCGGCATAACCGATACTGGCGATCACCAACGCGATCGATACCATCCAGGGCGAGGCGCCCACGGCGAATGACGACATGAACAGCACGCCCAGCAACAGCCAGCTCAGGCTGATGCCGAGCACCGTGCGCGGCCCGAATTTATCCGACAAACGGCCGATGGTCGGTGCGAGCAGGGCCACCGCGAACGCGCCCGGCGCCACGACGAGCCCGGTCTGAAACGCGGTCAGCCCGAGTTCGTTGATCAGCAGCAACGGGGTCAGAAACAGTCCGCCGCCGATGAATGCGCCCTGTGACAACAAGGCGATCACCGCGGCCGAGAGAAACTGCAGATTGGTGAACAGTGCCGGCGGCACGAAGGGATGGGCCGCCGTTCGGATACGCCAGGCGAACAGGCCGATCAGCGTTGCCGACACCGCCAGCGCGCCCCAGGCAGAGGGCGCGGTCAGCCCGGCATGATTGGCCGCGGTCACGCCGAACAGCAGGGCGGCCGCGCCGAGCGCGAGCAACAGCCCGCCCGGCAGATCCAGCCGTGCAAAACGATGGGGCTGGCGCTCGCGTTCGGCGTTCAGATCCGGCAGGAAACGCCAGGCCGCCACGAACAGCACAGCGATGACGCTCAGCGTGCCATAGAACAGTACGCGCCAGCCCAGTGCGCTCACGCCCAGACCGCCGATGAGCGGGCCGGTGGCCGCGCCCAGACCGATCGCCGACGACAACGTGCCGAACACCACGCCGCGCTTGCCGGGCGCAAACAGCCGTGCCACCGATCCAAACGCCAGCGACGGGATCGCCGCCGCGCCGGCTGCCTGGATGGCGCGCCCGGCGACCAGCCAGCCGAAGCTCGGCGCCAGCGCACAGGTCAACGAGCCGATGCCGAAAATCACCAGTGCGGATAGAAACGTCACCCGAAAGCTGTAGCTGTCGGATACGCGCCCGTATAGCGCAACGCCGGTCGCGAACACGATCGAGAACGCGGTAATCACCCAACCCGACAGACTGGGCGAGACATTCAGCCCGGTGCTGATGGTGGGAATCGCCACATTCACCATGCTGTTGTTGAGCACGCTGGTGAACGCGGCCAGCACCATCACCATCAGCAGGGGATTGGTCAGCGGCGACGCGGAGGCGGTATCGGAAAAGCGATTCATTCAATGGGTCGGGTCATGGGACGGCGCGTACTTTGCCATGAACAAGGCGGGCGCCGTGACGTGACCCGTGTATTCGGGGTTCGGCCCCGCAGGGCCGCGATCGACAGACCGGCGCATGACATGGACGCGCGAGTGCCGCGACCGCTTTTCGGCTACGTATTCGAAGTGAAAATGAACTATTGAAAAACGATTCGCTCACCAGCACCCACAATGGGTAACGCGAAAGAACTGAATAACGTCTGGAGACCGATCGATCATCATGACCGATTCCAAAGATAACGAAAACCCGGAAACCCACGCGCCGATGCTGCAGTGGCGTGATATCAATGCGCTCACGCTGGCCGACGAGTCGCCTTGCGTGACGATCTATGTGCCGACGACGCCGGTATCGAATTATCGAGAAGAAAATCGCATCCGCTACAAGGATCAGATCAAGAAGGTCGCCGAGGCGCTCGAACAGCGCGACATGGACAAGTACGAACGCGACGCGCTGATCGAAAAGCTCGAATCCGTGGGCGCCAACGAGGTGTTCTGGACGCACCAGCAGTACGGCCTGGTCGTGTTCGCCTCGTCCAAGCGTTTTACCGTACGTCGCATGATGACAAGCCCCGTCGAAGCACAGGGTATTGTCGCCGACTCGTTTCATCTGCGTCCCGCACTGCGCGCGGCGGCCAACTGGATGGACTACCAGATCCTGTGTGTCAGCGTTCAGGATGTCGCCCTCTACGACGCCAATCAGGATGCGATTGTCGAAGTGGACTTGCACAGCGACGTGCCGCGCGGCATGGGCGAGGCACTGGGCAAACCCGACACCTCGCCCAACCGCAAGGATTCCGAAAGCGCCGGTAGTAACAGCACCGACCTGAAGAACTACTTCAAGGAAGTCGACAAGGCGATTCGTGACTACCACGGCAAGACCATCCGTCCATTGGTACTGGCGGCGGTCGCCGAGCACCAGGGCTTGTATCGCGAGGTCAGCGAACACCCGAATCTGCTCGAAAACGGGCTGGATCACGATCCGTTCGAGGCGATTCGACAGAGCAACCTCGGTGAACAGGCCTGGCAGATCGCCGAACGTGCCACTCGCGACAACATCGAACAGCTTGTCGAGCGCTACAACGAACGCGCCGCCCACAAGGAAGGCGCCAGCGCGCTCGACGAGGTCGCGTACTCGGCAACCATCGGCCAGGTTGACACCCTGTTGATCGACGAAACCGCGCGTGTTGAAGGCACGGTGGACAGCAATGGCCGGGTCGAATACGGCGCGGCCGGCGATGGCCACACGGACGACGTGCTCGACAAGATCGCCGAGTTCGTGATCGCCAGCGACGGCGATGTGAAATTCGTGCCGGGCAACCTCATGCCGACCGACACGGGCGTGGCTGCCGTGCTGCGCTATGCAATGGAGCCTGAGGCATAAAAGGCGCTTGGCACAGCCGCCGGCCCAATCGGGCTGGCGGCCCGGGCGAAATGCGGTCATTGTCTTCAGTGACCGCTTTTTTATGGCCGGCACAAGCGCGATACGCAAGTGCTGACGCCACCTGCTAGCGCCGCAGCAAACCACAGCGCTACTAGCGCCCAGCTACGCGGATTAGGCCTGGCTCGCCATTGCGCGGGTGGGCTATGCGGGTCGGCTTTGTGCCCGCCGGGCTGCCAGGATGATCACCCCCGTCGCGATACCAACGACTGACGGGAGCATATACTGGGGCCGTGGCTCGCCGAGCAGAAAAATGGCCACGGGCACGGCAAAGATCGCGGCCACGCCACCCAACAGGCTCAGAAACACAGGCCCGCCACGGCGTTGCAGGATGAACAGCAGCAGAAACTGCGCGGCAAACAGCGCCGCCTGGGCGCAGAGCAACACCACGGTTTTCGTATCGAGCGCGATGGCGAGCTGAAAACGCGACTGGCCGCTGCCGGCCAGGCCGATCAACAGTACGGCGGCACCGGTCATCCCCGGCGTGAGTGCGACAGGGCTTGCCGCGGCGGGCCAGCGCAGGCTTCGATAGAGATTGCCGATGCTCAATAACACCGGCCCGAGTATCGGGAAGACGATCCAGAATGCGGGCATGTTCGGCGTGCCGAGTTGGCCCGCGGCGAGCCAGCCGGTGCCTGTCAACGCAGCCAGTACCGCGCTAAAACGCCAGGCATCAAAGCGCTCCATGCCCAGCGCCAGTGCGCCCAGATAGGTCAGCAGCGGCGGCAAGGACAGAATGAACGACACATAGGCCGCGCCGACCACGGGAATCGCACTAAAGAAGATCAGGTTCGGGCCCGCAGCCGATACCAGCCCGGCAATCAGGTAGTACTCAAGATGGCGTAGGCTGACTTTCGGCCGCTGACCATTGCGCACGGCATGGATCAGCAATACCAGCGTCGCGCCCGCCAGTGACCAGAAAACGAAACCTGCGGGCGCCACCCCGTGGTTGCCGGCAAGCTTGGCCAGCGTGGTGGTCATGCCCAGACAGATTGCTGCACCGATCAATACCAGGAGGGTGACCACACGGTTTGGAACAGCCTGTAGGTCAAGCATCGCGGTCGGCCGGTTGGTCGCCGTGTTCGACCTGCCCTACGGTGACAAAACGTCGTGACGTCTTGCCGGCCTCGACGAGATCCAGCATCGCGGCGGCGAAGTCGGCATAGCAAATACGCGATGCGCCGTCGCGGTCGGCGATGGCCACGTCGTTGCCGAAGGCGTAACGGCCGCTGCGCGCACCTGCAAACAAAAGCGGCGCCGGGCGCAGGCATAGCCAGTTCACATCCGGTGTTTCCATCAAAACGGTCTCGAGTTCCGCACAGGCGCGCGCGATCGGACGGACACTGTCCGGCAAAAAGCCGGGGGTGGAGATCACCGTGCCTGGGCTGTTCGTCGCCAGACGCAGATTGGCCGCGCCACCCACCACATAAACAGCGCGCCCGGTACGGCCTGCGATTGTCACAACGGTACGCGTCATGCTCACCAATGCGTGTTCGCGGCCGGGTGCGGGGCGCAGGGCGGTGATCAGAACATCGTGCTTTGTGGCGAGCGCGGCCGCGCGTTCCGGCTGGGTCTGTATGTCAAGGCACGTGTATGTTGCGCCGGACGGGCCGGTATCCGGCTTCGATCGCGCCACCCCGGTCACCTGGTGGCCACGATCACATGCTTCGGCCAGGATCGTGCGCCCAACGTGGCCGGTTGCGCCAAAAACCAGAATTCGCATTGGGGATGCCTTGTTCGATTAGTTTGACGTCAAGATATATACAAATAGCTTGATGTCAAGATAAATAGCCAATACGCTTTCAGGATGGATCAGGTGGATCGAATCCTAGAACAGTGGCGCCAGCAGCGGCCGGAGCTCGATGTCGCGCCGATGGGCACCATCGGGCGTATGAAGCGTCTGGGTATGCATTTGTCGCAGTCGATGGAACAGGTTTTTGGCGACTACGGCCTCAATAACGCGAGCTTCGACGTGCTGGCAACCCTGCGCCGCGCCGGGGCGCCCTTTGCGCTGAGCCCGTCGCAACTCATCGACTGGACGATGGTGACTTCGGGCACCATGACCCATCGCATCGACCGGCTGGAAGCGCGCGGCCTGGTCACCCGTGAGCGCGCCGTGCATGACGGCCGGGCCAGCGTTGTTCGCTTGACCGAGGCCGGCTTTGGACTGATCGATACCGTGGTATCCGCCCATGTGGCCAATCAGCACCAAGCCCTGGCGGCGCTGGATGACGAAGAGCGTGCTGAGCTCGACCGACTGCTCAGAAAATGGCTAGGCGGGTTCGAACACGGCGATTAACCCACGACCACATACCGTCACGCTCGGTAAATACGGCGGCGCCATTACGCCGCCGCGCGGTCAGCCACACTTGGAATCGCCGCAGTTCAGACAGGTCAGGCAGCCATCCATGAGCACCATGGCCTTGGTCTGACACTTGCCGCATAGCTGGGCGTTGTCGGGAAAGTCGGCCGCGCTGTCGTCGCAGTCGGGTGCGGTTGGCTTCTGCGGTTGCCGGGCTTCGATCTCGGCGCGCTTGGCCGCGATGAAGGCTTTCTGGTGTTCGTCCAGCGGGTCGGCTTCGAGCATGCCGATATGCTGGAGATGCTGTTCCAGAATATCGCCGATCTCGGCCACCAGCGATGGCATGAACTTGCCGCCTTTCTTGAAATAGCCGCCGCGCGGGTCGAACACGCTCTTGAGCTCTTCGACCAGGAAGGTGCAGTCGCCGCCTTTTCGGAACACGGCCGAGACGATACGGGTGAGTGCGACGATCCACTGAAAATGATCCATATTCTTCGAGTTGATGAACATCTCGAAGGGGCGGCGGCTTTCATGCTCCGTACCGGCATTGAGCACGACGTCGTTGATGGTCACGTACAGCGCGTGGTCGGATAGGGGGGTTTTTACCTTGTAGCTCTTGCCTTCAAGCCGGTCCGGGCGCTGCAACTGTTCGTGCATGTGCTCGATTTCGGGCGCGGCTGGCGCCTGTGCGGCGTTGTCTTCGGCGCGAGCGACGTTGTAGTCGACAATCTTGCGATCGATCTTGATAGCCATGATCTGGTTCTCTCGTAGTGGTGCGCCGGCTCAGAAGCGGCCGTAGTAGCCTTCCTTGAGGGCATCGAACAGGTTGGCGGCGGTATGGGTTTCGCCGTCGTATTCGATTTCGTCGCCGCCCTTGGCCTCGACTACCGAGCCGTCGTCGAGCACGAAGCGATAGGTGGTATTGGCCAGATCGCTTTCCTTGACCAAGACGCCCTGGAACGCCTCGGGGTTGAAGCGAAAGGTCGTACAGCCCTTCAAGCCCTGTTGATGGGCATAGCGATAGATGTCCTTGAAGTCGGCGTAGGGATAGTCGGTAGGCACGTTGGCCGTTTTCGAAATACTCGAATCGATCCATTTCTGCGCCGCTGCCTGCACGTCCACATGCTGCTTGGGCGTGATCTCGTCGGCGGTGATGAAGTAGTCCGGCAGGTCGGGGCTGTCCGGCTGGGCGTCGGCATCCACGAAACGCCGGTAGGCGAGCAGTTCCATGGAAAAGACGTCGACCTTTTCCTTGGATTTGCGGCCTTCGCGAATAACGTTGCGAAAGTAGTGATGGGCGAAACTCGGCTCGATGCCGTTGCTGGCATTGTTGGCCAGCGATAGCGAGATCGTGCCCGTGGGCGCGATCGAACTGTGGTGGGTAAAACGTGCGCCTAGTTCGGCCAGGCGTTCGATAAGCGCCGGATCTTCGGCGGCGATCTTTTGCATATAGCGGCTGTATTTCGCATGCAGCACGCGTGCCTTGATCGTGTCGCCCACAACGTAGCCGTCGGCCGCCATTTCCGGGCGGCGCTTGAGCATGGCCTCGGTGACGGTGAAGTCCTCGTCCATGATCGGCGCGGCGCCTTTCTCCTCGGCCAGCGCCAGGGCGCTGCGCCAGCCCTGCAAGGCCATCTCCCGGGCGACCCGCTCGGTGAATTCGAGTGAATCCGGCGCGCCGTATTTCATGCGCAGCATGGTCAGCGCCGAGCCCAGGCCCAGAAAGCCCATGCCGTGGCGGCGCTTGCGCTGGATCTCGTCGCGCTGGCGAGCCAGCGGCAGGCCGTTGATTTCGACCACGTTATCGAGCATGCGGGTGAATACATCCACGACCTGCGCGTATTCATCCCAGTCGAAATAGGCGCGCTCGGTGAACGGCTCGCGCACGAAGCGGGTCAGGTCGATCGAGCCCAGCAGGCAGGCGCCGTAGGGCGGCAGCGGTTGTTCGCCGCAAGGATTGGTGGCGCGGATTTCTTCGCAGAACCAGTTGTTGTTCAACTCGTTGACACGGTCGATGAGAATGAATCCCGGCTCGGCGTAGTCGTAGGTGGAGGTCATGATCATGTCCCACACGCGCCGCGCCTTGACCGTGCGATAGACCCGGCAGGCCACCAGGCCGTCGTCGCGCGTCACGTAGTTTTCGCGTACGGGCCATTCGCGCCAGATCACCTGCGCGGGATCATCCAGATCCATGTTGCTGCTCGCGGCTTCCTGGGCCAGCAGCGGGAACGATAGCGGCCAGTCGGCATCGTCTTCGACGGCTTGCATGAAGGCATCGGTGATCAACAGCGACAGATTGAACTGGCGTAGCCTGCCGGCTTCGCGTTTGGCACGAATGAAGTCGAGCACATCGGGATGACCGACATCGAAGGTCGCCATCTGGGCGCCGCGGCGACCGCCGGCAGACGATACCGTGAAACACATCCGGTCGTAGATATCCATGAACGACAAGGGCCCGGAGGTATAGGCACCCGCGCCGGACACATACGCGCCCTTGGGCCGCAGCGTGGAGAACTCGTAGCCAATGCCGCAGCCGGCCTTGAGCGTGAGCCCGGCTTCGTGGACCTTGCCGAGGATCGCATCCATGGAATCCGCGATGCTGCCCGATACCGTGCAGTTGATCGTGGAAGTCGCTGGCTTGTGTTGTGTGCCCCCCGCGTTGGAGATGATGCGCCCGGCCGGAATCGCGCCGTGGCGTAGCGCCCAAAGGAATTGTTCGTACCAGATCTGCTGTTTTTCCGGCGTGCTTTCGACATCCGCCAGGGCGCGTGCGACCCGCTGGCGGGTGGCATCGACATCCGTATCCAGCGCACCGCCGTCCTTGGCCCGCAGCCGGTACTTCTTATCCCAGATATCCAGCGAGGCAGGCTGGAGCGCCACCTGCGAATCGGTGTCGGACGTCGGGCGGGCGAGGGCGATATGGGTCATGCAAGTCTCCGGGAACCGCGGGCAGCCAAATATGGGCCGCAGCATCGGCGAATACGACATATAGTGTTTTGATCTGTATCAACGCCGATATGTTGGGTCTTAGGCAAGCGCCAGCGCGCTGGTGCGAAGCGATCCCGGCGCCCAGGCCCGCGCGAGTTGGCCGACGAGGTGTTTTAGAGGCAAGCGGTATGGCGCACGGGGTCTCGCCTATGGCGTGCCGCGGCGGGTTACAGTGCTGGCCGTGGCGCGCGGCGGCTGGCAAGGTGTCGCTGTTTATTCGACAGGAGTGCCTTATGGCCCGTCCCGATCATGCGAGCGCGGCAGAAATTCAGAAATACCTGAGCGGGATGGACTATCCCGCCACCAAGCAACAACTGGCCGACCACGCCGAACGGCAGGGCGCCACGCTGGGTGTGCGTACCGTCATCGATGCGTTACCCGACCAGGAATATGACGATGCCGCCGCGGTCAGCCGTGCGGTCGGCGCGGTCGAATAGACCCTCGACCGGGCAAGGTCCATGAAAAATCGGGTGACGACAGAGCGCGAATGCCAGGCCATGCCGGCTCATTTCGAAACGAGAGAACACTTACAAAAATGAACGAACCGCTGATTCTTCATCATTACGATGGCTCGCCCTATGCAGAGAAGATCCGGCTCATGTTCGGGCTCACGGGCGCGCGCTGGTCGTCGCTGCTGTGTCCCGTACAACCGCCGCGGCCGAGCCTCGATCCGCTCACGGGTGGCTATCGTCGTATTCCCGTCGCTCAGCTGGGGGCGGATATCTTCTGTGACACCGCCCTGATCGCAAAGGAACTTGCGGTGATGCTGGATTGCCCGGCGCTCGATCCCGATGCCGTGGACGCCGAGGCCGCCGCGCTCATGGACTATGCCCAGGGCAAGGCCTTCTTTGCCGCCATCGGCGCGGTGCCGACGCCGCGGTTGCTCGTCACCATGCTCGGTATGTTCGGGCCGGTCGGCACGGTGAAGTTCATCAAGGATCGTATCAACCTCGTTAAAGGCTCGACGGTACGCGCGCCCCAGGGCGAAAAGGCCCGGGCGGTACTGAATACGCTCATCGACGATCTGGAAGCCCGACTGGAAACGCACCAGTGGGTCGGAGGCGAGCAGGCCTCGGTGGCGGATTTCGCCACCTTTCATCCGCTATGGCTGCATGTGAGTTGCAGTCGCCGCGCGCTGGACGCGGGCCCGAAGGTCAAGGCCTGGTATCAGCGCGTGAGCGAAATCGGCCATGGCCACCGCGAGGAAATCGCGAAGGAACAGGCGTTTGCCTCGGCACGCGATCGAAAACCCCGGCCGCTGCCGGACAGCGTCGCGGATGCGCCGGTGCCGATCGGCACGGAGGTTCAAGTCGCACCCGCCGACTACGGCAAGGTCCCGGTGTCGGGCACGCTGGCTGCACTGACCGACGACCGCATCGTGCTTACCCGCGATGCCTGGCAATTCGGCACGCTGCATGTGCATTTTCCGCGCAATGGCTATTCGTTGACGGCCCAGTCCTAGCCGCACGCAGCCGTGGGTACCGGCCGCCTGAATCGCGGTCGGTACGCGTTACGTATCGATGCGTACGGCCGGCGTGCGTCATGACTCGCGCAAGAACGGTCAAACGGTCGTGGCCGCCCGGAAAGCGCTGCATAACCTCTCGCGGGTGGCGTTCGAGTCCTCACAGACGGTGCGACAAGGCGTCCGAGCGCAGCGCCTGCCTTATTGGCAGGTCAAGCCCGGCAACGTGGTCGCGGCGCTCTCGCTACCGGTCACGCTGCGCAGCATTTCTTGAATTTGCGGCCGCTGCCGCAGGGGCAGGGGTCGTTGCGGCCCGGCTCGAGGGCCGTCACCGTCGGCTCGCCGTCGACATAGAACCACTGGCCGTGTTCGCGCAGGAATCGGGAATATTCCTCGAGTACGGCAAAGCCGTTGTCATCGCGAGAGATGGCACGAAAATGCACCCAGCCCGCGTCGTCCGTTTCGCCGCTGTCGACCACGGTCAGGCCCAGCCAGCGGTCGCCGGCCGGTAGATCAAGCGTGGCGGGCCGTGTGCTCGCATGCCAGCTCGATTTCACGTAGGCCGTATCGCCCAGGGCGTACGCACTGTAGCGGGCACGCATCAACGCCTGCGGCGTTGGCGCGGGTCGGCCGCGATGATACGGCGCGCAACATTGTGCGTAGGCAAGGCCGGACTGGCAGGGGCAGGTCATGGGGTACGACGCACGGGCAGCATGGCGGCCTATCGTAACGTGAAAACCGGCAGGCGCCCGTGCGCGCAGCTTGCGTGCGGCGGGCATATGTCGCGACATCGGGCGGTGCCGATGTGCGGCCTGCGTGCCGCGGCAATCCGAGCTCACTCGGTGGCGGCGAACGCACCGATAACAAGCCAGGCCGTATAGACGATGAAGGCGAGCACGAAAATCCCGCCTTGCGTGCGGTTGAGCTGCGCGCTGGGGCGGCCGAATCGTATCGCGCAGAGCCAGAGCAACACCGTCAGCGCAAGCATGATGGGCCAGTCACGGTGGCGCACGCTCGGCTCGATCTCGATCGAATTGATCAGCCCCGCGATGCCAACCACGCCAAGCGTATTGAACAAATTCGAGCCCACCACGTTGCCCAGCACCAGCGCGTAGGCCTTGCGACGCACGGCGCTGATCGACGAGGCCAGTTCGGGCAGGGAGGTGCCGACGGCGACGACGGTCAGACCGATCACGAGATCACTCACACCAAGCGCGGTCGCGATCGTGCTCGCACCCCAAACCAGAAGGCGTGAGCTTGCGACCAGCAAAAGCAGGCCAAGGATCAACCAGAGCAGCGAGCGTCCCAGCGGTGCCACCTCCGGCTCCGGGTCGATCGTCGGCGCCGCGGTCGCGGACTGGCCGGCCCGTCGTGCCTCGATCGCCACCAAGGCGAGATAGCCGATGAGCGGCAGCAGCAGCAAACTCGCATCGAGCCGGCTGATTGCCCCATCGTCAATAAGCCATCGCGAGAGCAATGTCACCGCAACGAGCAGGGCAATTTCGCGGCGGGCCACGCCCGCTGCCACCGGAATCGGGGAGAGCAACAGGGCGACGCCCAGCACCAGTGCGATATTGGCGATGTTCGAGCCGTAGGCGTTGCCAATGGCAAGTCCCGGCTGGCCGTGCCAGGCCGATAGCCCGGAAATCAGAAACTCCGGCGCCGAGGTACCCACGCCCACGATCACGCTACCAATAAGAAACGAGGGCAGGTGTAGATGATGTGCCGTGCCCACGGCCCCTTCGATGAAGCGTTCCGAGCTCCATACCAGTACAGCCAGGCCCACCAGAAGGGCAGCAGCCGGTATCAGCATGGTCTGGACTCCTTATAGACGTGCGTGGTTGTGGGTAGCTGCGGTATCAATCGTAGGCATGGCCTCGACACGCCTTGCCAGTGCCACGCCGATTCGGTCGGTGGCATAGCATGGCCTGCGGGCGTCGGCTACCTCGGCGCCGCGGGTGCATCGCAAGCCGGCAGTTGCCGTTCGGCGTTCATGGATCAGGATTGTCGATAGGGCGTGCAGACATCGCCCTGTTTCGGATACACCAGATCCTGGGTATCGAATCCCATCGCGCGGGCCTTGTTCACGAGCGCGGCGCGCTCGGTCTTTGGAAGTTCGGGCTGGCGGGCCAGAATCCACAGATAACCGCGATTGGAGCCGCCGATGACGGCGGTGGTGTAGTCATCGTCGAGCGCCAGCACGTTATAGCCGGCATAGAACGGGCCGAAGAAGCTCACCTTGAAGCGCGCGGTATCTTCGCCCGCCACGAAATAGGCCTTGCCGACCGCCTCGCTGGCTTCGCCCTTGGACAGATCCACGCCGCGATTGACCACGCGCACGCCGCCATCATCGCGTTTGCTGTAGGCCGCGCTTACGCAGTCCAAACCCCGCTCGAAACGGTGATCCAGCCGCGCGATTTCGTACCAGCGCCCCAGATATCGATCGAGCGAGAACGGCTCGACCGCGCGCGTGCCATCCGGTATGCCCACGCAGCCTGCCAGGAGCGCAACCAGGCCGGTAAGGACGAGCAGGGCCGGTGCAATCGAGGTTTTCATTGGCGGGTTCCGATCGTGTTCGGGTGGTATCCGACTATTGTACGGACCCGTAGGTCATCGCTCGTAAGGCGCCATCGGTCCACGCCGTCGCAACTCAGCTGAAAGTTGCATTCAAAAAGTGAGGGCCGCGCGACAAACTTCGGGCAGGCGTGTGTCGACTATGAGCGCGGTGGGATTGCGCACGATGATTGGGGCGGGCCGCAACGGCCGGCTTGCGAGTGACCTGATGTAGTCAGGGGCTCGCGCCGCGCGTTTTGCCGCAGGCTGGTCCCAATTATCACTACAGACTTGCAGATTGTGACGTGCCCGGTCAGATTTGTAGGCCTGATTGATTGGGGGATCAACATCGAAAATCTCGACCGGCGGGGAACGCAACTCATGGGCGAGGCGCTGGCTGCGCTCCCGGACCCGGTTTTCGTGCTGACCGAGAGCGGGCGCTATGCCGCGATTTTCGGCGGCCAGGATCGTGAGTATTACCACGACGGTTCCTTTCTCGTGGACTTCAGCCTCTACGACGTACTGTCGCAGGCACAGGCCGACTGGTTTATCGGCGAAATTCGCCAGACGCTGGCCGACAACTGCCTGCGTATCGTCGAGTACGACCTGGCGGCTGCCGATGTCGCCGGCGTCGATAGCAACGATGGCCCGGCAACCCCTATTCGCTTCGAGGGCCGCGTACAGCCGATCCGCTCGCCCGTGAACGGCGAGCGCGCTGTACTGTGGCTGGCCAGCAACATCACCACCCGCCACGAGATGGAACAACGCCTGCGTCGGCTCAGCGAAACCGATGAGCTCACCGGTTTCCCCAATCGCCGACGTCTGATGCACGCGCTCAACGAAGCGCTCACCAAATACGATACCCAGAACAGCCGTATAGCCTTGCTGATCATGGATATCGATCGCTTCAAAACCATTAACGACCGCTATGGCCACCCCGCGGGGGATGCCGTGATCTGTGCGGTATCCAGCGCCTGCGGTGCCCGTATCAAACGCCGCGACCTGTTTGCCCGGCTCGGCGGCGAAGAATTCGCCACCGTGCTGTACGACATCACCGCCGCGCAGGCGCTCGCGGTGGCCGAACGGTTACGCAAGACCGTGGCCGACGCAAGCTTGGAGCCCAAACCGGGAGAAGGCCCGCAGGTAACGGTCAGCATCGGCGTGAGCGTGGCCGGGCCGAACCGGCGCCGCAGCCATGATTTGCTCAGCCAGGCCGATGCCGCGCTCTATCTGGCCAAGACGGGCGGACGCAATCGCGTGGTGCTGGCAGAAGACTGCAATTATTAACCCCGCGTGAAAATGGATGCGTTTTCGGGTTAATAAAGCGGGCATGTGAAACCATGCTCGCCGCAGCCAGCGGCTGCGAAGCCATGGAAAATTAACAGGGACACGGGCCGGCCTTTATTGTTCGATGGCGTTGAAAACAGCGGACCCAGTCAGCTGTTTTGGTGCCGGATTAATAGGCGGCATTGTACGTTTCGAAGTCCGCCTGCGTGGGCTCGCATATACTGGCGTGGCATTGTATCGGCCGCATCGGCCCCACTTGACCAGATACGACATGAATCGGCGATTTCTTCGTGAGCGCGTGGCCTGGTTGCTCGGACTCGCCGCTATTGTTGTCGGCACCCCGGGCTGTATTTTTCATCCGGGGGGTGAGCCCGTCGCCGCCGCGGTCGCGGATCTGCCGCTGGTGATCTATCCGCCGCAGGCAATGACGCACGCGAATGCGACGGCGCGGGATACGCTGGTTGTCATGCTCTCGGGCGACGGCGGCTGGGCGGGGCTGGATAAAGCGGTGGGGCAATCGCTGGCACAGGCCGGCTATGCAGTGGTCGGTTGGGATTCGCTGCGCTATTACTGGCACCGGCGCGAGCCCGCCCAGGCTGCGGCCGATCTCGATCGCGTCGTGCAAACCTATCGGCAACGCTGGCAGTTGGGGCATGTGGTGCTGATCGGCTATTCACGCGGTGCCGATGTCATGCCGTTCCTGTTCAATCGGCTGAGTGCGCAAACAAAAGCCCGGACCGCCGATATCATCTTGCTTGGCCTGGCCAGTCATATCACCTTCGAGTATCACCTGCTGTCGTGGATCGGCCTTGGGCCCGAGGGGCTTGCCGTGCTGCCCGAGGCGCGACAGCTACCTGCGGATCGCACCACCTGTCTCTACGGCGTGGAGGATCCAGAGGCCATATGCCAGGAACTTGAGGCGGCCGGGCTGCACCTGGTGGCCTTGCCTGGCGGGCATCATTTCGATCATCGATATGAAGCGCTCGCCGAACGGTTGCAGCAAATAATCGCCCACGGCGCGTAACCGGGCCCGCGTGTCACAGTCGTATGGCGGGCGCCTGAGTGCAGGCTAGCGCGGCGTGCCGGGCTTTGTGCAGAGCGGCCCGGTTTCATTCGCGACGCATGCCAGCCCCATCGTGCGGGCTGGCGTCGGGTTCAGTGGCAAACACGTTCTAGCCTGAAACGCATTAAACATACCCTGACACGGCCGATAACCGCTGGGAAACATGAATTAGAGGGCACGCCCTCGGTACGGACAGGGGAACGAATGAGCCTTGCCTCGCCCGATCTGGGCATGCCGCTTTCGCATCGTCATCGCCGCAATCTACTGCGACTTCTGCTGCTGGTCACGGCCGTGTTCGGCTTTGTTTTCGTGGTCGTGAACTTCGAGGCCGGACGCTATGGACTGATGTTGGTGGATCTGGCCATCACCGTGGTCGCGCTGGCGTTGTCTCCCGTGGTGCGCAGAACATTTCACCTGCGGCGCTGGTGCATGTGGTATCTGGTTTCGATCTATGCGGCCACACTCTATGCGCTGGCCTCGCCGACCACCTCGATCACGGTGTTCAGTTGGGTGCTGGTGATGCCGTTGACGGCGCACCTGTTGCTGGGACGCCGTCTGGGCGGTCTGTTTTCCATGTTCTACCTCGTCGTGGCGGCGAGCCTGTTTGTCTGGCGCTTCGGTATCGATTTCGCTTTGAGTACGCCCGGGGCCACGGCCAACATCATTGGCGTAACCCTCTGGACCTATCTGTTTGCCTATTTCTACGAGGCCAGCCGCGAATCCGCCGAGGATCAGCTTTCCCATCAGGCGCTGACCGACTCGCTCACCGGCTTGGCCAATCGGGTTCAGCTCGAACAGGCGTTTGGCCGTCTGGCGAGTACGGCAACGCTGCCGTTGTCGCTGCTGATGCTCGACCTCGACCATTTCAAACGCATTAACGATGCCCACGGCCACGCCACCGGCGATGCCGTGTTACGCAAGATCGCGGATACCCTGCGCGAACAGACCCGCGGCGACGATGTGGCCTGTCGCCTCGGCGGGGAAGAATTCTGTGTATTGCTGCCCAATACCGATAACAGTGCGGCCGCCCGTCTGGCCGAACGCCTGCGCGAAGCAATTGAAGCGTTGCACTATCGCCACAACAACGACGTGCTGCCGCTTACCGCGAGTATCGGGTTTGTCAGTACCACCAAGCCGGGCCAACCGCTCGACCGCATGCTGCACGCGGCGGACGAAAAGCTTTATCAAGCCAAGTTTGGTGGCCGCAACCGCGTCGTCGGCTAAGTCGCCGGGTGCGGTGGCCGCGCGATGCGTTTAAAACACGCGCCAGCCAACGCCCGTTAGCCGGTGCTGCCCAGATGGGTGCGCACGGCCGCGGCGATTCGATCCATCGCATCGCCAGTGGCCGCCAGCCATGCATGCATTTCGATAAAGCCGTGGATCACGCCCGGGTAGTGGGCATGGTCGACATCCACACCGTCGTCGGCCAGCCGCGCGGCATAGAGCACACCCTCATCCATGAGCACATCCGCGCCGGCGGTGATCACCAGCGCGGGTGCCGTGCCTTCCAGTGTTTTTGCCAGAATCGGTGATACCCGCCAGTCGAGCGGGTCGGTATTGGCATCCACGCTGCGCTGGCCGAACCAGGCCATGAGCTCGGCGGTAAGCGGCGGCACATTCGCATTGCGCCCCTTCGATGGATATTGGCCCGCCGCTTCGCGCAAGTCGGTGGCCGGGTAGATCAACACCTGCAGGGCCAGCGGCCAGCCCGCGTCACGGGCGGCCAGCGCCACCACGGCGGATAGATGCCCGCCCGCGCTGTCACCGCCGACCGCGAGTCTTTGCACGTCGATATCGAAATCCTGCGCGTGTTCCACCAGATAGCCGTAGGCGGCGATCGCGTCGTCGGAAGACGCCGGCAAGCAATGTTCCGGGGCCAGGCGATAATCCACGGCAATGAGCTGACAGCCTGCGCGCTGGGCCAGCTGACGGCAGATGCGATCGTGCGATGCCAGATCGCCGAGCACCCAGCCGCCGCCGTGAAAATACACAAGCGTTGGGGCCGCGCCCGCAGCCAACCCCTCCGGGCGATAGCGCCGCGCGCCCAGGTCGCGGCCGTCGAGCGCGAGCGTCTGGTCGACGACTTCGGCCATGGGCACCGGCTCGCCGCCGCTCGCGGCCAGGGTGTCGATATAGAACTGGCGCGCCTCGGCCAGCTCGAGATCGGCAAACGAGATCTCGGCTTCGCGCATTTTGGCAACAACGCCAGCGACTTCCGGGGTGAGCGACATGGACAGTCCTATCAGTCGGGTGTATGCAGCAGGCTTGATAGCACGATTGTTCAGGTGCATGCACGCCGTGCGAGTTGGACCGCCTTGGGGGCGCGTTTGCATCGGGCGGCGTGTATCGCCGGGCGCGCCAGCCTGAAAGGGCGCTTTCGTGCCACGACATTGCTGCGGCGTCATGAATGCGCATACTTGGATGAACCCATGCCGAGCCGTTGAACCTCGCGGTCACGGCCCGCACCCTTGATAAGGTCAAGCCCAGCCAGCCGCCCAACATCGCGCTGGCAATATCGTTTGCCGCGGAGGCATCGCCATGACCGAAACCGCAGCCGCCGAGCCGTTCGTGCTCGACAACACTTATGCCCGCCTGCCGAGCGAATTCCACGCCCGTGCCATGCCGACGGCCGTTACAGCGGCGCGTCTGCTTCGGGTCAATCGCCCCCTGGCCGAACAGCTCGGCCTCGATGTGCAGGCGCTCGAAAGCCCCGCGGGGGTCGACATTCTGGCCGGCAATCGTGTGCCCGAGGGCGCCGAACCGTTGGCGATGGCCTATGCCGGGCACCAGTTCGGCAACTTCTCGCCGTTGCTGGGCGATGGCCGGGCCGTGCTACTGGGCGAAATGATCGATCGCAACGGCGTTCGGCGCGATATCCAGCTCAAAGGCGCGGGGCCGACACCGTTTTCGAGCCGGGGCGACGGGCGCGCTGCGCTCGGCCCGGTCATCCGCGAATATGTCGTTAGCGAAGGCATGGCCGCACTTGGGATTCCCACCACGCGCGCGCTGGCCATGGTCGCGACCGGCGAACCGGTGCTTCGAAGGCGCGCCGAGCCGGGCGGGGTGCTGACCCGCGTTGCGGCCAGTCACGTACGCGTGGGCACGTTCGAATACTTCTCCCGGCGCGGCAATAACGAAGCCGTGCGCGCGCTCGCGGATTACGTCATCGAGCGCCACTACCCGCATTGCGCCGATGCCGATAACCCCTACCAGTCCCTGCTGGAAGAGGTGGCGGTACATACGGCCGACCTCATCGCGCAGTGGCTGCTGGTCGGATTCATCCACGGGGTGATGAACACCGATAATGTCTCCATTGTGGGGGAAACGATCGACTACGGCCCCTGCGCCTTCATGGACAGCTACAACCCGGCCACGGTGTACAGCTCCATCGATCATGGCGGACGCTATGCCTACAACCGCCAGCCGGGGATTGGCCAGTGGAACCTCGCGCGCTTTGCCGAGTGCCTTCTGCCGTTGCTGGACGATGACCAGGAGAAAGCCGTAGCGCAGGCCCAGGCCGTGCTCGAACGTTATGTCGAGCGTTTCGAAACGACCTATCACGACGGTCTGGCAGCCAAGATCGGCCTGGAAGAACGCTGCGAAGGCGACGCTGATCTCGCCTACGATCTGCTCAAGTGCATGACCGAGCAGGGCGCAGACTTCACGCTCACCTTCCGGTATCTGTCCGATCTCGGCCGAGAAGCGGACGACCGGGACGACAACGTACGCGCGTTATTCGATGACCCGGCCAGCTTCGACGGCTGGGCAGCACGCTGGCGCGAGCGCCTGGTCGACGAAACCCGGAACGACACCGAACGTCGCGCGGCCATGCGCGCGGTCAACCCCGCCTATATCCCGCGTAACCATCGTATCCAGCAAGCCATCGATGCGGCCGAGGCGGGCGATTACCAGCCGTTGGACGAATTGCTCACGGTGGTCGCGAATCCGTTCGACGACCATCCGGAGCTTGCGGATTATGCGCAGCCGCCGAAGCCGGAAGAGGTCGTGCAGCGCACCTTCTGCGGCACCTGACGTGGGCCCGCGGTGGCGACTGAAGCCGCCACCGCATGCTGGGCCGGTGAGGCGTTGACGGTTCCACCGGGCTTCGCCACTCTCGAACCGCTCGCCCGTGCTTGGTTTATGCGCCGGGCCAAAACATATCGATAAAAGGATTCAGGATGGATACCGCCGCTCTTTTCTCCCTTGAAGGTCGTTGTGCACTCGTCACTGGCGGGTCCCGCGGCATCGGCCGCATGATCGCGGAAGGCCTGCTGCGCCAGGGTGCGCGCGTCTATATCAGCGCACGCAAAGCCGAGGCCTGCGACGAAACCGCGCGCGAACTCTCCGAAATCGGGCCCTGTGTTTCGCTGCCGGCGGATGTGTCCACCATGGACGGCATTCAAGCGCTGGTCGCCGCGTACGGCGAGCACGAGAAAACCCTCGACATCCTCGTGAACAACGCGGGCGCGGCCTGGGGCGCGGAATTCGATACCTTCCCCGAAAGCGGTTGGGACAAGGCCGTGGATCTCAACATGAAAGCGCCGTTCTTCCTGGCCCAGGCATTCAAGCCCATGCTGTTGGAAGCGCGCGCTGCCGGGCCGCTCGCGAAGATCATCAACATCGCCTCGATCGACGGCCTGTCGCTCAATCCGCAGGAAACCTATTCCTACCACGCCTCCAAGGCCGGTCTGACCCACCTGACCAAGCGAATGGCCGTACGCCTGGCCCCCGAAGGCATCGTGGTCACCGCCATCGCCCCCGGCGCATTCGCCTCGAACATGAACAAGGTCGCGCGCGACCACGGTGACGAGATCGCGGACCGAATCCCCTCGCGCCGTATCGGCGAGCCCGAAGACATGGCCGGTGCTGCGATCTACCTCGCATCCCGAGCCGGCGATTATGTCGTGGGCTCCACGCTGGTCGTGGATGGGGGTGTCAATATCGCTCGGTGAACCGAACGGCGCCGGTAGCGCGTGCCGGCCCGGTCACAGGGCAAAGCGAACGGCGTTCGCGTCAATCGGGTCGGGCGTGTGTACATCGCGCGTGGGCTTTGCGATCGCTGACCAGCAACGACAGGCGCCTCGTCTTACGTAGCCACCGGCCGATTCCAAGCTTCACAGGCGTCTACGTTGATCCGCAGGCGCCGTGGTTGCGTACAGTGATCAAGATACGCGAATAAGTCGCGATACATGCCGCTGCTAAGCCACTCCGTCCGCTATGCCGGGACAGGCCGTCAGTCCGAACCGGTCTTGTCCATCACGGCTGGGGCCGATGGGTTGAGGGATAAGGTTAATGGCGGTGGTCGCAGGCGTATCCCAATCGAACGCCACGTTCGTTTATGGCGTTCAATTTACTTCAAGGCATCCGAAGGATTGCAACATTATGTCTAGCCCGGAACACAAGCAGAAGATCTGGAACCTCATCAAAGACATCCAGGTCGGGATGCTCGTCACTTTGGACGACGACGTGCCCCGTGCCCGTCCCATGCATCTGGTTCAGGATGAATACGACGGCACGATCTGGTTCTACACCCGGCGCAGTTCGGAGAAAGTGCTGGAAGCCAAGGGCGACAGCGAGATCTGCCTGACGTTCTCCGACCAGGAAGCGGGCGTTTATGTCTCGATGTCGGGTACCGCGCGTATCACCGACGATCAGGCCATCATCGACCGCTACTGGAACCCGGGCGTCGCCGCCTGGCTGCCGGAAAAGGAAGATCCGGACGTCGTCATGCTCGAAATCGATATTCAGATGGGCGAGCACTGGGCGGCCAAGGAAAGCAAGGTCTTCCAGCTTTATGAAATGGCCAAGGCCAACATCCAGAGCGACAAGACGCCGGACATTGGCGAGAACGAGAAATTCGGCGGCTAAGCGGCCGTACGAAAGCATAGAAAACGCCCAGTTCGCTGGGCGTTTTTTATGGCCTGAGCGATTTGATGGAAGCGTGGCCGAACGGCACTCGTCTGTGAAAGGGCGGTGAGCGCCCGTCGAACGACATGACGAGTCAAACCAAACCAGCGGCTTTGGGAACTAATCGGCACCGGTCGCAATAGGCGACGTCAGTCCGCTCCAAGCTTACCCTGCGGCTAGGCTAGCGCCTTTCTGCCACATTTGTGGTAAATTCGAACCGTTGCCGATGGGCGCGTGATGCCGCACCGTCGGATAATCAGGGCAAGGCAGGAGGCTGGTCATGGCTACTGAAAGTGTTCGTCTATCACGCGCCATACTCGGTCAGGCGCGAAAAGAGGCGGGCGTGATGTCGCGCACCGTTCAAGCGCAGCTCGAGCATTGGGCACGCGTTGGCCAGGCGATCGAAAACGCGCCCGGATATGACCGTAACAAGGTGCAGGACGCATTGCGTGGGCATGTCGCGCCCGACGAACTGGACCCCTACGAGCGCTCTGTATACGACGTCGAACATGAAGCCCTCATGGAAAAGGCCGGCGACGAAGAAAAGGCCTTTTTCAAACAACTCGCCGCGAAGCAGCGCGCCGCAGGCATCGATCCGCAAGACTTAGGCAGCTGAAGTGGAGTCGCGGCCAACGATGTATGTGCTCGTTGGCCCGAATGGGGCGGGTAAGTCGACGCTCTACGAGCAACGGCTTGGTCCGATGACCAACGTGCCGTTCGTCAATGCGGACGAAATACGCAAGGAAAGACAGGCCCAGGGCGAGATGCTCGATGCCTACGCCGCTGCGCGATTAGCCGCGGCGGCCCGAGACGCCTACCTGAACGACCAGCGCTCGTTCGTCACCGAAACCGTCTTCTCGCATTCAAGCAAGCTCGATCTGATCCGGCATGCCAAGGCCCAGGGCTTTCGTGTCGTCATCTTTCACGTCAACGTTCAGAGTGCCGACATATCGGTCGCCCGTGTGCGTTTTCGCGTCACCCAGGGCGGGCATGACGTACCGGAGCATAAAATACGGGAGCGATACGCACGCAACCCCCGGTATATTCGTGCCGCCGTTGCACTGTGCGATCTTGCCCAGGTGTTCGACAGCTCGAAGGCGAATGCACCGCCGCGTCATATTCTGACTTTCAAGCATGGCCAGCTCGATAAAGCCGTAGGCGATATGCCCGGCTGGGCGACGGCAATCTATGGGCTGTAAGTCACCCGCCAACGACCCGGCGTCAGCCGGGTGTGGGGCTGAGTGACGCGTGCTGGGCGCAGTGTTGGCAAAAAAACGGCCGCAGGTTGCGCCGCGGCCGTTTCGCTTGGGCCTATGGCTCGGCCCCCAGTGGCTCGATCGAAACGGATCAGTCGTCGAGTTCGATCTCGTCGGCGACGAAGACACTGCCGTTAAAGCGGCCCGAGATCTCGATACGAACGCCTTCCTTGGCCATCGCGAAGAAATCCGATTCGGTGAGATTGTCGAACGACGCCGCCGTGGCGTCGATGGTCACGCCGGAAACCACGAGCGTCTTCAGGCCGCCATCGAAGCGATCGATAAAGCCTTCGATTTCATCGCGTTTCTCGTCGTCCTCACGTTCGACACGGCTTGCGAAGAGCGTGCCGTCGTCATTGCGCGCGGGCAGTTCCACCCGGTCGCCGGGCTGAATATCCGCCAGGCTGAAGGTTCGACGGTCGTCGCGCTCGTCGAGCAGGCGGGTGCGATCCTCCACACGGACCGTCACGCCGAAGAGTTCGATCGCGTCTTTGGCCACGGAACTGACACGGCCGGCGAATTCGATGTCTTCGCGACGATCGTCGTCTTCAACATCATTACTATCGTCGTCCCGATCGCCGAAATCCTCATCGAAGGAAATCTCCTTGGCAAGCAGAACGCCGTTATCGTCAACGACACCTTCGACCTCGACCACCGCACCGACGCCGAGATTGGCCACGCTGCCATCGTCGAACTGGGTATTGGCGTCGAAGCGGATCGTCACGCCCCGCAGCACGAAGCCGTTCGTACCGGTCAGTTCGCTGATCTGGCCGAACAATTCCACTTCCGCGCCGTCATCGAAGAAATCCTCGTCATACGATTCGTCCTCGACCTTGTCGGCCAGTAGAACGTCGTTTGCATCGAGGCGGCCCTCGACTTTCACGAGCAACCGGTTGGCAAGGCCGCCGTCGCGGTCGATCTCCAGCTCGGCGTTGCCGTAGTCGATCGTCAGACCGCCCACTGTGAACCGTCGCAGCTGGGTATCGAGATTGCGGACATCACCGGTAACGGTGACGGCATCCGCGTCGCTCTCGTTGTCGACATCCACATAGCTTGCGACCGTGAACCCGGCGCCCGTGCGTTGACCACTGATCTCGACCACATCGCCGAGCGCGAGCGTGTCCAACGCGTTATCGTCGTCGAACACGGTGGCGCCGACGACCTTCACCGGTTGGCCGGCGACCTGGAAGCGGTTATTGTCGATCGCCAGGGCAGTGATCGGGCCCTTGAGCGAAGCGTCGTAGCGCACGCTTGCGGCCACCAGCAACCCGTTTTCGCGGCGTGCTTTGACTTCGACGATCTGGCCGACACGCAGGCGCGCCTCGACGTCGCTTTCATCGCCAAACAGGATCGCCGCATCTTCGGTCGCGAAACGCCGGCCGTTGACGATGACACTCCCGAAGCCGGTGACCGGCCCGCGGGCGAACACACTTTCGCTGGTCGAGCCGGTAGTGGTGCTCGTCGAGTCGCTGTCGTCACCGCCGCCGCTACCACCGCCACAGCCGGCCAGGCCCAAAGCAATCGCACAGGCCGCAGCCAGCGTCGTACGGGCGGGCCAGCGTGCGGCACGCGACGCGCCCGAATGGGTTCGGTCGATTCGAGTCAATGTAATTCTCCAAAACAATCGATTAAACGAAAGGGCCACGGCCTCTCCGGAACGCCACACGTAGGCGACGGCGAACCCCGGATCAGCACATTCGTTGTATGGTCAAGCCATTGTTCTGTCGACGATTCCGGCGATAGATTGCGCACAGCTTAATCGACTATCGGCGGCACCCGGCGGGCCTTGAATTAAGCCTGCAAGTAGTGCCGGACGTAAGTTTTGGAAGGGACGATGTGTCGTGTTCGCGATTCGCGGTTGAAGTTCAAGAGTTCCGCAACGCATGCGGCAACGCTCGACGCCTAGCACGGTTGGCGTGAAGACGCCGCGTTCAGGTGCACGGCAGTATTACCGTGGCCATGACGACAGCCTGTGGCGAGCGGCTCGGTGCGATGTGATATACCGCCGACGAAAAGTGGTGCGGCGAAGGGGAGTGGCCGTCGCGGCCGTGGTTGGGCGACGCGGGAGTTCGAATTACAAAGGTGTCATTTTCCGGGGCGCTCGCACACCGTTAGCGGAGCTGGACCGGAGAGTTCCATATACTGTCCCCGGATCGCGTCCCCCGGATCGCGCCGGATCGCGCTTTTGCTGCGGGAGTTGAACTCGCAAGGCAGAATTGTGGATAGAGGCCCTAAGCTTGGGCTCGCGCGTGAGATCGGGCGCATAGCGAAGCGGGGCGGAGGAGTTCAGCATACTGTCACCGGATCAGTCCGGATCCTCCCTGTCACCGGATCGCCTGATACCGTCCCAGATCGCCTGGATCGCGATGTTGGCCCGACTGTGGGTCTTGTAAAAGCGTCTATTCCAATAACTTAACCAAAACAGCGACGGTGAACCTGGCTGCCAAGATAGCGCCGCCATCGTGGATATCATCGTTCTTTTGTTCGTCGGCCATGTCGACAACCGTTTTAACGGCGAAGCAGATTGGTTTGGTTTGCGACAATGAGACAGCGCGGTGCAATCCAAATATTTCCATGTCTATTCCAGCTACATTGCCATGTTGCCGCCTTATCTGCTGTTGATAGATCTCTGAGGCAATAACGGCTGAGCCCGATACCGTAGGCGCTATCTTACCACCGACATGGGGCACATTTATTTGCCCGTACTTCGACTCTAACAAGCGAAAATTTGGGTCGTTCTCAAGAATTTGATGAATTATTACGCGTACTTCGTTGTTAAGCGGCTCTTGAAAAGAGCGAACTTGAAAGCTATCTCCGCGCCATTTTCCGGCTTGATGCTCCCAGCAGACATCGGAAACAAGTAACGTTCCGACTTCAACTTCGTCCGGGAACCCTCCACAAATTCCTGACATACAAACAATATCTGGTTTTAAAACTTCCAATATACGCGTCGATACGATGCTTGAGTCTACGATGCCCATTCGGGGTAAGACTACACACGCGCCTCGCACGCCAGCCAATTGCATTTCACGGATGTCCAATCCTGAGAAACTTGTTAGCTCCCCATATTCGAATGACTGATCATTAACTGCTCGGTATGCACTACGTTCAAGCTCTAGCGCACATATGATGACGAATTTATAAGTGTTAGAGAAGCAAACTTTTTGCATGCATATGTTCAAGCAAGCTTTCCAATGACTCTCATCGCCATACGAAATTAGAAAAATACCGGCCCTAGCGAAGGCTTTTGAATGTTCGGTGACAATTTCTTCGAAGCGAGAAATAGCGACAATAGTCGTATTATTGTTGAGTCCACTTTCGGTGATGTGTTCCAAAATTTCGTAGGAGACATCGGCGGGCTCGTCCCCAGCCCGGCGCGGCAAAATTAGATCCACAACGATTAGGTCATAAGTCGAACGAAGCAGACTTCGCGTCGCGTCGGAAAAGGTTTCGCTGAACTCGATCTCCGATGTCGTCGCATCGAAGAAGTTGTCTATTTCTCGCGTGAGGCTGTCGCGTTTATCAGCTTCGTCTTCGATAACCAATACTCGTACCGATGTCATTTAATTGCCTGTTCTAAATGCTTTCGCCAAGTTAAGTTTTGAGCGTTAAAATAAATTACGCTTTTAACAACAACATCTAGCGTATTTGTTAGGGCTTTCCCGGCTTTTTCGAGCGGAAGGACTTTATTGTCGAACTCAATATCCGGAAACTGGGTTAAGATAATAACCGTATCCTTACGCTCGTCATATGATAATTCGAGCAGTACCTCGATACCCCCGGTTGGTTGAGAGATTGGCTGCGCGCCTCCTGGAGTCATTTCGTAGCTCGGTAGCGACATGTCTAGGATGATTAGGAAAAATTCTCGCTTGCGAACCAGAGTTACTGCGTCTCGTACGGACTTCGCTACATAAATCGTCGTGATGTCGAGTATTTCATGTAAAAATTCTTCGATGAGTTCCTGTTTATACTCATCGTCCTCAACTAAAAGGATCGCGTGTTCCATACTCAACCTCGAAGAAGCCGCAAGTCGAAAGTTAGCGTGACTTTGTTTGTATGGTATAAATGTCTTACGCCAATTATTTCGTCTACTTCTTGAACACTACGGCGCAGCTTCTTAATCCCACTGTTGGTGTTGGTCGATATAGCATCGTCCGTATCTGCCACCATTGCAGCGTCTATTTGGCGTTTGCTTTCGGTTTCTTGGCCAGGCCTGAGCTCCGATGTGACTGAAATGGACCAGTATAAACCGTGTTCATCGTTATTTGACGAAACTTCTAACTCCAGAAGGCCACCCTGAACGCCGTGGCGCGCCGCATTTCCCACCAGGATGTATATAGCGTCGTAGAAGTAATGGAAGCGATGTCCTATAAGGTCGAGGTTTGTATTCCCTTTAAGAGATACTTGCGGATCAAAGTGCTCGTAACGTTGTTTGATCTCGTCTAGAACGGCTTCAAACATGAGTTCGATACTAGCGCTGGGGCTAGCCGATGACGGCTTGGTTAGCCATGACTGAACGATTTTAAATCGGCGTTGCAGCTCCGAATTTAGCCCTCGTAAATCTGAGGAGATTAACTCGTTCAATTCCATTGAATCGGTTGTCCAGCGCCTGTCCGGATCTAGAATAAACTTCCTTCTAAGGCCTTCTAAGACTTCGCGTGTACGTTCAAGGTCTATCTCGAATATACGCCAACAGTATTCGTGTATCGCAACGATGCTGTAGTTTATTTGAGAGTAGTCCATCATACGCTGCGCTATGTCTTGCGACATAGTGTTCGCGATGTCGAGCTTTCGAGGTTCATTTAATGTGGCGTGGATTAATCCCTCCGGTTTATCTTTTGATCTCACATGAATCTGTTCAGCTGCCATGTGATAGATCGCCGCATCAAAATCCGAAAACCAAGACTCAAGGTATCGCACGAAGCGCGGGCAAGATAAACGAAACTTTGTGGCAATTTCATTGACGGAAGTTTGTAGCTCAATTACGAGAGTACCGTGAAGCGTTCCGTGACGGATCCTGCGACCTACGTAAGACGTTATGCCGAATAGCTTATTCCGACAAAATTCGGCGTAGCAGTCGTCAAGAACTTTTAACAAGCGAGTCCGAGGGTCGACGCGTACGCGCACGGGGTCCGCAAGTGCCAAATCGCCGTCATCCACCTCTAGCACTTCTTGGGCTTGCAACGACAAAGCGCGGAGGTCATTTGACTTATACTCTTGAATCCATTCAAAAAAGCGTATTGGGTCGACATATATACGTGTCTCGTCGATCGAGCCACGTATTTTTCTTAGCACTTGGCTTAGTCGATAGGATTTTGCGGACGTTCGCACTATTTGGTCGTCGAATCGGTCGGCATGCCATTCCAGGACAGCTATCTGCGCTTCATTTACGTCGTCAGGAGTTTTGAAAAGGTCGTATAGGCTTGTTAGGAAAGCTTCGTTAAACGTGTTCAAGAAAAAAGAGGAGACGTGTGCTCTATGAGTATCGATATGTTCCAAGAATTTGGTGAGGTCGCCGCCAAACTGTTGCCCTACGAGCTGTTGAAGGGACCGGCGCATATGATGATCTGTCTTTTGGGTGGTCTCTTGAGTATCTATAAGCGCAGCTCTAAGAGTTTCGTACAGCCCATCATCAGTTTTTCTCGGGAGCAGATTTCTCAGTTCAGACGATGATAAAAGGATGGGTACGTTAATTGTTTCATCTAAGAGTTTCGACAGCTCGCGACCATCGGGAATTTTCATCTCACTAGTCTCGCAGGACGCTATGAGTTGTATTGTTCGGTGGAGTGCGCCGTAAACCTCGGGGCCAAGTTCTCGCTCGGTCGCAATTTGTGGTTCTAAGATTTCGCCTACGCTACTTGCGGCGGGGAGGTATGATGCGGCGTTTTTGGGCGAGGGGAATATGCCGTCCAGCCGGGAGCCTATGGCGCGCTCGATATTCAAACGGTACGCAAAGACATTTGGGAACTCATCCCAGGCTGGTGCGTGGGAGAGTAGTGTCAAGTCGCGAAATTGATCAGTTGCTCCTAGCAGTCGGCAAAATTCGCGCAGCTTATTAGGATGGAATACGGACTCCCAATGCCGTATCAGCTTATCGGGAATTGCTGACTCGAGGAGTTCACGTGAGCGAGTATCGCCGGTTAGTCTAAAAAGTTCGCGCAACCGCATGAGATTTGCTATGGAATCGAGCACTCCCCATCGCGAATATGCCTGCACCCGGTCGCTAGCCGAAAAAGTCTGAAGGTCGAACGGGTTGAAAATATCTTTTATAATTATAGCGTTGCTTATGGGCGCTCTATCTTCCTTGATCAGCCGTTGGAGTGAACGGCGTATATCGACGTAATCGCGCTCGTGGTCCACAGAGTCTTCGAATGCGACAGCCAGTAGGTGGCGACGGGGGACTAAGAACGGCGAGACGACGTTATGATATAGAAAATGCTTAAACTCTGTAGGCAGCGCGGAATGCCTCAGGCTATTTGCTTTATTCGCTATCCAAAGCGACGCGCCAAATTCAGCCTTGAAGAGCATAAATTTACGCTTGGCGTTATCGATATCGCCGGCGAGTATCGAGGTGTTTAGTTCGCTTATCAGTGTTAGCGCATTGGCTATACTCTCTGTGGCCTCAGCTAGCCGCAGGCGTTCGCCTGCTAACTCAAACTCGAAAGCACCGGACTGCCAGAAAGGTATCTCTTCAACCTCGCGGGCTGAACGCGGAAAATCCACAGGTCTAGCACGTTTAGCTACTGGATTGCTATAAACATACCTAAAGAAATTATTAGCTTCATTAACTGGGCACCGTTTTCTCAGTCGTGCCATTGTTCTCTTGGCGGTGACTGACCCGGGTTCGCTAGCCAGAAAGCCGCGCAACGAGTTTTTTGTCTGTAAGTCGCGGATTATTTTTATCGAGGGGTCTATTTTCTTTCCGCTAGGCATTGAGTTACCAGTTTTACTTGAGAAATAATATTGAAAAATCAGAAAGGTCGTAATCGGGGTCAGGTCTTGCGTTTTGCGTCAAGGCGGTTAACCGCCTTCTGTTTGAGAACCACGACGCCAGACCGTTGCTTGCGCTGATGCTGAATGGCTTCGAGCAGTCCAGCTTTTATGCTCTCGAAAGCTGTTTTCGACATGTTTTATTCTCCGTTACCGATCCGGTCTGCGAGTCCGGAAATCCGGGTGACCCGGCGGCTAACCGCACGCGCCACACTCGATGGTTCAGCGAACACCACCAACCGCTCGCGCCCACGCGTCAACCCCGTATAAAACAGCTCCCGCGTCAAAACCGGCACGTCGTAGTCCGGCAGTACGAGTATGACGGCATCGAACTCCGAGCCCTGGCTTTTGTGGATGGTCATTGCGTACACGGTGTCGTGCGCGGGTAGTGCGCTCGGCAGGAAAGCCCGCAGGCCGTTATCCCCCTCAAACCAGACTCTAAGTTGCCCGTCTGCGTTTTTGAGCGCAATACCTACATCGCCGTTGTAGAGCCCGGTCTTGTAGTCATTTCGTCTAACCATGACGGGGCGGCCGTGGTACCAGGGCTGTGTCGGGTTGAAGTCGAAGCGCCGTGCCAGGTGTTCGGTGATGCCGGCGTTAATGGTTTCGCTCCCGGCCGGTCCCTGGCGCACGGCGGTGAGTACGGTTTGTTTGCCCAGTTCGGCGAGTGCGAGCGTGGGGTCCGTGGCGTCGACCAGTCTGGCGTAGTTCTCCGTAAGGCGATCCATGAGTTGGCTGATCGCCGCGGCGTCGGCGCGTGGGTGATAGACGAGATCGTCGTGGCCCGCAGTGAGCAGCGCTTCGGCGGCTTTGATGTCGCCTGCGTTTACGGCGGCGGCAAGTTGGCCGATGGTGCTGTCGGCGTTGAAGCGGCGGCTGGTTTGTAGCGTGACGACGTGATCGGCCAGGGTATGGTTGGCGGGTTGCATCGGTTGCGCCAACAGTTCGCCGGCAGCGGCTTGCTGGTTTTCGGTGAAGCGGTTCACGCCGGCGTTCGCACAGATTTCGGCCAGCACAGAGCCGGATTCGACCGAGGCGAGCTGGTAACGGTCGCCGAGCAGAATCAGCCGCGCGTCGTCGCGTATGGCCTCCGCCAGCTTGGCCATCATGGGCAGATCCACCATCGAGGCTTCGTCGACGATCACCACGTCATACGGCAGTGGGTTGTCGGTGTTGAAACGGGCGCGGGTGGTCGCACCCGTGAGCCCCAGCAGGCGGTGCAGCGTGCGCGCGGTTTGCGGCACGTGTTCTTCTGCGCGCTGCTTGTCGAAGGTGGCGTCGGCGCCCATGTCGTCCAGGCCGTTGCGTACGGATTCGAGCATGCGCGCAGCGGCCTTGCCGGTGGGCGCGGCCAGGGCGATGAGCGGCGGTGTGTCGTCGTTGCTGAGTGCGGCTTCAATGAGCACGCGCAGCAGGCGCACGATCGTGTAGGTCTTGCCCGTGCCGGGGCCGCCGGAAATCACCGTGAAGTGATGGCGCAGGGCAGCGAAGGCGGCCACGGCTTGCCAGTTGGTGGCGTTCGGGTTGGCGGCGTCCGCGGCGAACAGGCCGTTGCCGGGTTTGAGCGCGTCGACGTTCACCGGGTTCGGCGCAGCGTTCATCAGCTTGCGCAGACGTTGGGCGAGCGCGGTTTCGTAGGCGTGATAGCGCTGTAGATAGAGCCGGCCGTTTTCGAGGATCAGCGGGCGGGTGGGTATGTCTTCGTGCGCTTCGCCGTCGAGCACGGTGACCAGATCGCTCGCGGCAAGCGCGTCGCCCAGCGCGGCCTGATTGGCGCTGCTCATCAATGCGGAGGGGATTTGATCCAGCGCGAGGCAGGTATGGCCTTGTGCCACGGCCCAACTGGCCAGCGCGAAGGCACGGGCCACGAGACGGTCTGCGCCGTGGCGCCGCGCCCAGTCCGCCAGGGCGAGGTCGAGATCGGACAGCGCGGCGTCGTTTACGGCCGATGATGTCGGTGCTTTTTCCACGGCTATGGGGGCGGGCGTTTTCGTCGCTTTGTTGCTTTTGCTTGGCGCGTCGAACAAGTCGCCTGTGCGGGATTCGGTCATTGCGAGCTTCGCGTTATGGAGCGCGGCGGCGTACGACAACGGCGGTCGCCGGGCGCGGGTCCGCACTCCTGTCGCCGCGGGCCAACGCAGTTGTCGCCGGGCGAGCGCGGTCGTTGGCTTTGGAATGCCGGCTCTCGGGTCTGGGCTGGCTGGGCTGAACAGAGAAGCACGGCATGCGGCGGGCGCGGTTTGCGGATCCACGACTTGATCGAGGTTGGCTGGCTTTGCTCCCGTTGCATGGATTAACGGTATCCGTTAATTTGCTATGATGATCGTATCTTTCGGCAACCGCGCGACCGCGGATCTGTTCAACGGCGTATCCAGCAACAAAGTACGGCGGTTGCCTTCGCAAATACTCGATTCGGCGCTCTACAAGCTGGATATGATCAACGCGGCGACGACGGTGCGCGATCTGGAGGTGCCGCCGGGCAATCGGCTTGAGGCGTTGCGCGGCGACTACCAGGGATTCCACAGCATTCGAATCAACAGCCAGTGGCGGATCGTATTTCGATGGCACAGCGCGGACGCGCATGATGTTGCCATCGTGGATTACCACAGATGAGCGGTGCGACATCAAGCTTTTGGAGGTACCGAGATGATTCCCACGCAAAGAACAGCGACCCATCCGGGTGCGATCCTGCTGCATGAATTTCTCGAACCATTGGGTTTGAGCCAGAAGGCGCTGGCCAGCCATCTGGGTATTTCCGTTCAGCGCGTGAATGAGATCATTCGCGGTAAGCGGGGCATTTCTGCAGATACGGCATGGCTTTTGTCGGAGGCGTTCAATACATCGCCCGAATTCTGGGTGAATATGCAGACGACATACGATTTGTCCGCGCACCGGCCCAAGCGGCATATTGAGCCGATCGTTGCCGCATAGCTTGGGCGTAAATGGCTGGGCGATAACGCGTATGCGATGCCAATGCGACGCGACCGGGTCAAATGCCTCCGGGGCCATGTCCATTCGGCCCGAGCGCTTCATATTGCGCTGGCGCAGGGCCGAAGCGTAACCGGGTTGTCTTTTGCTTTGCCCACTTCCGTTTGGACAAGCAAACGACAGTGGATCGCGCTGCAGCGCTAAACCGAGGGGGCGTAAACCTCGTGAGCAGCGATAGGCGCTCGGTTTACGTGTGGGCCATGACGCACGATTTTCGCGGGTTTGAGCGCCGAGCGCTACGCCGACTGCGACGCCGGAGTGTCGGCTTACGGCCTTCGGCCTAAGCCGACCTACGTAGACTACAGGGGCTACGTGCGGTTGCGAGTTCATGCGGTCGCCCCCTGCGCGGTCAGTTCGGCATCGAACAACGCATCCAGCGCTTCGATCAGCGCGACGGGTGGTGTGTCGGTAAATACGCCGGTGCTGGTTTCGCCGTCCATTGCCCGTACGAACAGGTACTGTACGCCGCCCAGATGGCGG
This sequence comes from Salinisphaera sp. T5B8, assembly GCF_040361255.1. Lineage (NCBI taxonomy): Bacteria > Pseudomonadati > Pseudomonadota > Gammaproteobacteria > Salinisphaerales > Salinisphaeraceae > Salinisphaera > Salinisphaera sp. T5B8. The sequence continues at coordinate 92,201 of NZ_APNG01000002.1, read as the reverse complement.
GCCGGGTCATAAGCATCGCCCAGCGCCTGGCGTAGATGCCGGTGCAGGGCGACGGTGTAGATGAGATATTGCAGGTCGTAGTGGGCCCGGCCGATGGCGCGGCTGAGCGCCGCCTCGTTGTAGGCTGCCGCGGTGTCGCCCAGGCGGTTGGTCTTGTAGTCCAGCACGTAATAGGCGCCGTCTTTTTCCACGACGAGATCGATAAAACCCTGCATCAGGCCATAGAGCGTTTGCTGCGGCGTGCCACCAAGGGCAGCGGGCAGATAACCGGCATCGCGCAACAATGCCACCAGCGCGCCCAGACGATTACCGCGCAGGCGCAGCATGAATTCCATTTCGGCGAGGCTGCGGTTGGCATCGAGTGCGGCCAGCGGGCCGAGTTCGGGCAGCGGCGTATGGACGGTGCGGGCGATGAGCGCGGCGGTCTGTTCGATACGTACGTCCTGTTCGTCGTCGCCGACGAGGCCGTATTTTCGTAGCGTTTTGATCAGAAAGGCGCGCTGCTCGTCGGTAAGCGGTGCGCCTGGCGCGGGCCAGGCCGCACGTTTGGCATTGGCTACCCACTCTTCGAGCACGTCGTGTACTGCCGAGCCAAAACGCACGCCGGCCAGGCGCGCGTCCAGGGCGGGCAAGCTGTCTTCGTTATCGGCGGCGACGATCTCCGACGGCGCGCTGGCCAGTTCGTCTTCGGCGCCGGCTTCGGGCAGTTCGGCCGGGCGGTTGTCGGCCGGGGCATGGGCCAGGCGCGAAAAGCTGTAGGTCGACCAGCGCGGGCGCGGGACGGGCAAATCATCCCGCGCCTCGCCCAGCGTTTGCTCGCTGTGCGGTGTACGCCGTTCCACCGTCGGCGGCGTGCTTTCGGCATCGATCGGCTCGATGGTAATCGACGGGTTGTCGGTGAGCTGTTCCAGCGCGGCCGCGGCGCTTTGTTCGCCACGGCTGAGCAGGCTGGCCAGGGCGCTGGCGCGTGTCGTGGGCGCCTCGCGCCAGCCGACGACGATGGCCTGTTCGGCTCGGGTGAGGGCCACATAGAGCAGGCGCAGCGCTTCCGAACGCGCCTCGAGTACGGCCTGTTCGCGATGGGTGGCGTTATCGCCCACCAGGTCGATCATCGCCTGGCCGTTGTCGTCGTGAAAGATCAGCGGCGGCTTGTCGGGCGTGCCGGCGGTGCCCAGCCACAGCGCGAACGGCATGAACACGATCGGGTACTGCAAACCTTTGGCGGCATGCACGGTGGTGATACGCACCAGATCGGCGTCGGATTCCAGGCGTAGCTGGCTGTCGTCATCGATGGCGTTCGCCGTGCCATCCAGGGCGGCGGCGATGCGCTCGTCCAGCCAGCGTACGACGCTGGCCATGCCAAAGCATTCGGCTTCGGCGCTGGCGAGCAGTTCGCCCAGCTGCAGGTAATTGCTCATGCGGCGCTCGCCGTCGGTGAGCGCGAGCAGCGCCGGTGCACAGGCGACGAACAGCCGTTCCAGCGCGGTCAGTACGCCGCGGCTGGCCCAGGCTTCGTGGAGTGCGTGAAAGCGTTCGATGGCCTGCTGCATGGCATGGTCGTCGTCGGCCAGCGCGATGAGATCGGCCAGGCGTTTGCCGATGAGTGCCGTGGGCTGGGCCGCGCGTACGGCCATGGCATCGTCCGGTGTGGCCATGGCGCGCAGCACCCGGCGCAGGTCGTCGGCTTCTGCACTCGCGAACACCGAGTCGCGATGCTGGCAGACGGCCATGATGCCCGTGCTTGCGAGTGCGGCCTGAATGGCCGTGGCCTCGTGATGGCTATTGACCAGCACGGCGATATCGCGGGGCGCGATCGGCTGGTTGTCGCCGTCGCGGGTTTGCCAGTGGGTGGCGCCGTCGAGCAGGCGTGCGATGGCGGCCACGGTGTGGTCGATGAGCAGCGGGCGGTCTTCGCCTTTCGTGCCTTTGCCGCCGCTCAACTGCCAGACAGTGAGTGCGGATAGTTCGTCGCCGTGGGCGTCGACAATGCGTTTGTCGTTCGCTGTGCGGCCTGCCTGAATATGCGGAAAGTCGATCTCGTCGACCAGAAACGGCGCTTGGGCGGGCAGCGTGTACAGCGCTTCGATCGCATCGAGCACGGCCTGGGTGGAGCGGAAATTGGTGGTGAGCGTATAGCGTGCATCGCCGGCCGCGCGGGCGGCGGCGAGATAGGCATAGATATCGCCGCCCCGAAAACCGTAGATCGCCTGTTTCGGGTCGCCGATGAGCAGCAGCGCGCCGCGCTCGCGCGGTGTGTGCAGATAGACACGCGCGAGGCTGGCGTATTGCAGCGGGTCGGTGTCCTGAAATTCGTCGACCAGCGCGTAAGGCCAGCGCTCGTGCAGGGCATCGGCCAGCGTCTCGCCGGTGCCGGGCGTGTGCAATGCCGCATGAAGCGCAGCGATGAGATCGTCGAAGCTGTACTGGCGGCGTTCGATCTTGCGCTGGGCGGCGAGCGCGCGCACGGCCCGCGCGGCATTGTCGATCGCGGCCAGACGTGCCAGCGGTTGCAACTCGGCCAGCAACGGCAGGGCGGCGAGATCGGCCAGCGGTTGGCCGTACGCCTGCGATTTGGCGGCCTTCTTGAACTGCGGTGCCGGCTCGGCGAGCACGCGTATCCATGTGGGCAAGGCCGGCGTAGTGCCCGCGGCGAGTGCGTCGCGAATACGGCTGTCGATGGCCGCGATTTCGCCTGCAATATCGTCGAACGCGGCCAGTGTCTTGTACAGCTCACCGCTTTTGAGCAGCGCATCGGCTTCGAACGCCTCGGCGAGTGTTTTGGCGACGATGTCGGCCGTGCCCGGCCAGTGTTGGGCCAGTTCGTCGCCCAGCTCGGCCAGCCGCGCGTGGTCGATGCCGGCCAGCTGCACATGCGGGCGCGCGAGTATTGGTGCGAGCGTCGCATACAGCGCGTCTGGCGTTGGCCAGAGCGCGAGTACGTCGCCGGCCTTCGCGGGCGCGCCGAACACGTGCTCGCGCCAGTAGTCGGTGGTGGCTTCGCGGTAGATGGACGGATCGTCGATCGGGTCGCCGCGGTCGAAGGCCAGGGCGGATTCGAAGGCATTTTCGGTGGCGGCGCGCTGGGCGAAACCGTGGATGGTCACGATCGTGGCTTCGTCCACGCGCGCGGCGGCATCGGCGAGCCGGCGGGCCAGGGCTTCGCGTGGTTCGTCGCTGTTGTCGAGCACGCGCAGGGTGAAGTCGTGCTCGGCGTTGCCGGCGACGGCGAGTTCGCGGGTGTGGGCGATACGCGCGGCATCCGCCAGACGTGCGCGGATGCGTTCGCGCAGTTCCTGGGTGGCCGCGCGGGTGAAGGTCATCACCAGGATTTCACGCACGCTCGCGCGTTGTTCCACGATCAGGCGCAGATACAGCCCGGCCAGGCTGAAGGTCTTGCCCGTGCCGGCGCTGGCCTCGATCAGGCGCAGGCCGTGCAGCGGCAGGGTGGCGGCATCGAAAGGCTGGTTTGGGCTCATTCAGATCGTTGGGCCACGCGGGGCGCAGCGTTGGACAGTGCACACGGCATGGGCCAAGTGTGGCACGACCACCAGCCCGCGTGGACGCCGCCTGCGCCTAGCGCGCGGCCGTGTCAGGGCGCATCGGTCTTGTTCGCCTGGGCCCGGGCGCGTTCGATGGTGGCGTGCGCGCTGCGTAGGGTGGCTTGTTCGGGTTTGTCGCGGGTTTCGCTTTCACTTTTTTCGACCCGGCACAGCCGCGCGACATAGGGAAAATGATCGGAGCCGAAATCGTCACCGCGAATCAGTTCGATGGCATCGAAGCCCGCTTCGTAGAACACATGATCGAGCGGCCAGCGCATCCACCAGGAGTTGGCGTCGTAGGTGGGCAGAAAACCGTAACCGTGACGCGGGTCGACCAGGCGTGCGATCTCGCGCATGTGCGTGACGGCCCGTTCCCAGGGCGTGGCATTGAGGTCTCCGGCTACCACGCCGGGGTGGTCGCTGTCGTGCAGCAGCAAGCCGGCCTTGAGCAGCACGGCGTCGCGGCCAAGTGCGGACTGCGACGGATGCGGCGGGCGCGGATGAATGCCCAGAAAATCGACATGCTCGCCGGTGCGAAGCTCGACTTCGGTGACGATTTGCGGGGTGTCCTGGCCGGCCAGATGGCGCACTTCACTCGAATGCAGCGGCAGGCGCGAATACAGCGCGATACCGAAATACGAGCCGGTGGTATGGCGGATGATGTGGGGCATCGTCTGTTCGAGCGGCGCCAGCGCATTCAGCCATTGATCGTTGACCTCGAGCACCACGAACACATCCGGCTGGTAGCGGCGGGCCTGCTCGATCAGCCGACCGTCCGGGTTGTTGGTCAGGCGCACGTTGGCGACCATCACGGTCAGGCGTTTCTCGGCCGGGCAGGCGTTGTTGGCAATCGGGCCGTGCAGGGGCGCGTAGGGCAGCAATACGATGGCGTGATAGATCAGCGTGCCCAGCATGACGGCCATCAACGCCAGGCTCGTGCGCCGATAGCGGCCCAGAAAGCAGGCCGCGCCCAGCAACAACACGCCCAGGATTACAGCGCTTTGCAGCCGCGGGAAATCCGTGATGCGAATCCACCAGATATCGCTGGGAATCAGCGAAAGCAGGTTGGCGATGGCCAGGCCCAGGCCAGCCGCGCCGATGAGCCCGAAAACGACGATAGAAAGATATTTCACGCTGCGCTATAGCCTGTCATGCCTCAACCGGCGCGTAGGCTAAACGCTCGGCCGGGCCGATGGAATCCGCAATTTTCCCCGGCGTGCCGGCGCGCCACGGCGGGGCGGAGGTTCGAGGCGGCAGCAACGCGAGATGTCAGCCATCATCGACCGGTGTGAGTACGGCGTTCATTGGCCCGCTGATCGCCTCGATCGCTTGAATGAAGGGGCTTTGCTCGGCGCTGTCGCCCAGCGGCGCGTCATCGGGCCCGAGCAGGCGCGCGAAGTACGGGTCGCGGGTCAGGTGGTGGGGGAAATAGGCATCCGGCTTGAAGCGGTAGCTGACGTTGTCGAAGGCCTTGTTCTGGTCGGCGTCGTATTCGTCGTCGAGATCCGGGTGGTAGGGCAACGGCTGGCGCTGGCCGTCGCGATAGATCGCGATGAGGTCGGCGAGCATGGTCGCGGCGGTCTGTGTGTCGATATGGCCCGCGTAATGAGCGGTTTCGAGGGTCTTCTTCTTCGGCGCGAAGCCCGCCATTTCCAGCGCGACGTCGTGGCCGGATGCGACCACGGCCAGATAATCGATCCAGTAGCGCAAGCGAAAACGCGTTTTGAGCTTGCCGGTACGCAGCCGCCGAAGCGCCTGCGGCCATTTTTGCGGCACGCGGCCGGTCACCCGCACGCCGGCAATCGACAGATCGATATCCACGGTGGTCGGCGTGGCCTCGGCCTTCCAGGTCTGCCAGATCGGCAACAGCTGGTTCACGGCGTCTGCCTGATCCGCGTAGTTCACATCGGCCAGGGGTGGCGGCGGCAGCGTGCCGCGGGCGCGTTCGAGCGCGGTGGGCTGGAGATCGATCGCATCGAGGTCGGCACGATCGGCGCTGTCGAACAGACGCTGGCGCAGCCCGGCCGCGGCGAGCGGGTCGAGCGCGATGGGCTCGGCATCGTCGATACGGGCGTCCTCGATGTCGAGGTCGAGTTTGATTCGTTCGCGAAAGAATGCCCGCGGTGGATGGTCGAAAAACCGTTTCAGGCTTTCCAGGTCGATCGTCTCCAGGGCCTCGCGCAGCGGCGCGCTACTGTTGTCCACTAGCGGGGCGGCCGTGGCGCGAGCGCTGATCGCCGCACGGGTGGCATCGCGCCAGTCACCGGCGAAGGTGAATACGCGCGCGTCGGGTTCGTCGGGCGTGAAGTAGCGCGGCGAGAACGGCTGCATGGGCTGATCGTGGACGAGGCGCTGCTTGAACGCCTTCGCGCTGTGATCACGAAAATAATGGCGATGTACGAATTCCAGCGTTTCGCCCACGATCGGCGAGGGCGGCAGGCTTTCGCCAGTGTGCATGTCCTGGCCGAGATAGCTGATATAGAAGGCGTCGCGCGCGGCGGTGAGCGCCTGCAGGAACAGCAGCCGGTCGTCGTCGCGAATATTGCGATCGCCCAGACGCGGCGCATCGAACATCACGTTGAAGGCGCGGGCTGTGTCCTGGCGCGGGAAGGCGTCGTCGTTCATGCCCAGCACGCAGACCACACGAAACGGCACGGCGCGTAGCGGCACCATGCCGCAGAAGGTGATGCCGCCGGCCAGGAATGGCTGGCGTTCGGCCGCGGATTCGAGCGTGGCCCGCAGCATGTCGCGCACGGCAGGCCAGAAGATACGGCGATCGCCACTTAGTGTGCGCTCGGCGGTACAGCGTTCAGCGGTTTCGAAACGGGCGAATACGCTGCGCAGGCTGTCGACCGCGCGTTGTTCGTCGGGCGCGTCGGTAGCCGGTGCGACGAGCGCATCGAGCATCGTATTGAGCCGGGTCTGCCATTCGCCGGGCGTGGCCGGCTCGGCCAGCGCGTCGGCGGTATCGGCGAGTACGCGTTCGAAACGCCAGAGCTTGCCAAGGGCTGCGGTAATCCCGCCTTCCAGATCGGCCCAGGGGGCCACACCGGCGGTCAGCGTCTGGTCGTCGGACTGGGCCACGCCGAGCAATAGACGATCCAGACCGAAACGCCAGCTGTTCTGCTCGAATGCGCCGGCGCCGAGTTCGGCGCGGTGGGCGCTGTCGCGGCCCCAGCGTATGCCGGCCTCGGCCACCCAGTCGGTCATCGCGTCCAGTTCGCCGGCTGACAGGCCGAAGCGGCGCATGACCGCGGGTACGGCCAGCAGATCCAGCAGTTCGCTGGCCTGCCAGCGCGATAATGGCAGATCGAGCAGGGCGGAGACACAGGTCACGATCGGATGCGCGGCCGAGCGGGCGCGATCGGCCAGGCCGAACGGCAGATAGCGATCGGGCGGCGCACCGCCGAACACGGCTTCGATGGCCGGCGCGTAGGCGGCCACATCCGGCAACATGACGATGATGTCACGCGGGGCCAGGCGCGCGCTCGCGTTGATCTCACCGGCGGCCACGCGGGCATCGTCGGCGGCGAGACGGTCCAGCAACTGATCCTGCAGCACCTGTATTTCGCGTAGCGGGCTGTGGCAGGCATGCACTTCGAACGAGGTGTCGTCGTCGGCCATGCCCTGGGCGCTGTCGCGACAGCCTAGGCGCACGATATCGGCCTGGATACGATGCAGCAGGCTGTCGTCGGGCGGTACCTCGTAGGCCATCAGATCGCCCAGTTCGGGTTCGATCATGCCCGCGAATTCGTCGGAATACAGTACGCGCACCGTGTCACGTGCCATGCGCCCAAGCGCCGAGAGCAACGGATGTCCGGCTTCTACGGCGGCCTCGCCGGGCAAAAGCGAGGTGTCGTCGTCGTCCGGCAGTTCCAGCGGCAAGCGGCCGGCGACGATATCGCCCCAATACGCCTCGCTGGGATTGGGCAACAGGAAATACACGTCGACGTGCTCGGCCAGCGCATAGAGCAGGCGCAGATGATCGGGCGCGAGCGCGACCAGCCCGAAGCAATACAGCGGGTCGGGGCAGTGGGCGATCAGGCGCTGTTGCAGGACGCGGTCGGTTTTCAGGCGCTGGATGAAATCGGTCAGCACGCGGGCGCGATGACGGGCGCCGAGCCGTTCCGCCCGGGTGAGCCAGCGCCAGACCGCGGCCTGCCAGTGGCCGGGATTGTGCGCGGGTGTTTCGCCGGCCTCCCAGCGCGCCAGCATGTCGGCGCGGTAGACCAGATACTGATCGAACACATCGGCGAGCTGACGGGCGAGCTGGTAGCGGCGCACCTCGTCGACCGGGTCGCCCAGATAATCCGCCACGGCGCGAATTTCATGCGCCATCGCCGGTAATGCCAGGTACAGATGCCAGGGCAGGCAATCGGGCTCGAAATGATCGCCGGCGTCGGCATCGTCGATCAGATCGTGCAGCAAGGCCCAGATGAACTCACCGGGCAGACGGCCGTTGATGTTCGCCGCGATACCTTCGCTCTCGGCCAGCTGAATACGCAGCCAGCGGCCGATACCGGCGTTCGGGGCGAGCACGGTGTCGCGAATCAGGGGCGGTGCGGGCCGTTGCTGACGTAGTGCGCCGAACAGCTCGGCCAGCCGGCTCAGATCGTTGTGGTGATACAGATAGAACATTCGCCGGCCAGTCGATAACGCACACATCACGGCAGTGCCGCTTTCGGCTCTGAAGGATACGCCACGTATCGCCATTCGCGTGACTGCGGCAAGCCTCTATCCCTGTGGCAGCCAGCCGACAACGAGGTGGTTCGATGGCGCCAACGCGCGAATCGCGGGGTTCATTTGCCCAAATTTCTGCGCGGATCACGCCTTGGAAAGTCCGGTTTGGTATGCGTTTTTACGGCCCGACAAGCGACGGGCGAATATGCGCATGCTGCAATGCACATCAACGCCTGTATGGTGCATTCGATTAAAGTCGAATCGGATGCTGCATTGCGGTATGAAATCGGGATATATCTTTTCTAAACAGTGCGATGGGGCGAATGCATTCATATCGGAAAATCCGCCTTTCAGGTTGTGTCAATAAAAATGAAACAGGAGTTCACTAACCGCTTGCACGGTAAAAAAAAATACTATAAACAGACAGTCGTGACTTATGACTCACGAGTCACCCAGGGGGAGTATTCAACATCGAGCAAGTCGGCCAAGAGCCCACCGGTCGCCGCGACGGCCTGGGCTTGAAAGCACGACGCGGGTGCGAGCGATAAAGACCAGGCGGGCCTGAGGCGCGAACCGGTCGACCGACGCCCCAAGCAGTGTGCGGAGTACTCGAGAACACCAGTCCATGCGTTCCCGTAGTAACTAGAGGGGAGAAAGAACAAATGATCCGCGATCTCAATAAAGCAATCGAGGCGAAACAGCCGGGCCGTCGGGGCCATCTGACCCGCGTCATCGGTTTGTCCGCCCTGGCAGCGCTGGGCTGTGTGGGTACAGCCAATGCCACCATCAAGACCGATATCGGCGTCGACTATCGCGCCACCGGTTTCTATGTGGAGTCCGAGTCGTTTGCCACGCCGGCCACCGACCCGGAAATCACCCCGCAAGACAACGATAACGGCTTTGCGCATTACCTACGCGTCAAGGCCGATCTCAAGCACGAAGAAACCGGTGTCGAAGTCCATACCCGCGTGGAACTGGCCGGCGATCGCTGGAGTGGCGACCAGCGCGATTACCAGACCAGTTCCGATAACTCGTTCAATGCGGACAACCGCGGCGACAACGTCCGGCTCGACCTGGGCTTCGTACAGATTCCGTTCCAATATGGTCTGCTGCGCGTCGGCCGGCAGGAAGCCAACTGGAACAACTGTTTCCTGGTCTGCGACGACCGTCGCGATCGTGCGCTGTTTCTGACCAAGCTGGGCAAGGTCAGTGCCTTCATCGGTTATGACCGTCGTCAGGACAACACCGGCTACCTCAACGAAGACAACGGCGACCAAATCTTCCCGGGTTTTGTCGCCCCGCTGGGCGAATCCGGCTGGTCGCTGGGCTTCCTCTACGTGCACTGGCTCGACAACTACAACGGCGACCTGGTGGGGCCGGCCGGACCGCGTAATACCTATGTGCTGTCGAACACGAATATCTACTCGCCTTACATGCAGGGTAGCGTGGGCCCGGTAGATATTTCCTTTGGTGGTAACTGGCTCGAAGGCGGCAACGTCAATGCGAACCAGACCGCAGAAGGCGGCGATTACTTCAACGACGACGCCTATTCGGGTTACTTCCGCATCGGCGCCGACGTCGGCATGTTCGAACTCAAGGCACAGTACGTGGCGACCCGCGACGGCGGTCTGATGTCGACCGGCTTCGATACCTACTCGAGCCTGATCAACTCCAGCCCGGAATCCACCGCCAATCCGACCAGCCTGTATCAGATGGGTCGTTACCTCGGGCGTGAAGGCTTCGACGAGTCGCTGTATATCGCCAGTATCGGCATGAATGTGACCGAGAAGTTCGCCGTGCGCGGCGCGCTGGGCTTCCTGGATATCGAAGTGCCGGATTCGGCCGCGGTCAATGGTGAAACCAGCGATACCAGCACGGTCTACGACTTGCAGGCCAGCTATCAGCTCAACGAAGCGGTCCGTACCTGGGCCACGCTGGGTATGCTCAAGGAGAACGATGTCGGTATTCTGCGTGGCAATAGCCTGATTGGCGGCGGCACGCCGAACGGCGGCAGCTTTGCCGACGATCGGGTAATCGCCGGCAGCGTGAATCTTGGCGTACAGTTCTAAGCGTCAGTAAGGTTGAAGGGGTCTTCGCCGTTGGCGAAGGCCCCTCTTTTTTTGTATCGGGAGTCGCTGTGTTGTCGAATCGTTTCAAACGCGTTCAATCGCTTGTCTGGGCCGCCGCGGCGGCAGGTGTTCTGGCGGGCTGTGCCTCGGGGCCCGGTAACCCCGCCGGTGACAACGGCGAAGCGCCTTTGGCCGATTCGGACGCGGCGTTTGGTTACGAGCAGACGGACTGGGGCAAACCCTTCTGGGAAAAATGGATGGACAAGGCGCGTGAAGAAGGACGTGCCGATGCCATACGATCCGGTCAGGCGCCGGCGGCCGCAGTGGCTGCGGCGCCGGTGGAGACGATCGATTCATCCGGGATGAAACCCAAGATCGGTGTCTATATCGCCAAGGATCAGCGCGATTCGATGACCGCCTATCGTCTGCTCGCGGCACTGGAACGCCAGTCGGCGCGCCATGGCCTGACGTTGATCTCGCCCAACGAACTGGATGAAGCCGTTGGCGGCTCGGATGCCTGTGGCTCGGAAAGCCCGCTCGACTGTCCGCGCTTGCTGGCGATCTTCCCCGGTATCCGGGGTCTGCTGGTCGTGGATCCCAAAGGCAGTGGCAACTCGGTGACGCTTGAGTCGCGCATGATGGATCCGGATTTCGATATTCGCTACGAGCCGTTGTCCACACGCGTGCAGGTTGCCGATGGGTCGAACTCGGATCTGGAAATCTGGAGCGATCGTATTCTGGATACCGCGGCCGATCGGATTGGCATCGCGCCCTGGTTCGGTCACAGTTTCGCGCTCAAGGGCGAGGATATGTATATCAATGCCGGCCGGGCGGCGGGCCTCGAAGTGGGTGACGAGCTGGCGGTACACAGCGAAGGCTCGCTGGTGCGTTCGCCCAGCGGCCAGGTGATCGCCTGGGAGCCGGGCCCGGAAGTCGGCCGTGTTCGGATCAAGGAATTTGTCGGCGAGAATATTTCGCTGGCCGAGCAGGTGTCTGGCCAAATGCCCAAACCCAAGGATCGGCTTACGTACGCCGACTGAGGCTTTTCGGCCTCGCGAAAACGCCGGCTTTATGCCGGCGTTTTTTTTGCGGTTACGCGTTCGAGGGTGGCAGCTTCGAGCGCCCTGACGGGGCCAGGTGTTGTTGTCGCCGGCTGTCGAGAGAACGTAAAAAAACGCCGACAAGCGGTAAAAACCTGTCGGCGCCCTGGATCAACGCGCTATCTGTCTACAGAGACAGACCGCAGATCAGTCGTCGTCGAGGTCGCTGTCGGCCGCGCTGTCGCTGTTGAGTGAACCACCACTCTTGTTGAAGTCTTGAACCTCGTGCGACAGTTCATCCGCACGTTCGTGATCGATCGGCTTCGACGTGGACAGATCGTCGTTGACCTGGCTGTCGGCCGCGCTGTCGCGGTTGAGTGAGCCGCCGCTACGGTTGTAATCGCGCACTTCGTTGGCGAGTTCGTCGGCTTTTTCGTGGTCCGCCGGTGTTTTCGGCAGCGATTCGCCATCGGCGTCGATATGCCCGGTGGGCGCACCCGAGCGGGCCGCGCTTTCTTCTTTCAAAGAGCCGTGGTTCTGATTGAACTGCTCGACTTCCTGCGACAATTCCTCGGCGCGGGTCGGCTCATTGGCCTGATCCTGCTCGGCCAGTGCAACGCCAACGCTGCCCATCGTGCCCGCCAAGGCAAAGCCGCAGATCAGTGCGTAACGTGTTTTTGCCGGTTTGTGCATATCATCTCTCCTGAGTGGTCGGCTGGGCCTTAGGGCAGCCTTTTATTCTGGTTTCAGCGCTCGTAGACGGTGATAGCTGTATTTTGCCGCTTTTTATGCAAACGAGCGCGTAACCATTATACCCATAACGCTCACAAAAAAGCCGGGAGCGATTGAATCGCTCCCGGCTCGCATGCACTTCTCAGGGGGTTAGAAGCGCAGTGCGTTCAGGTTGCCACCGGTCTCGTTGTAGCGGGCCAGCTCGGCGGCCAGTGCTTCGGTCTGCGGATAGGTATGGACCGTGGTGCCGGCAGGCATGTGCGTTTCCGGTACCAGACCTTCGCTGGCCTGGGCATTGTAGTTTTCGATTTCGTTGCTCAGCTGCATCGCCGTGCGGGAGACTTCGGCGCTCTGATCGCTGCTCGCCAGGCCATTGCCGACGATACGGCCCTGGGTATCCTGACGGTTGAATGCATCGAGTTCCGCGGCGAGCTGGTCGGCCTGCGGGTGACTGGCGACCGTAGCGTTGGCCTGGGGCTGCGCATTCTGGGCGTCAAGCGCCTGAACCGCTTCCGACTGGGCGAAACCGAGCGAGGAGAAACCAACAAGCCCGGCGATTAGCGCGGTGGAAAGGGCGGTGTGTGCGATACGGGTGTTCATTGCGGTCTCCTTGAAAACGTGTTCGCGCGATTTGGCGCGGTATTAAACGAAAGTCGTATTGCTATTCGGCTATGGGTATAGCGTATGGCGAGATATGTGTATATTCAAGGAATGCACTGCAACATTTTTCGCGAACTGTGCTAATGCACTAATTCGACATTAAAAATAATTCGACTGAATTGGTGTGTAATACAGCAAATGGACAAAAGCGGTGTTGCGCGGCGCAAAAATGGCGGCGATTCTGCCGCGTGGAACGGGTCTGCCTGGAGGCGAATCCGGGCTTTCCGGACTGTCTAAGTCGGGCCTCGGGTGCCGCGCATAGCGTGCCTGCGGGCGGGCACGGGTGCGTTTACGGGGTCTCGCTGGAGCGAATCGCGATCCCGTTACGGATGAAGTCCATGACTGCATCCAGTTCGGCCTCGTTCAGGCCTTCGTTTTGCCAAAGGCCATAACGCAGGCCCAGGAAATGGGCGGTGCCCATGAGTACCCAGACCCAGACGTCGAGATCGCCGTCGCGAATCTCGTATTTCTCCACGGATTTCTCCAGGGCGCTGATATAACCACGCGCGAAATCCATGTAGTAGTCCTTATAGATCTGCTCGTCGACGAACAGCGATTCCTGAACCACCCGATAAAGGTTGCGGCGCTTGCCGACAAAGCGGATGAACGCGGCCATGCCTTCGCGTTCCGCGTCCAGGCGCGACAGGCCCGGCGGGATGGAGTGGGCGAGCATACGGCGCAATTCACGCCCCATATGCCGGACCAGTTCCGCAAGCACGTCTTCCTTGTTACGGAAATAAAGGTAGAAAGTGCCCTGAGCGACGCCGGCGGCACGGGTAATATCGCTTATCGAAGCGCGAAAGAAGCCAGTGTTACCGAACGCGTCCTCGGCGGCCGCCAATAGTTTCTGTCGGGTCGCCTCGCCACGTGCAGTGGTCGGTTTCAACGGCGACTTTTCGTTACCGGACACGGCGGTATGACTCATAGGGTATATTTGGCGCATGCTAGCGGGGCCATATCACTGGAGTCAATGTATGACGCAGTGGTTATGGTAATTGCCAATAGCAGCGTTTTCCGTTGAAGTCGAATGGCTAGGGCAGCTCTGCACAACCTGTCACGGTCGCGCCGGCCCGAAGGGGTTCGGCCTCAAAAGTGCTACGACTTAGTTGTGCGAGCTTGACCTGCCAATCAGGCAGGCGCTGCGCTCGCACGCCTTGTCGCAACGCATTTGCCCTTGAAAGTCTTCGTCAGGGCGAACGCGAGCCGCGAGAGGTTATACAGAGCTCGCCTGAATACTATGTCGTTCGGCGCGTAGTTCAATGACGCACATCAAAACGCGGTCGAGATATTGCGGCGGTTGCGGTAGGCTAGCCGCGGCGCGCGCCATGCCCCGGTAGCTCAGCAGGATAGAGCAGCCGCCTCCTAAGCGGCAGGTCGCAGGTTCGACTCCTGCTCGGGGCACCATATCAAAAGCCGGCCGTAGCGCCGGCTTTTGATATGGTCTTTCGAATAAGCGTCGAACCTGCGACAAAACCAACAATGCTGGTTCGACGGCTTCGCGCAGCGGAGCCGAATCGTCGCGTAGCGACGAGCCCGAAGGGTAAGCGACGTCAGCCGCGAATATCCTCGTTCCTGTTTTTCGAATGCGTGGCGAAAAGCCGCGGCGGATTGTCAGCCAGTATTCACTCGCCGAAGCGCTCGAGCCACTACCCGCTCGCCGTTCAGAACGATGAGCCGGGCTCGCGAAGGAAAGCGGCTTCGGCGGGCGTGCTGGTACGGCCGAGCAGGCTGTTGCGGTGCGGATAGCGGCCGAAACGTTCGATGATCGCGTAGTGCTCACGTTCGGATTTGAGATGTCCGGCCAGGCCGAGCGCTTGATACAGCGCGAGTGCCCGTTCGTGATCGGCCAATGTTTCGCTGTGCATGAACGGCATATAGACGAAGGCACGCTGCTGGGGCGTAAGCATTGTGTCGTCGCCGTTTGCAATGGCCTCGCGGGCACAGTTCAACGCGCGCTCGTCGTTTTCGAAGGCACGCGGGCTGTCGCGGTGGATATTGCGGGAGAACTGGTCGAGTACGAGGATTTCGGCCAGCCGCCCCAGCGGCGTGGCGCGCCAGTGCGCAAGCTCGCCGCGGGCCGCGGCCGTCAGGGTGGCACCGAACTGCTGGGCGATCCGGCGATCGAGCGCGGCGGATTTTCGAAACCAGTCGCGGGGCGCGAGGGTGTCGAACCAGAAGTCGATGACCGAGCCCGGCGATACCGTCGTGTCAGGCGTTTCGACGCCGTGATGACTCATGCCGACCGGTCCAAGACGTGCCCGGGTTGTGCTGCCTCCCGGTAGGCGCCGCGGGCATCACCGAGCACGCCAAAGGCGGAGCGTAGAAACAGGGCCGCGATCGCCGCGCCGATAATCAGATCCGGCCAGATACTGTGGGTGAAGGCAACCAGCGCGGCCGCCACGATGACACCGCTGTTCGCGAACAGGTCGTTGCGCGAGCAGATCCATACCGAACGCATGTTGATATCGTCTTCCCGATGACGAGTAAGCAGCACGAGACAGACGATATTGCCGACCAATGCAAGCGTGCCCACGACTGCCATGATGGGCGCGGCCGGCGGCAGGCCATAGACAAGCTTGGCGACAAGCTGGGCACAGACGACGAGCCCGAATACGAGCATGACCATGCCCTTGAAGCCGGCCGACAATGCCTTGGCGCGTGCGCCGCGCGCGATCACGGCCAGGCTGAAGGCGTAGACCAGGGTATCGCCGAGCATATCCAGCGAATCGGCGAGCAGCGCCGTGGAACCGGCGATCCAGCCGGCCGTGAATTCGCCGACGAACATCACCGCGTTGAGCGCGAGCACGGTCCAGAGCACACGTCGCTGGCCGTCGCGCATGGCTTGCAGGTGGGCATCGTCTTCGTGGCAGCATCCGGCCATGGCGGAATCTCCTAGCTCGGTAAGACGCTCGTATAGTTACGCACGGAAATTTCCACCCGTACGCTGCTGGCATCGTCGAGCGAGCGCTTGACCTTGAAGCCCAGGCTGCGAGCGAGCTGCAGCATGGGCCGGTTCTGAGCCAGCACATCGCCATAGACGATCTCGGTACCGCGGGCACTGGCCTGACGCAGCAAACAGTCGAGCAGATGCCGGCCCAGCCCGACGCCGGTGTGGTCGTGGTGCACGAGAATGGCGAATTCGGCTTCCATGTTATCCGGGTCGGCAATCAGCGTGCCCATGCCGGCGAGCGCGTCCGGGCGGTCGTAGGGGCTGACCACGAGCGAGACCTCCCGGTCGTAATCCACCTGGGTGATACGGGCGGCCATATCGTGCGAGAAATGGCGGATGAAATTGAAGAACCGCAGGCGGATTTCTTCCGGACTGAGGCTTTCCAGCAAATCCAATACCAGCGGCTCGTCCGAAGGGCGAATTGCGCGCACGATATAGCGAGTGCCGCCGCGTAACGACACGATATGGCGCATGCGCGCCGGGTAGGGCGACATCGCCAGCCGGTCGCGCTCGGCAAGCGGTTTATCGGTGATTTCGATCAGACTATCGGCCGGCGCCTGCAAGCGCCCACGCGGGCCGGCGGCCACGCGTACGTCCAGACCCGCGAGCTGGGGCAGGTCCACCACGAGCTTGCCCAGTCGCACCAGCGCCTGGGCCAGCGCTTCGAAGGCTGCCCGCGTACCGCGCAGGCGCCCGGCACTGGCGCCTTCGAGCATGCGCCGTGCCAGCAACGCATCGAGTGGTGCGAAGCCATAAGCGGGTTCGATACCCAGCGCTTCGTCGCGCACGCTCATCACCATGCCCAGTTCGCCGTGGCGATAGACACGAACGCGCACGCGCACGGCCGCTTCTGCCGGGGTTTCGCCGGCGATGCCGTAGGCACTGAGCAGATGGCTGGCTTCGTCGCTGGATAGCCATTCCACGCCGCTGCTGGCCAGCATGGTCAGGCGTTCGCGCAGGCTGTCGACATCCGCCGTCACGGTCGGGTCGGGGGGCGGCGTGGCCGTAAGCAGTTCGCGGGTGAACTGATAGCGGGCACGATAGCGCACCGCGCGCACGGCATCGTCCGCGGTCACGAAAGTGGCCAGCCGTGCTTTCGCGCTGGCGGCGCGCGCCGGCAGCGCAGTATGCAGACCCAGCCAGACACTCATGATGCGATGCGAGAACTCGGCCGCGCCGATCGCCTTGACCATGGGTTCGTGCGGCTGGCCGGCGATGGGACTGTGAATGAACAGCACGGCATCGACATTCTCATCGCGACAGGTATGGGCCAGTGCGGCGAGCGTTTCATCGATGTCCGAACGGCCGATATCGATGGCCACACCCAGATCCACGGCCTGCGGGGCTTGCTCGGTGAGCGCTTCTCGGCTGGCACTCGACAGGCGTGCCGGTTCGATGGCGTGGCGAAACATCGCATCCGTACCCAGCGCACAGGCCCCGGCGCCGTTGCCCACGACGACCACCCGATGGCTGCCGATGGTGGGTAAGAGCTCCATGGCGGCCAGCCCGTCGAACAGCCCACCCAGGTTTTCGCATTCCACCAGGCCGGCCCGGGCAAAGGCCGCCGAGCGCACCGGGTCCGGCCCGAGCGGGCCGTCATCCACGGCGCGTCGGGTTTGAAGTACCAGCACGGGCTTGACCCGCGCCGCCGCGCGGGCCGATGACATGAACTTGCGCGGCGAGCGGATATGGCCGACCTGCAGCACGATCGCACGGGTGCGCGGGTCGAGCGCGGCATAGTCGAGCAGATCGGCGATATCGATATCGGCTTCCGCGCCGCTGCAGGCAAGCCAGGAAAAACCGATATTGCGCCCGAGTGCCCAGTCGAGCGAGGCGGCCGCCAGCGATTGCGACTGGGTGATGAGCGCGACCTTGCCCGGGCGCGGTTCCAGCGCGAGGGTGCTGAAATTATGGCCGTCGCGCGTGTGGACGATACCGGCGGTGCGCGAACCCAGCAGGCGCAGGTTGTACGGCTGGGCGGCGCGCAGCACCTTCCCGGAGATACGCCGCTCGGCCGCCCACAGCACGGCACGACATCCACGCGCCCCGAGCGCGTCGATGCGTTGTTCGGTGCCCCAGCGTGCATCCAGGATGACCGCCAGGCGTGCGTCGAAGGATTCGAGCCGGGCGAGATCGGCCCGTGTCTTGACGTGCCGGCAGTGCTCGGCATCCACACTGGCTTCGATATTGCGCAGCAGCTGGGTCTGGGCGGCGCCTTGCGCGGCGCCGTAGATCACCACGCCTTGCGGATGAAACAGCGCATCGATATTGCGAAGCGTCATTGCGCAGGCTCCCTGTGGGCATGGGCGCGGTATACGAATGGATTCAATCGGGTCGTCATCGCCGACATCACAGCAGGGTTGCGCGTCATGCTCAAGCCAAACCGTCGCACGGCGATATCTTCATGACCACGATCGGCGATGATCGGCCGCCACCCGCACGCACGGCGGCCGGCGCCGGTGTCGCGCTGTGGCGTTATTTGCCGAAAATGTGCGCCCGCAGGGGGCAAGTTCGCCCCTTGCTTGCCGATAAGACTCTGTATCGGCCGAAGTTCTTGCGCGCGCAAAAAAGCAACACGGGGAAATAATGTCCAAATGTCTTCGCGATGAGAATGGGACGTGTCGTCGTTGCGACCACGGCCTCGACTTCGATTTCACCATGGCTTTCCAGCCGATCGTGGATATCGCCGCGGGCGAGGTTTTTGCCCAGGAAGCACTGGTGCGCGGGGTAGACGGCCAGTCCGCGGGGGAGATTCTGGCCAAGGTCACACCGGCGTCACTGTATCGGTTCGACCAGGCCTGTCGTACCCGCGCGATCGAAATCGCGCACGGTCTGGGCTGTGAGCGGCCGGTATCGATCAACTTCCTGCCGAATGCGGTGTACGAACCCAATGCCTGTATCCAGGCGACCCTGAAGCTGGCCTCCGAGCTTGGCTGGCCGCTGCATAACATCATGTTCGAGGTCACCGAAACCGAATACGTGCGCGATCGTCTGCATTTGCAGCGTATCGTCGAATCCTATCGGGCGATGGGCTTTCTGACCGCCATCGACGACTTCGGCGCCGGCTACGCCAATCTCGAACTGCTGGTGGATATTCGCCCGGACGTAATCAAGGCCGACCGTAATCTGATCATCGATGTCGATCGTAACGAACGCCGCCAGGCCATCATGGATGGCCTGGTAACCCTGACCGATCGGCTGGATATTCGCCTGATCGCCGAGGGCGTGGAGACGCTGGCGGAGGCGCGCTGGCTCTATGCGCGCGGTATTACGCTCCAGCAGGGTTATTTGTATGCACGCCCGGCTATCGAGACGCTTTCGGACTGCCCGCACGATTTGATCGCCGAGATACGCGCCGGCGCGTAAGCGCAGCGCGTCGGCGCGGTCAGGCACGCATATAGGCCCAGCCGGCGCGCTGGCGCTCGGCGATATACACCACCGCAGCCGGCACACGTGCCAGCGTGGCGGGCGCGTTGAGCTGCTTTTTTTCGAGGGTATTCGCGCACAGACGCAGATAGTCGTCGGTGGTATGCGGCGCCTCGAGTGCCGCGGCCACGGCATCGGCGTTGACCACGATTTCCACTTCGGCCTGTGGCCGGGCGGCGACGAAGTTCGCGGCATTGCTGCGAGCCCGAGCCAGCGAGGCCGCGTCGGCTGCATGAATGATCAGTTGCAACGGCGAATCGGACATCGGTACACCTTTAGAGCGCATCCGCCACGCGCTGGGCGAATGCATTGAGTTGGCTGTCGTCGCGTTCACGCGGATAGGGGGCGGGAACGGCTTCGTCGAACACCAGCCGTGCGGGCGAGCCGCGCATCACACACACGCGTTGGGCCAGATAGGCGGCTTCGGCGATATCGTGGGTGACAAACAGCACGGCCATGTTCAGGCGTTGCCAGATGGCCAGCAGTTCATCCTGCAGGCGGCTACGCGTGAGCGCATCGACCGCCGAAAACGGCTCGTCCATGAGCAGGATATGCGGGCGCACGGCCAACGCACGGGCCAGGCCCACGCGCTGTGCCTGACCGCCGGAGATCTCGTGCGGCCAGCGGTCGCCGAATTCGGTCATACCGATTAAATCCAGCACCTCGTCGATACGCGCATCCCGCTCGCTGCGTGACAGGCCCAGCCCGCTCAGCCCGTAGCCCACATTGGCGCGAATACGCCGCCACGGCAGCAGGCGCGTATCCTGAAAGACGACCGCGCTCGGGCGCGTGCCGCGATCGGTATGTGCGGGACGCACGATCTGGCCGGACGAGGCTTCGGCCAATCCAGCCACGCAGCGCAGCACCGTGGATTTGCCCACGCCGGAGCCGCCCACCAGGGCGACGAATTCGCCTGGGCCGATACTGAAATTCAGACCATCGAAAACCGGCTGTTCGCTGTTCGGGTAGCGATAACCGACCTCGTTGAGCGCCAGCAGTTTTGCGCCTGTGCCGCTCATGGTCGCCACCGCAGTACGCGATTTTCCACGAGTGCGAACAGCCCGTCCGAAAGCGTATAGATCAACGATATCGTGAGCATGTAGACCACCACGGCATCATAGGCGCCCACGCCCGCGGCCGAATTCATTTCCTGGCCCATGCCGGGTACGCCGAGCAGCTCGGCGGCGATGAGCGTCATCCAGGCCTGGCCGACACCCGTGCGCATACCGGAAAGAATACCGGGGGCCGCGCC
The DNA here is from genome assembly GCF_040361255.1 of Salinisphaera sp. T5B8. NCBI lineage: Bacteria > Pseudomonadati > Pseudomonadota > Gammaproteobacteria > Salinisphaerales > Salinisphaeraceae > Salinisphaera > Salinisphaera sp. T5B8. Next base: position 71,853 of record NZ_APNG01000002.1, on the reverse strand, counting down.
GGGCAGCGTGATGCTGGTAATTCGCTTGAAAAAGCCGCCGTGGCCGAAGGCACGCGCCAGTTCGTAATAGCGCGGGTCGACATCGCGTACGCCGGCCGCGGTGGCGAAATAGTTCACCCAGAACACGCCGATGGAAATCACGAAGGCGGCGCCGGCGTGGCTGACCTGAAACCAGGCGATGGCGAACACCACCCAGGCCAGCGGCGGAATCGGGCGCAGAATCCGCGCGAGCATGTAGTGGGCCTCGTCGAATACGCGCAGGCTGGCCGCGAGCAGACCGACCGCAAAGCCCAGTAGTGTGCCGATGCCCAGGCCCCAGACATAGTGCACGAGACTGGAGCCGATCGCCGGGATCAGGCGCCCGCCTTGATACTCATCCCAGAGCGCGCCCGGCACGGCAAACGGATCCGGTATCGTGCCCCGCGGTGCCCAGTTGAATAGATAGGCGAGCTTCCACAGGGCAATGAATGCGGCCACCCCGGCCAGCCCGAGCAGGATACGGCGCAGCCGCGCGGCTGCGGCATGCGCCGGTCGGGCAACGCGGCGCGAACGTGTTTTATTCGGGCTCGTTACCATGCGCTACGGCTGCGAGTCAGATTCGCTGGAGCCGAGCGCGTCGTAAAAACGGGTTTCGAACAGCGCATCGATATCAGTATCCGCGCCGAGCGTGCCCGTGGCCTGCTGGAAATCACGCATACGGCGGGTGCCATCGATGATGCGATTGGGGTCGGCCACGAAGCTGTCGGCCGACTGGGCGACTGCTTCGGCCACGACCTCGCGCGGCAGGCGCCCGCCGCCCACATATTTATGCACGGCATCGATAGCGGCCTCGTCGCCAGCTTTGAGCTGTTCCGTGGCTGCGACATGGGCCGCGACCAGTTTCTGCACGATCTCGGGATGGGCGTCGATGAATTCAGCACGGACCGCCAGTACGGCGCCGGGCTGACCCGGGAACATGGCTTCGCCGTGGGCGACCACGCGTGCTTCGTCCAACCGGTTTTTCACGATGCTGACCACCGGCTCGAGGATGGCCGCGCCGTCCACGGCATGGGTTAGCAGCGCTTGCTGGACCTGCGACGCACCCTGGTAGACCACGTCGATGGCATCGTCTTCAACGCCCAGCTGCTTGTCGAGCCAGTAGGCGAGCACGGTCTGGGGCACGGAACCCACAGGGAATGTCGAAATCTTGGCCTTGCGGCCGTTGTCTTTTTCGAAACGCGCGAACGCGGTGGCTGGGTCGCCGTTCTCGAAATAGGGCGCCAGGTTGCCCAGTGCCACGAAACTGATCTGTTCGATGATGTTGGAGGCCACCACCTTGATATCCGCGCCCTTGCCGCGGGCGACCATCGTCGGGCCGATGCCGAAATAGGCGATATCGAGCTGGCCACCGAGCAGCGCCTGCACCATCGCCGGTCCGTTCTGGAACGACACCAGCTTGGTATCGATACCGGCCTCGGCGATATCACCGTTTTCCAGGCCCACGAACAGCGGCGCGTCCGGCAGGATCGGCATATAGCCGATTTCGGCCTGTACGCGTTCGGCAGGCTGCGCGTTGTCGTTGGTGTCGTTACTTTCGGACGAGCAGGCGCCGAGCATGCTCACGGCGCTAACGAACAGCAGCAGCGACAACACACGGGCGACGGAAGACAATCGATACATGGCAGGCCTGCTCTGGCTGGGTAAAGCGTTGGACATGCGGGCACCGGGCCGACTTCACCAATACGAAAGCGTTCGATGCTTATAACAGCCGGTTCATACGCGTTACGCATCGGCACAGCGGTGCGTCGGCCGTTGCAAGCCCACGTGGGCGCACGTCGGTCTTTCGTTTTCTTATCGGCGGCGCGGCGCTGGGCCGCGGGCCACATGCGCTAGGCACATGCGGCAGGTCACCCCGGTAAAACCCTGTGTTCTATGTTTTCACGCCGGGTCGTTACCATGCGCTCGCGCGCAGCGTTTGCATGCGCGTGCCCGGCCGGCGCGATGCGGCGCGAATGTTGCCACAGCGCGCCGGTCAGGGATAGCGACCGGCCGGGCGTCGGCTTGAGGCGATCTGCGCGGTTGGGTATGGTCGCGCTCCATTGTCGCCGTCGGCTCGAGCCGATCGCGTCCTTCCCCGACCATGGGTTATCGATCGCTATGTGGATACGTAATCTCTGTGTGTTTCTCGGCACCGAATCCTTTTCCTGGACAGCGGCCGAACTCGACGAAAAGCTGGCCGATGCGCTCTGCCCGGAATGCGGCGACCAGGCCACGCGGGTCGATGGGTTCGTGCCGCCGATCAAGGGCGAACATGCGATGGTGCATGCGGTTGATGGTCTGGTGATTTGCGTGCATCAGGAAATCACACGCGTGTTGCCCAATGCCGTGCTGGCCGAGGAAGTCGACGAGCGCGTGGAGCGTATCGAAACCTCCGAAGGGCGCAAGGTCAGTCGCCGCGAAAAGGCCGATATCAAGGACGAGGCCCATTTCGAGCTGTTGCCGCGGGCATTCACCCGCTCCAAGCGCACCCCGTTGATCATCGATCTGCGGGCCAATCGTGTCTGGGTGGACGCCTCGTCGGAAAAACGCGCCGAGGATGTGGTGGCGCGCCTGCGCGAAGCCCTGGGCAGCCTGCCGGTCGCGCGTCCGGATGCCCGTGTGCGCCCGGCCGAGGAAATGTCGCGCTGGCTCGAAGACGTCAACGCGCTGCCCAACGGCTTTGAATGTGGCGATCGCTGCGTGTTCGAGACCACCGACGAGGTGAAATCCAGCGTGCGTATTACGGCCATGGATTTGCAGCGCGACGAAGTGCTGGCGCATCTGGCGGCCGGCATGCAGGTGGTCAAGCTCAATGTGGCGGTCGACGATGCCATCGAGTTCGATCTCGACGAGAATCTCGATCTCAAGCGTATTCGCGCGCTCGATCTGATTCAGGACGATCTGGATTCGCTCGACGCCGGCGATGCCGTGGCCGAGCTCACCGCGCGAGTGGCCTTGCAGGGTGAGGCGCTGCGGGGCGTGCTCGATCGGCTGTATACCCACTTCGGCGTGGCCGGCGAAACCGAGCCCAAGGCCGCCTGAACGCAGCAGACGCATGTCTTTCGATACGACGGCGGCCAACCGCGAAGCGGCGCGTTTCGAAGACCGTGACGAGCTGTGGCTGTTCGGCTACGGCTCGCTGATCTACAAGGCCGGTTTCGACTATATCGACCGAACGCCGGCCACGATCACGGGCTGGCAGCGGCGTTTCTGGCAGGGCTCGCACGATCATCGGGGTACGCCCGAGGCGCCCGGGCGGGTGGCTACGCTGGTCGAAGCGCCGGGCATGGTCTGCACCGGCATGGCCTATCGTATTACCCCGGCCGTATTCGGGCATCTCGATCATCGCGAGAAAAACGGCTATCTGCGTTTTTCCACCGAGATGACCTTTGCCGACGGCAGCCACGATGAAGGTCTGGCGTATATCGCCACGGCCGACAACGAGGCCTGGCTGGGCGAGGCACCCATTGATGCCATCGCCCGCCAGATCGCCGTCTCGCACGGGCCCAGCGGGCCCAACCGCGATTACCTGCTCAATCTGGCCGACGCGCTACGCAAGCTCGAGGCCGATGATGCCCACGTATGCGCCATCGAGGCACGGCTGCGCGAGATCGAAGCTGAACACGGGCGCTAAGCGCTAAATCGAGGCGGCGCGGCCGCGCCCAGCAACCTTTCCAGCCTCGGCGTAGATGTTCGTGCGGAGGCGAGGTTCCTCAAGCATTGTCCGCAGATCGACGCAGATCTACGCAGATGTATCTCGACAATGCGCCGAAAGGCTTTCCCGATCTGTGCTGATCGGCGTCGATCTGCGGACATGTAAAGCGCAATCGCGCCTGTGCCCACCGCACGGCAGGGCCGGTAATGAGTCAGCCCGCGCAATCGGCGGTTATGCCTTCAACGAAGGTGCCTCAAAACCGTTCCAACCACGCATAGCTTTTCGCGTGGGGCCAGGTTTAAAGCTAACCGCAGCGTGACCCGGAGCAACGCAGATGCGTCGGAGCATTGCGCTCGCGCGCCGGTGTCGAAACCAGCGCGCCAACGCAGTATTGGCTAGTCCGTTCCGGACAGCGCGATTTCGATCGCCTCGTCGACATGCGACACGTAGCGGATATCCAGTGCGCTGCGTACGTTGTCGGGAATATCCTCTTCGTCCTTGCGGTTGCGCTCGGGCAGCATGACGGTCTTGATGCCGGCCTGGTGAGCGGCGAGTGTTTTCTCTTTCACGCCGCCGATGGGCAGTACCTGCCCGCGCAGGCTGATCTCGCCGGTCATGGCGACATCCGCACGCACCTTGCGGTCGGTGAGTAGCGACACGAGCGCGGTATACAGGGCCACGCCCGCGCTGGGGCCGTCCTTCTTGATCGCGCCGGCCGGTACGTGGATATGTATATCCGACTTGTCCAGGCGTTTCTGCTCGATGCCCAGATCCTTGGCGCGGGCCTTGACCAGACTGAGCGCGGCCTGGGCGGATTCTTTCATGACATCGCCGAGCTGGCCGGTAATGGTCAGCCGCCCGCTGCCCGGCGCGCGCGAGGCTTCGACGAACAGAATATCGCCGCCGGCGGGCGTCCAGGCCAGGCCGGTGGAGACACCGGCGATGCTGGTACGCATGGCGATTTCGTTATCGACACGTTTCGGGCCGAGAATCTCGGCGAGATCTTGCGGCGCGATCGTGCCCGGGCCGGGTTTGCCTTCGGCGACCTGGACCGCGGCATGACGCACGATGGCGCCGATTTCGCGGTCGAGGTTACGCAGGCCTGCCTCGCGGGTGTAATCGGAAATGAGCGCTTCCAGCGTCGCATCGGCGATATCGCACTGCGTACGCGTCAGTCCGGCCTGTTCGAGCGCGCGATCCACCAGATAGCGCTTGGCGATCTGGAGTTTTTCCTCGCGGGTGTAGCCAGGCACTTCGATGACTTCCATGCGATCGCGTAGCGGCCCCGGAATGGAATCGAGCACATTGGCGGTGGCAATGAACATCACCTTCGACAGATCGAAGGGCACGCCCAGATAGTGGTCGTTGAAGCTGTCGTTCTGCGACGGGTCGAGCACTTCCAGCAACGCCGAGGCGGGGTCGCCGTGGGCCGACGCGCCGAGCTTGTCCATTTCGTCAAGCATGAACACCGGGTTGCGCGTGCCGGCCTTGCGCAGATGGCTGATGATGCTGCCGGGCATCGCACCCACGTAGGTGCGCCGGTGGCCACGGATTTCCGATTCGTCGTGCACGCCGCCCAGCGACGCACGCACGAATTCGCGGTTCATTGCCCGCGCGATCGAGCGCCCGAGCGAGGTCTTGCCCACGCCGGGCGGGCCGACGAAGCACAGAATCGGCGCCTTGCCCTCGGGGTTGAGCTTGTGCACGGCCAGATGCTCGAGAATACGGCGCTTGATCTTGTCCAGGCCGTAGTGGTCTTCATCGAGAATCGCGCGCGATTCGTCGATATCGATCCGGTCCCTGGACAGCTTGGACCAGGGCAACTCGGCCATGAGCTCGAGATAAGTGCGTACCATCGAATATTCGGCCGAGGCATCCGACATGCGCGAAAGCCGGCGCAGCTCGCGGTCGGTCTGTTCGGCGGCTTCCTCGGGCAGCTTGGCCTCATCGAGGGCTTCGCGCAGCCGCTCGACCTCTTCGGCCACGGTTTCGTCTTCGCCGAGTTCGCGCTGGATCGAGCGCATCTGTTCGCGCAGCATGGCCTTGCGCTGGTGTTCGCCCATGCGTTGCTGGGTCTGCTGGTTGATCTCGCGCGACAGACGCATGACCTCCAGGCGATAGTCGAGAAACGATTGCACGCGATCCAGACGCGATTCCAGATCCACGGCATCGAGAATCTGCTGTTTTTCCTTCGCCTTGAGGCCGAGATAGCCGGCCACGGCGTCGGCGAGCAGGGCGGCCGACGTGATCGAACGAATGGCATGGGCCAGCTCGCGCGAGGGCTGATCCATCAGCTCGATGGCCTCCAGCGCGCTGTTGCGCAGGTTATCCATGCGCGCATCGACGTGTTTGTCGCCCTCCGGCGCGGGCTCTTCGAGCCACTCCACTTTTGCGCTCAGACGGCCTTCGTCGTCCTTGAGAAACTCGCGTACCCGAAAGCGCGCAATGCCCTGGCACACCAGGTGATGCTCGCCGTCGGGGCTGGTGACATAGCGCATGATGTTGGCGCCGGTGCCGATACGGTGCAGGCCCGCGCCGGGCGTATCGCCATTGTCGTCGTCGTTATCGGGGGCGGAGAGCAGCAGGCCGACCGGCTGCTTGTTGCGCGTTGCATGCTGGGCACTGGCGATCGCGCCGGGCTGGTCGATCACCACCGGCATGACCAGTTCCGGAAACAGCACCGTCTCGCGCATGGGCAGAATCTGGATCACCTCCGGCTTGGGGGCCGGGCCGCTGTGGACCAGCGTATGGCTGATCTCGTCGGCATGGTTGCTTCGCGTGCTGTGTTGTTCGGTCGCTTCGTTGGTTTCGTCGTTCATGATGTCTTCGAATCGGGCCAGGGCGGGCGCGCAGGCAGGGCGCTAAATCGTTAAGCGCCGTGCCGCAGACTCGATCGGTTTGAGTCCAACCTGGCGTGGGTCTTTATAAGATCCAGCATGGGTACAGGGCACGGTCGAGACAAGCCCCTGTGTCTACAGGCCGAATAGCCACACCAGCAGCGGCACGAGCAGGGCGGTGAGGGCGCCGTTCAGGCCCATGCCAAGCCCGGAATAGGCGCCGGCGCGTTCGCTGTGCTCGAAGGCGCGTGCGGTACCGATACCATGCGCGGCCACGCCCATGGCAAAACCCTTCGCTACCGGATCGCGCAGGCCGAGCAGGCGCAACAGGGGAATACCGATCACCGCGCCCGTGATGCCGGTGAGAATCACCAGCACGGCGGTCAGCGAGGGCAGACCGCCGATCTGTTCGGCCACGCCCATGGCGATCGGCGTGGTCACGGATTTGGGCAGCATCGACAGCAGCGTCTGCGAATCCAGCCCCAGTGCCCACCCGATGAGCATCGCACTCGCCACCGCAGTAACCGAGCCGGCAGTCAGCGCGATGGTGATCGGCAGCCAGTAGCGGCGCAGCTCGGCGGCCTGCGCCGCTAGCGGTACCGCCAGCGCGACCGTGGCAGGGCCGAGCAGAAAATGGATGAACTGGGCGCCCGCGAAATAATCCGCATACGGCGTGCCGGTTGCCTTGAGGATGACGACCAGCACGATCACGCTCACCAGTACCGGATTGAGCAGGGCAAAGTTGCCCAGGCGTCGATACAGCTGTTGCGCCAGCCAGAACACGCACAGCGTGAGGGTCAGCCACAGTAGCGGCGTTTCCTCGATATAGACCCAGATCTGGGCTAGCCGGTCCATATCAATCGCCCCGATTGGCGGTCAGCGCGCGCAGGGTGAACGCGGTCACGATAACGGCGAGCGCGGTACTGGCAACGAGGGTGATCGTAATCGCCAGCCATTCGTCGGCCACGCGCCCCAGATAGCTGATAATGCCCACCCCCGCCGGCACGAACAGCAGCGCAAGGTAATTGAGCAGCCCGCGGCTGGTATCGGCAAACACGGCGGGCGTGCGCCCCCGTACGACGAGTGCGACGAACAACAGAATCATGCCGAGCACCGGGCCGGGCAACGGCGCGCCGGTCAGGCGCACGATGATTTCTCCAGCCAGCTGGAAGAGAAGCAGGGCGGCCAGGCTACCGATCAAGACGCCATCTCAGTGCGCGCAACCGAGCTATTCGAGGAAGACAACGGATGAGATATGAATGCCGTTGATGACATAACCGTTCGTGACTTTGTCCAAGGTCAACTGAATCTGCGCGTCTCCGGCTTCGAAGTGCGCCGGAATGAGTACGATCGCGCGGTTATAGCGACCGGCACTCAAATTGAAGCCGCGTTCAGCGCGTATTACCTGTAGCGGCTCATGGGACTCAAGCGCGCCGAGTGTGGCGAATTGGCGCAGAACCTTCTCGCCGTTCGTCGTCTCGAGCTGTTCGCGCAGGGTTGGTGTGAGTTCCTGTTCGAACGACGCATATTGCCAGGTTGTCAGCTCGGGCAATACGCCTTCTACGTAGGGCGTGACGTCCTCGGCCACCACATAGGACTGGCGGAACGCCCAGATAAACAAACCGGCATAAATGACGAGGAGCGCGATGAAAAAGACACCGCAGGCGATGAGAATCTTTTTAAGCACCGCGCGCCTCGCCGGCGTTTTTAGTCGAAGTAGCTAAACGTCGTGCCCGACTCCAGGCTGCGCACGGATTCGTGAATCAGGCGGATCACGTTCTCGACGTCGTCGCGATGCACCATTTCCACGGTCGTGTGCATATAGCGCAGGGCCAGCGCGATCAGCGCCGAGGGTACGCCCTGGTTGCTGTAGGCGAAGGCGTCGGTATCGGTACCGGTGGCCGGCGCGCTGACCAGCCGCTGGAACGGGATCTCGTGTTTTTCGGCCGTCGCGATCAAGTGCTCGCGCACGCGGTTCTGCACCGCGGGCGCATAGGTGATCACCGGGCCGGCGCCGATCTTGGCGGTGCCGGTCTTCTTCTGCTCGATCATCGGCGTGGTGGTGTCGTGGGTCACGTCGGTACAGATCGCCACATTGGGCTTGATGCGCTCGGCGATCATGCCTGCGCCCTTGAGCCCGACTTCTTCCTGTACCGAGTTGACCACGTAGAGCCCGAAGTTCGGACGCTCATCGGATTCGTGAATCAGGCGAGCGACTTCGGCCACCATGAAGCCGCCCATGCGGTTGTCGATCGCGCGGCAGACGAACTTGTCGCCGTTGAGTACGAAGAATTCGTCCGGGTAGGTGATCACGCAGCCGACGTGAATGCCCAGCTTTTCGACCTCTTCTTTCGAGGTCGCGCCCACGTCGACGAAGATATTGTCTTTCTTGGGTGTCTCTTCCTTCTGCGGATCGCGCAGATGAATCGCCGGCCAGCCGAACACACCGTCGACGATGGCGTTGCTAGTATGAATATTCACCCGCTTGGAGGTGGCGATCTGATGATCGGAGCCGCCGTTGCGCAGTACGTAGATCAGGCCGTTGTCGGTGATGTAATTCACATACCAGGAAATTTCGTCGGCATGCCCTTCGATGACGACCTTGTAATCGGCATCCGGATTGATCACGCCCACCGCGCTGCCGTAGGCGTCGGTAATGAATTCATCGACATAGGGCGCCAGATAATCCATCCAGAGTTTCTGGCCCGCCGACTCATAGCCGGTCGGTGACGCGTTGTTGAGATAGCGCTCGAGAAAATCCAGCGAATCTTCGGTGAGAATGGATTTTTTGTCGGCCATGAAAAGTCCTTGCGCGCGGTGCGTGATTCAACGTGATGCCCGGATTATCGGGGCGGGATAGCAGGCCTTCAAGCGCTGTGACCCGATCGATACGCGCGACCGTTCGGGTTGGCAGGCGCGGCTGACTCAGCCCTCGACGGCGACCTGCTCGCAGCGTTCGAGTACGTCATCGCTGGCGCGCCGCGAAAGCATGGCGGTGGAGCCGGTGCCGCTGCCTTTCGTCCACCATTCGAGATCGTCGTTGACATAACGCACGCCGCTGGCCGCGCGCACCACCTGCAACTGACGCGTTTCGCCTTGATAGCGCACCAGTGCGACCGAATCGGTGGGATAGGTCGCGCGTACACGGGCACCGCTTTCGCAGCGATAGGTCAGTAATTTGACCGCGGGTGCCGGTGCGGATTGTGCCGGCGCCGGTGCCGTCTGATCGACGCTGCTCGCGCAGCCGGTGGCCAGGAGTAGCGCGCCAAGCAACGGCGCGGCCGTGACAGCGGAGAAGGGGAGTCGGGTCATGGCGGATCTGCGTTTTGGAAATGGGTCGAGGGGGCTGTTCTACACCGGCGTGCCGTTTAGCGCCATAATTGCTTCTGCATAGGCCATATTTCTTTTCAGGAGAGCGCCTTGAAGCGTGCACCGAAAATCGGAATCGGCATCCTCGGCGGACTGGTGGCCGTGTTGTTGATTTTGGTCGCATTCGTGTTGTTGTTTGATTTCAACCGTATCAAGCCCTGGCTCAACGCGCAGGTTTCCGATGCGATCGGACGCGATTTCGCCATCAACGGCGATCTGGGTCTGGACTGGGATCGGCCCGAACATGAGCAGGGTCTGGCGGCCTGGATTCCGTGGCCGCATGTGCACGCCCAGGACATCACCCTGGCCAATGCGCAAGGTTTCGAGCCGGACAAGATGGCACGTGTTGCGCGCGTGGATGCCTGGCTGGCGCCGCTGGGGCTGTTCTCCAAAGAAATATCGTTGCCGCGTATTGCCTTCGCTGGCGCCGATGCCACGCTCGTTCGCCAGGGCGATGGGCGCGATAACTGGACCTTCGATATCGGCGGCGACACGGGCGGCGATGACAATGCCTCGCAAGGCAGCGCCTGGTCGGTGGACATCGACGAAATCGCCTTCGACAAGGGCACGGTGCACTACCGCGATGCCACACTCGACGCGAATATCAATCTCACGGTCAAGCCATTGGATAAGGCCGTGCCCTTTGCCCAGGTCACCGGCGACGACAGCGCCCTGGAAACCGACCCCGCAGCGGTGCGCGATTATATTTTCGGCTGGAGTATTGACGGGCGCTATCGCGGCGCGCCCTTGTCCGGCCAGGGCAAGATCGGCGGCGTACTGGCGCTCAAGAGCGAAACGACGCCGTTCCCGGTTCAGGCAGATGTGCGCTCGGGCAGTACGCGCGTTCAAGTGGCCGGTACGATCAGCCAGCCGCTGAATTTCGGCGGCGCGGATCTGGACGTCGCCTTTCCCGGCGCCAGTCTCGACAACCTCCAGCGCCTGACCGGCGTGACGCTGCCCCCGACGCCGGCCTATGCAACGCGCGGGCATCTGAGCGCCGAGATCAATCACGTCAAGGGCTCGACTTTTGCCTATCGCAATTTCTCCGGGCACATCGGCGACAGCGATATCCACGGCAGCCTGCGCTTTGATGAGCGCGGCGAACGTCCGAAGCTTACCGGCGAACTGAAATCCAAACAGCTGCGCTTCGCCGATCTCGCGTCATTGATCGGCGCGGATTCCAATGAACACAAGGCCGAGCGCGGCGAATCCACGCGTCAGCCTGCGGACAGGGTATTGCCCGTCGAAACCTTCGATACCGACAGCTGGGCGGCGATGGATGCGGACGTGAAGTTCACCGCCGAAAGCATCCAGCACGGCGACACCTTGCCGCTGAACGACCTGTATACCCACCTCGTACTCGACAACGGTGAAATTCTGCTGGACCCGTTGCGTTTCGGTGTGGCCAAGGGCGAGCTCAACACCACGGTGCGCCTGGAGGGCAACAAGTCGCCGCTGGCCGCGCGTGCCGATCTGCATGCGCGGCGCTTGCAGCTCGACGAAATCGTGCCGGAGGTCGAAGCGCTGGACGGCAGTCTCGGCCAGATCAATGCCGATGCGAGTATTACCGGTACCGGCAACTCGGTGGCGGCATTGCTCGGCGGGGCGAACGGGCGGCTGACCGTGCTCATCGACCGCGGTGCGATCAGCCGCAATCTCATGGAACTGGCCGGGTTGAACGTGGGCAATTATGTCGTCGGCAAGCTGTTCGGCGACGAACTGGTGCGTATCAATTGCGCGGCGGCCGATATCCCGGTCGACCAGGGGCTGGCAACGCCGACGGTATTCGTATTCGATACCGAAAACGCGATCGTGAATATCACCGGCGATATCGATTTCGGCCCGGAAACGCTGGATCTGACCATTACGCCCAAGAGCAAGGGCCCGCGTCTGTTCACACTGCGCTCGCCGTTGTATGTGCGTGGCACCTTTGCCGACCCGTCGCCCGGCGTGAAGGCCGGGCCGCTGCTTGCACGCGGCGCGGCGGCGGTGGCACTGGGCGTGGCTGCCACCCCGGCCGCCTCACTCCTGGCGCTGGTTTCGCCCACCGGCGGCGAGGAAAACCAATGTGGGCCGGTGATCGAGCGTATTCGCAAGGCCAGTGGAAAGACCGATAGCGACGCCGGCTAGCCGGCGTCGCCGAGTCGCGCTGCTGTCTATGCGCCAGGCCGGCGCATGCGAAACAGCTGATCGGCACCGATGCGGAAATAATCGGCCGGCCCGCCCGCGCGCATGATCGGCTGGCCGGCCGCGGTATCGTAAACGCCGTCGACGAGCAGTCGTTTGTCGATATGAACGCCCACCACTTCGCCGAGCACCAGCCAGGTATCGGTCTGGCTGCCATCGGCGCCGGTCAAGCGTAGTACCTGGCTGAGCCGGCATTCGAACGATACCGGCGTTTCGGCCACCCGCGGTACGTCGATTACGCGAGACGGCGCGGGCGTGAGCCCGGCCAGTTCGAACTCGTCGACCTCGGGGCCGAGCGCGGCACAGCTTTCGTTCATGGGTTCGGCGAGCGTTTCGGTGGCCAGATTCCAGGCGAACTCGCCGGTTTCCTGAATATTGGCCACGCTGTCCTTATAGCCCACGCTGGAAAAGCCGATGATGGGCGGCGTGTAATTGAAGGCGTTGAAAAAGCTGTAGGGCGCGAGGTTGAGCGTGCCGTTCGCACTTTTCGATGAAATCCAGCCGATCGGTCGTGGCGCAACCAGGGCATTGAACGGGTCGTGGGGCAGGCCGTGGCCGTTACGGGGCTCGTAGAAATGAACGGCGTTCTGATCGGTCATGGGGTTTCCTTGGCGGGGCGCATCATGCCGGCGATGCTAACGCGCGCACGGCGGCGTGCAAGACCAACGTGTATTCAGTCGCGAGTACTCAGCCGGTCGACGATATGGGTGGCAATCGGTAGGGCCGAGGTCGCCGCGGGCGAGGGCGCGTTGCAGACATGCAGGGTGCGCGGAGTGTCGATGAACTTGAAGTCGCCGATCAGGCTGCCGTCGCGGGCCACCGCCTGCGCGCGTACGCCAGCCGGGTGGGCTTTGAGGTCGTCGAGTTCGAGTTGTGGGCAATAGCGTTGTACACGCGCGAGATAAGCGCGTTTGGACAGGGCATTGCGTAGTTCATGCAACCCGGGGCGAATATGGCGGGCGAGCATGCGACGTACGCCGGCAAAGGCCAGTAGTTCGGCCGTGTCGCCCAGATTCACGTCGCGCAGGCGATAGCCTTCGCGCGCGGTTGCCAGCACGGCATTCGGCCCGACCGTAATCGAGCCGTCGATCATCGGCGTGAGATGCACACCCAGAAACGGCATGCCCGGCTCGGGTACGGGATAAATGAGATGGCGCACCAGATCGCGGCGCGCCGCGCGCAGACGATAGTATTCACCGCGAAACGGGCAGATGATGAAATCGGGCGTGATATCGAGCATACGGACCAGCCGGTCGGCCATGAGCCCGGCACAGGCCACGAGTTCACGCGTGTGCAACGTGTCGTTCGGCGTTTCGACCACGACTTCGCTGGCATATTCGTGCAGGGCACGCACCGGCGTCTGGCAACGAATTTCGCCACCGGCGGCTTCGATATCCGCAGCCAGCGCGCGGCTGACCGCGCGGTAGTCGACGATACCGCTGCTCGGCACGTGGATGGCCGCCACGCCGCGTAGCGCGGGTTCTCGTTCGGCGAGTTCGTCGGCTTCCAGCCAGTGGCGTGCGATGCCGTTGGCCGCGATACGCTCGAACAGGCGCTTGAGCCCCGCGCGCTCGGCCTCGACGCTTGCCACGAGCAATTTGCCGGGCGTTTCGTAGGCAATACCGTGCTCGGCACAAAACGCGCGCGTGGCGGTATTGCCGGCCACGCAGAACCGGGCTTTCAGCGACCTGGGCGGGTAATAGACGCCGGCATGGATCACGCCCGAATTGTGGCCGGTCTGATGCGCAGCCAGTTCGGCTTCCTTTTCCAGTACCAGCACGCGGCGCGCCGGTTCGCGGCGCAGCAGTTCACGCGCGGTGGCCAGGCCCACGATACCGCCGCCAACGACAATGCAATCGTACATGTCGCGATTGCAGCAGATCGCGGCGGGGCGTGCCAGCACAAGCGGGTCGCGGGCGGTCGACGTGTCGGCACGCGCTACGCGCAGCGTATGATCACGCTCTGAATCAACGACAAGCATGAGCGATGGACGACTGGGTGGAACGCGCGATGGCGCGCATGCCGAACGTGCCGGCACTGTTCGGCTGGCTGGGGCTCAACCGGCGCGGCGAATGGCTGATTCAGGGCGAGGTGATTCGCCATCGCCGTATCGTGGATACGATCGCGCGCAATTACGGCGTGGACGACTACGGCCGCTGGTTCTTTCAGAATGGCCCGCAGCGTGGCTATATCGAACTCGAATACGCACCGCTGGTCGCACGGGTCCAGGCCGACGACCGCCTGGTGACCCATAGCGGCAACCCCATCGATAGCGCCACCGCGCTGTATCTGGATGAAGACAGTGCGGGCGTGCTCGATACGCCGCTGGGTGCGGTGCTCATCCAGGGCGCTGATCTCGCCTGGGTGCTTGAACGCCTGCACGAGCCAGGCAGTGAAGCGGAGATCGACGAGCAGGCGCTCGAAGGCGCGCTCGATACCCCCAGCGGCGAACAGACCGAGCTGGAAATCGCCTTCGCGGGTGCGCGCCTGCCCGTGTATCGCTGCGATCGCGCCTTAATGCCGCAAACGCTGGGCTTCGTACGCGAGCCCGCCCCGCGCGCCGGCGAGAACAGCAATTAGCCGCGAGCAGCACCGATCGCTGCTATTGTTGCGCGGCGTCTTTCAAGCATCGAGCGTGTAATGGATAAACCGATCAGCCGTTTCAACGTACCGGCACTCGACGATCTGCCGGACGATATTCGCGAGCGTATTCTCGCGGTGCAGGACAAGGCCGGCTTCGTGCCCAATGTGTTCTGGGCGCTGGCGCATCGTCCCGATGAGTTTCGTGCGTTTTTCGCCTATCACGATGCGCTGATGGAAAAACCGAGCGGCCTGACCAAGGGCGAGCGGGAAATGATCGTGGTGGCGACCTCGGGCATCAATCAATGTCAGTACTGCGTGGTTGCCCATGGCGCGATTCTGCGTATTCGCGAGGGCAATCCGCTGATCGCCGACCAGATCGCGGTCAACTATCGCAAGGCCGATATCACGCCGCGACAGCGTGCGATGCTCGATTTCGCCGTACAGGTGTCCAATGCCGCCCATATGGTCGGCCCGGAGGACCATGCACGGATGGCCGAACACGGTTTCAGTGACGAAGATATCTGGGATATCGGCGCGATCGCGGCCTTTTTCGCGTTGTCGAATCGCATGGCCAACCTGACCTCGATGCGGCCCAACGACGAGTTCTATCTCATGGGCCGGATGCCGCGCGACAGCGAAGCCTGATCGTGGCCTGGCACCACTGGCAGGATCTGAGCGGCCCGGAACTGGCTGAACTGGCCGACGACAGCGCGCTGGCGGTCTTGCCGGTCGCCGCCATCGAACAACACGGCCCGCATCTGCCGTTGTCCACCGATGTAACCATTGGCGAGGGCCTGTTGGGCGGCGCACTCGAACAGCTGGATACAGCCAGTGCGCCGGTGCTGGTGTTGCCCACGATGGCCATCGCTGCGAGTCCGGAACACAGTAGCTTTACCGGCACGCTCAGCCTCGACGCGGAAACAGCAATCGCGGTGATCGAATCGATCGGTGCGTCGCTGGCGGCGGCCGGCATTCGCCGGTTATTGCTGTTCAATAGTCACGGCGGCAACAAGGCCGTGCTCGACATCGTCGCGCTCAAGCTGCGTGCGGCCCATGCCATGCTCGTGGTCAAGGCGAATTATTTTCGTTTTAGCGCGCCACCGGCCATTCTCGCGGCGGACGAGCTTGCCCACGGCCTGCACGGCGGCGCTCTGGAAACCTCGTTGATGCTGCATTTCGCGCCGGCGTCGGTGCGGCGTGACCAGCTGGCCGAGTTCAAACCCATCGGCGCGCATCGCGCCGCAGCGGGAGCCACGTTACTGCCCGAAGGCGACGCCGGCTTTGCCTGGATGGCCGAAGATCTGCATCCGCAGGGCGTGGCCGGCGATACCCGCCTGGCCAGCGCCGAGCGCGGCGCTACGCTGGCCACACATTTCAGCGCCCGCCTGGCCGCGATCATCGACGAAACGCTGGCCTTCGATCTGGATACGCTCGGTCACCGCAATCCCTGACAGCCACTTTTTGCGTGTTGGCGGCAGCCAAAGACAGGTTGTCCGCGAATGAACGCCAATGAACGCGAATATAAAGACAAAAGGCTAGTCAGCAGTTTGCTTTTCTCGGCCGGCTCGAGGGTAGCGAGCAGCCACTTATCCACGAACCGGCTACTTCCATTCGCGTGTATTCGCGTTCATTTGCGGATGATTTTATTCAACCGATTATCGCCAAAGCCCAAGACCGTTTGTCCGCAAATGAACGCAAATAAACGCGAATAAAGACAGAGCGGTATTGGTGTTCTGCGTTTTTAAACGGTGCTTTGGGCGCACTGATGACCTGATGCGCGGGAAGACACTCCTTCCATTTGCGTGTACTCGCGTTCATTTGCGGATAATTTTCTTCAAGCGATCATCGCCAAAGCCCAAGACAGTTTGTCCGCGAATGAACGCGAATAAAAACAAAAGACTAGCCAGCAGTTTGCGATTTTCGCGGCAGACTCGAGGCTGGCAGCAGCCACGCGCCCAAGAACCATCTACTTACATTTGCGTGTATTCGCGTTCATTTGCGGACCGATATTCTTCAAGCCGTCGTCGCGAAGGCCAAAGACAGGTTGTCCGCGAATGAACGCCAATAAACGCGAATAAAGACAAAAGGCCAGTCTGGAGTTTGCGGTTTTCGCGGCAGGCGCGAGGGTGGCGGGTAGCCACTCGCCCACGAACCATCTACTTACATCTGCGTGTATTCGCGTTTATTTGCGGACTAATTCCGTCGCAAATCGCTGTGATCAGCATCCAGAGTCGCTCGCTTGTGAGGCCACACCACGATCAGTTGTCGGTGGCGGCCGCGTCTTCCGGCGTGGTCCCGAGCACCTGATCGAGCCAGTGGCCGGCACGGGTTGCCTTGGCGGTGAGGTAGCGCCGGTTCTGGTGGGTTACCCGGCCATACACGCCACTACGCTGGACCACGGTCACGCCGCCGCGGCTCATGGCTGCGATCTTGGAGGGGTTGTTGGTGAGTAGCTCGATCCGTTGGATTTCCAGCTGGGCGAGCATTTCCAGGGCTACGTTGTAGCGGCGTTCGTCATCGCCGAAGCCGAGCACGTGATCGGCATCCACCGTGTCCAGGCCTTCGTCCTGCAGGCTGTAGGCGCGCAGCTTGTTGGCCAGGCCGATGCCGCGGCCCTCCTGGGCCAGATAGAGCAATACGCCGCCGCCGTGCTCGTCGATCTTGGCCACGCTCGAGCGCAGCTGTTCGCCGCAGTCGCAGCGCAGGCTGCCGAACAGGTCGCCGGTCAGACAGGCCGAATGCAGGCGCACCGGCACGGCATCGGCCCACTTTTGCGGATCGCCGATCACGATCGCCAGATGTTCGCGCATGCCGTCCGCTTCGCGAAACAGCACGAAGCGCGAACGCGGCGCATCATCGAGCGGCACATCGGCCGCGCTGATGCGCTTGAGAAAACGCGGTGCTTCGTTGTCGTAACCGGCCACGGCATCGGTATCGGTGGCCAGCAGACTGCCGTCGGTGACCCGGGCTTCGATCGCTGCGAGCCGATCGGCGGCCACCGGCGCGGTGATCGCCGCCGGAATGAGCAGGCCGCGGCGCATCAGTGTCAGCCCGGCGGCGTCGCCAACGTCTGCGTTTTGTAGCGACGCGGCGGTCGGCGGCGATTGCGGATGGCGGGCACAGGCCCATTCGATGAGCTGCGTCGCAGACTGGCTGTCGGTGATCGGCAGCGCGGCAGCCTCGGCGTCGCTATCGAGGCCCATCACCTCCAGCCGGTGGCGGGTGACGATCAGCGCACAGGGATTGCCGGCATGTTCGGCCAGACGCTGAAGGATGTCATCGGTCATGCCTTCCAGCGGGGCGACGAGGGTGGCGCTGTGCGAGTCATCGGCTTGCGGCGCACTGTGGCGAATAAGCACGGGAAGACCGCGCCGCAAATCGAATATCGAACGTTCCACCTGTCGCATACTGTGTCCCGGTATGGTTGCTATTTCGCAAAACTCAAGTTGCGCGTATCGCGCCCGCAGTGTGATCGGCCGTGACGGCGGCACGTGGCGTGGCATTATTCTGCGCGTGTGACGCATGCGCTAAACGCGCCGCCAACCCAAATCAGCCCGCGACGACCCAATCATGTCTTTGATGGACGACCATTACGCCTGGCGTTTGATTCAGGATGCACGCATTGATCGGCGCAGCGCGCCGACGACGCTTGGCGACGGAAATACGCAGCAGACGCCTATACTAATCGATGAACGTGGCGCCTGGCAGGTAAAGGCCCCGGTATCCGACGCGGCCGCGGCACTGCTGGATACGTTGTTGCCGGTCGCGCTCGGCGGCGGGCGCTTTGTAATCGCCCAACTCGGCCAGAGTCTGGATGGACGTATCGCCACTGAAAGTGGCCATTCGCACTATGTTACGGGTGAGGCCAGCCGGGTCCATCTACACCGCCTGCGTGCGCTCGTCGATGCGGTCATCGTGGGCGCGGGCACCGTCGCGGCCGACGATCCGCAGCTAACCGTACGCCACGTGCCCGGCGCCAACCCGGTACGTGTCGTGCTTGATCCACGCGCGCGATTGGGTGCCGACTGCCGGCTGTTTTGCGACGATGCGGTGCCAACACTGCATGTGGTTGCCACCGACGCGCCGCCGAGCCCGCCTGGCGTGGAACGCGTGGTGATGCCCGGCGATGGCGCGACCCTGGACCCGGCGGCGATTCTGGCCATGCTGGCCGAGCGTGGGCTGGAACGCGTGCTGGTCGAGGGCGGCGGGGTGACGATCTCGCGTTTTCTCGACGCCGGGCTGCTCGACCGGTTACATGTGGTGGTCGCGCCCATGCTAATCGGCTCCGGCCGCCCCGCGCTGTCGTTATGGCCGATCGAGCGTCTGGACACCGCCCTGCGCCCACCGTGTCGCAGCACGCCGATGGGTGACGATATGTTCTTCGACCTCGACCTACGCGCCGGCAAGATGTGAGTCTGCGAGTAAACGCGAATAAAAGACAACAAACCAGTCTGCTACTTCCATTTGCGTTCATTTGCGGATGATTTCCTTCAAGCGATCATCGCCAAAGCCCAAGACCGTTTGTCCGCGAATGAACGCAAATAAACGCGAATAAAGACAAAGCGGTATTGGTGTTCTGCCTTTCTTTAAACGGCCCTTGGGGTCGACTGATGACCTGATGCGCGGGAAGACACTCCTTCCATTTGCGTGTATTCGCGTTCATTTGCGGACGGATATTCTTCAAGCCGTCGTCGCGAAGGCCAAAGACAGGTTGTCCGCGAATGAAGACAAAAGGCCAGTCTGGAGTTTGCGGTTTCGCGGCAGGGTCGATGGTAGCGACCAGCCACTCGCCCACGAACTGTCTCTTTACATTTGCGTGTATTGGCGTTCATTTGCGGATAGTTTTTTTGATCGCCGCTAAAGGCGAAGACAGCCTGTCCGCGAATGAACGCCAATGAACGCGAATAAAGACAAAAGACTAGCCAGCGGTTTGCGGTTTTCGCGGCCGGCTCGACGGTTGTGAGCAGCCAAGCGCTCACGAACCATCGACTTCCATTTGCGTTTATTCGCGTTCATTTGCGGACCAATCTGCTTCTTTCTGATCCGTTTTCATTCGGCCATATCCGGTCTTTGGTGTGGTTCGCGAGCGCAGAAGGCGAGTACGAGCGCGCCGGGCAGGCTGGAAACAAGTACGAGCACGCCGTAGCACAGTGACAGGGCCACGCCCTGTTGAGCGGGCAGGCCGGCGAGCGTCCATACCACTGCCGCCGCGCCTTCGCGCAGGCCCCAGCCGGCGATCGACAGCGGCAGCGCCATGGCCATGAGCACCGGCGGCACCAGCCACAGCAGTTCGGCCGTTGGCGTGCCCATATCGATCGCCCGGGCGCATAGCAGAAACACGCCGATATAGCTGGCGACCACCAGCAGCGAACTCACGAATTGCGCCGGCCAGACGCCGGGCGCGAGCAGACTGCGGCGTAGATTGCTGCCCAGACGTACGATCGGCGCAAACAAGTTGGGGGAACGGCCGGCCCAGCGTCGCCCGGCGGCGAGCAACAGCAGCAGGGCTGCGATCAGCAGCGCGCTTTGCATTGGCGATATCGGCATGGCCGTGAGGCTTCGGCACATGCCATCGATGAGCGCGGGTGTTTGCCAAAGGGCAATGAGCGTCACCAAGGCAAGCGACAGCTGGCCGGAAAAACGCTCGATGAACACGGCATGCCAGGCGGCGGCGCTATCGTGGTCGCGCCGTGCATGGCGCCAGGCCCGGTGGGCATCACCGAGTACGCCGGCCGGCAATACCTGGTTGAGAAACGTCGCGAGATAATATTCGCGAATCGCCGTTTTCATCGACAGCCGCAGGCCGACGCAACCTGCGGTCAGCCGCCAGCGCCAGGCCGAGATCACGACCTGTGGCACGGTCAGCGCGAGTGCGGCCGCCAGCCATGAATAGCGCAGGTTGTCGAACTGTGTAGCGAGCGCGGCGGGCTCGATCTGCCAGAACACGGTCGCCAGCAGCGCGACGGTGATCAGCGCGCGCAGCGCAAAACGAAAGCCCTGGTTCATGAACCGGGCGTGGCGAACATATCCTCGTGGCCGACGGTCATCGCCAGTTCACCGCGACGCAGTGCGCGAATACGCGCCTTTGCCCAGTCGTCGATCCTGGCCGCGGCCTGTGGCGCCTGTTCGCAGGCCGCGCTGCGCCAGCCCTCGATCAAGGCCGCGCCGAGTTCGGCCCGTGCACGATCGATCTGCCAGGGGCTGGATCGCCGCGTGACGGTGTAACCCCGGGCTTCGAAGGCTTGTCGCAACACGGCAGGGGCGCGCTTGCCGAGGGCCGCACCGAATTGCTTGTCGCGCTGCTGATGCGCCGCGAGCAGATCGAATACAACGGCATCGTCAGCGTGCGCGGGGGCCAGGTCGATATGACCGTCGATGCTCAACACGAACAGAACAGCCGCACCGCGGCGGGCACAGGCACGAGCCAGACGTTCGATCCAGTCTTGCGTGACCAGATCGAACAGCGCGGCCGCGCTGACCAGCTTCGCACCATCGAGCGCTGCCTCGAGATCCGCGCTGGCCAGATCGAGCGTGCGTGTTTCGATGGTGACCGGCGCGCCATTGGCGTCCGTGCAGCGGTCGGCTTCGGCCCGCGTGGAGTCGAGCAGGCCGCGATCGTGATCGAGCAAACACCAGTGCTGGCGTGCCGGCAGGCGCGGCGCCAGATAGCGCAGGTTCGAGCCGCGCCCGGCGCCCAGATCGATGATCCGGTAGGTCGCGTCCGCCTGGCCGGCGAGCCAGTCGGCGGCGGCTGCGGTGAGTGATTCGGCCCGCGCGGCATGATCGACGGGCTCGCGCAGGCTGAGCCAGTCGGCAGCGAAATAGGCATGGCGATCGGCGTCGTTCATACGCTGAGTACCGAGGCGAACTCACACGCGGCTGCTTGCCAGTCGCGCTGGCGTGCCCGCGCGGCGCGTGCCCCGGCGGCGGCACATGCGCGTTGCTGGGTATCCGTAATGAGGGTACGTAGTGCTTCGGCCATGGCGTCGCTGCTACCCGGGGCCACGGCGATCCCCGCGCCGACCGGCAGGGTATCTGCCAGCGCGCCGCCGGTGGTGGTTACAATCGGCAGCCCATGGGCCACGGCTTCGTCGATGACCATGCCGTAGCCTTCGTAGCGCGAGCCGAGCACGAACAGATCCGCCGCGGCGTAGAAGTCGTCGATCGCCGCGCGCGGCTGACTGCCGCGCAGGCGGATACGATCGGTCAGCCCATGCCGGTCGATGGCCGCGCGAATTGCCAGGGCCTGCGCGGGATCGCGCTGGTCGTCGCCGACGAAATCGCAGACCCAGTCGAGCTCGGCGATACGTCCGAGCGCCTCGACGAGCATCAGATGATCCTTGCGTGGAATCAGGCTTGCGACACACAGCAGCCGGCACGGGCTTCCAGACGTCGGGCGGCTGGGCTGGGCTGTACGCACGCCCGGTTCGATGACGGTCACATCCGCGCTGCGGGCCAGGCCGAGCACGGCCAGTCGACGCGCGGTGAACCGGCTGGTGACGACGATATGCCGTGCACAGGCCAGCACGCGCCGTTCCGATTCCAGTAACCGGGCCGCGGTGTCGGCATCGAGGCCCGTTTCATCGGCCAGCGGGTGGTGCAGCAATACGACGATCGGCCGCGTGTCGGCATGCCGTTCTACAACCTCGGGTGCGCCGCCCGCAGCCAGCCCGTCGACCACAATCGGCGCCTGACTCCTGCTGTTTGCCAGGGCATGCTCGAGAGCGGCGCGGGCGGTGTCGTCGACCAGCGGGAACCGCCCGGGCAGTTCGATGACCTCGATATCCAGGCCCTGGCTGCGCAGGCCATCGATAATCGCGCGATCGTAGACATAACCGCCCGTGGGCTGATCCAGCGTGCCCGCGACGATGAAGGTGGCCGCGCTCAAATATCGGCCTCGTAGCTCGCCCAGGCGATATGCGACTCGGCGAGGGTCACGCGCATGGCCGTGAGCGCGCGCGCACTCTCGCCGAGTTCACCGGCATGGATGGCCTGGCGCAGGCGCTCGAACACCGCACGGGCAAGAAATTCCGTGCTGGTGTTGCGCCCGTTGAATTCGTCCATCTCGTCGAGATTGCGCATATTCAGGTCGGCGAGGGTGCGCTTGAGCGCATCGCTGGCCAGGCCGATATCGATGACCAGATCGTCGGCATCGAGTTCTTTACGCATGAAGGTGACATCCACGATATAGGTCGCGCCATGCGTACGCTGGGCCGGGCCGAAGATTTCGCCCTCGAAGCTGTGGGCGATCATGAAATGGTCGCGAACGGTCAGGCTGAACATGTCGAATCCTTGCGTGAGTTCTGAGAATGGATCGCTGTGGTCAGTCGTAACGGATGCGCTGACACAGGCTTTTGTCTTCGTCGCTGGTCAGACGGTGCATGACCGCTGGCAGGTCGTCGAACGCAGCGTCCTCGGTTTCGAACAAGGCATCGAAGCGGGGATCGGCCAGCAACGACACCGCCAGCGCCAAGCGTGAACGATGATCGCGCCGCGCCCGACGGGTCGGCGAGACCGCGCCCACCTGGCTCGAACGCAGCGTCAGGCGCTGCGAGTGAAACGCCCCGCCCAGGGCCACGCTGACCGGCGCACTACCGTACCAGCTCATTTCCAGAACCGTGGCCTCGAAGCCGGCCAGGCCGATGGCGGTGTTCAGCCCGGCCGCGCTGGCGCTGGCGTGAACCACCACATCGCGATTACCGGTCGCGTTGTCGGGCGTACGAAAAGCCACACCGAGCGCGTTCGCCAGCGCGGCCTTGCCGGCATCGATATCCACGAGTTCGATATCGGCGCCGGGCAGCGCGCTCGCGAGCCCCGCGATCAGGCCGCCAATCACGCCGGCACCGACCACGGTGACGCGATCGCCCACGCCAATTCCCGCATCCCAGAGCGCGTTGACCGCGGTTTCCATATTCGCGGCCAGCACCGAGCGCGCCGCGGGCACATCTGCCGGCAGGGGGATGACCGCGTCCGTATCCACCACGTAGCGGGTTTGATGCGGGAACAGACAGAACACGTGCCGCCCGAGCCAACCATCCGGCCCGGCTTCGACCACGCCGACGTTGGCATAGCCGTGCTTGACCGGGCCGGGCAGTTGGCCGGCCTGAAAGGGGGCGCGCATGCGCTCGTACTCGCTTTCGGGCACGGCACCCGCGAATACCAGTGTTTCCGTACCCCGGCTGACCGCGGAATAAAGGCTGCGGATGGTCACTTGCCCAGGCGCGCGCTCGGGCAGATGTTGTTCACGTAACTCGCAGTCATACGGCGGTTTCAGCCACAGAGCACGGGCAAGGCAATCGGTCACGGCAGGGGGCATGGCAGCGTCATAAAATTGAAACGGGAGAAAGCCGGCTCGCGTAAACTAAAGTCCATGACGTCGTCGCAGGCGTTGCGACGCGCCCGATTAAAGAGGCCGACGCCCATGCGCCGGCTCAGCGAGTACGAGCTTCTGTGCGAAATGTAACCCGCATCATGCCCTCGCGGCGACCAATGGCCGCCGCGCGATCGCCATCGGCGTCGGTCGGACTGGCCCTGCTGGCGCCGTCGTGGGCCTGTGCCTACGAACTTTTCGCCGGGTTCGCCATGCTGGGTATCGGCATCGAAGCGTTGTTGCAGCTGGTCGGCGGCCCGCCCGCGCTGCACATCACCGCCGGCGGGTTGTATCTCGGCCTGGCGGCGATTCTCTACCATTACCGGGCATTCTGGCCGCAGCCGTTCGGTTGGGCCAACAGGATCACCCTTATTCGGGGCGCGGCGGTCATGCTACTCGCGGGCGCCGGCCTGTTTCCGGAGTTTCTCAGCGCACATGTACAGACATTCGTGCTGCTGGCGCTCGGTTGTCTGCTGCTGGATGGGGTCGATGGCTGGATCGCCCGGCGGACAGGCGCCAGCGGTGCCTTCGGTGCCCGCTTCGATATGGAAGTGGATGCCTTCTTTTTACTGGTGTTATCGGCGTTGATCGTCGCCCTCGATAAGGCGGGCAGCTGGGCGCTTGCGATCGGCCTGGCGCGTTATGTATTCGTGATCGCCCAGGGCGTGTGTCCGCCGCTCAGGCGCCCGTTGCCTGCCTCGCGACTGCGCAAGATTGCCTGCGTGTGGCAGGGCGCAACGCTTCTGGGTTGTCTGTGGCTGGGCATCGGGTCTGCGGCGGCAAGTAGTGCGCTGCTGGTCTCGCTGGCCCTGCTGATGCTGTCGTTCGGCCGCGATATCGTCTGGTTGCTACGTCGCGCGGATCGGCCCCTGCCGGCGATGGGCCGGCAGGCGATCGACTGAACCGCTGCGCAGCGCGCGCGGCGCGCTATCTAGCGCGTCGTCAGGCAGGCGCAGGGCGCGAGATGGCCCACTTTGTGCGACGTGCTGCCGATCACCAGGCCGGTGAAATCGCTCAGGCCGCGCCGGCCCATGATGATCAGATCCGCATCGACACGGTCGGCCGCTGCGACGATCTGCTGCGCCGGGTCGCCGCCGAGTATTTCCGTTTTCACCTTCTTGCAGCCGGCGTCTTCGAGTATCCGGCAGGCGGCATCGACGACCGAACGACCGGCGGCTTCCAGTTCTTCCGGCGAGGGTTGGATGGTGATCGCCGCGCCCCCCAGCGCCAGTGTCTTTTCGTGTCCGGTGTGCTGGGGCACGTGGACGATATGCAAGGTGGCGCTATAGCGCTGGCCCATATCTGCCGCGATCTCTATCGCTCGTTTGGAGTGCTCCGAGCCGTCGACTGCGACCACGATTTTTTCGAACATCGTCGTTCTCCCTGTAAAAGCTATCGTTCGTCCAGCCTACACAGACGTGCCCGAATAAAAACCATGCGCGCAATCTAAATTGAATCAAGACATGTGAGTGTAATGTACATCGATCGCCAGTCTGTGTAGTATTTTCAGCAGGCATGAAGCGGATGGCGCTGACCATGCGTCGTCCGAAGGACTGGGACGACATGAAGACCCGCTTTTTCGACCGGCTGATCGACCGTGGCACGCTCGTCATCCATTATCCGGATACGAATACGCAGATCATCGGCCAGGGCAGGCCGACCGCGCATATTCATCTACGCGAGCGCAAGGTACTCGCCCGGCTGCTCTCCGATCCGGAAATGGCTTTTGGCGAAGCCTATATGGACGGCGACTGGTGGCCCGGCGAAGGCGGCCTGCTCGCCGTGTTCGAGCTCTACTTCGCCAACGCCAGCAATTTCGGCTCCAGCCGGATTCTGGATCTGGCCCGCCATGCGCTGCGCGGCCTGCGCGAAGCCAACTCGCGATTGCGCTCGCGGCGCAACGTCAAACACCACTACGATATCGACCATGAGCTGTTTGCGCGGTTTCTCGACCGCGACATGCAGTACTCCTGTGCCTATTTCGAATCCGCGGAGATGGATCTGGAAGCCGCGCAGCAGGCCAAATGTCGCCATATCGCCCGCAAGCTGTGCCTGCAGCCGGGTGATCGCGTGCTCGATATCGGCTGCGGCTGGGGTGGATTGGCTCTGTATCTCGCCCGGCACTACGACGTGGATGTCACCGGGCTGACGCTGTCCGACGATCAATACGAATATGCACGCGAACGCGCGGCGAACGAAGGCTTGAGCGAGCGGGTCCGCTTTTTCAAGCAGGATTATCGTGAGCACCAGCGCGATCACGGCGAGGGCTACGATGCGATCGTGAGTGTCGGCATGTTCGAGCACGTCGGCCGGCCGCAGTTCCAGGTGTTCTTCGACCAGGTTCAGCGGTTGCTCAAACCGCGCGGGCGCAGTCTGATCCACACCATCGGCCGCAATGGCCCGCCGATCGAGGATACGCACGGCTGGATCGAGAAATACATCTTCCCCGGCGGCTATGTGCCGTCGCTATCGGAGCTCGCGCCCTGTGTGGAAAAGACCGGCATGAGCCTGGCGGATCTCGAAGTCTGGCGTCTGCACTATGCGCGCACGCTGGACTGCTGGAACGAGCGTTTCCAGCAGCATCGCGATGTGTTTCGAGAACGCCTGGGCGAGCGCTTTTGCCGGATGTGGGAGTTCTATCTGTTGGGTTGTCAGGCCATCTTTCGCTGGGGCGAGCTGGTGGTCTTTCATATCCAGCTCGCACAGCGCAACGATGTGGTGCCGGTAACCCGGAATTATCTCTACCCGGAGCGGGTCGAGGCGCCGCGTTTGATCCGGGATGCCGAATTCGACCAGACCGGTTGAACGAACGACATTTTGTCGGCCTGGCTAAGGCGGGCAGTGCGTTTCAGAGCCGGCCCTGTTCGCGGATCGTATGCCAGCCGTCAGCGTCGGCCCGGCCGAGTTGATCGAGCATTTGCGGCAATCGTTCGTCCGCGCCGGCCCGCGCGCGCAGGCGCACATCCAGCCGGTAGCGACGACTTTCGTCGAGGGTCAGGCCGCCGTCGATGGCCAACGGGCCTTCGCTTTCGACCATGGTCAGGCCCAGCCCATCGTCGGCGCGCGCCAGGGCGGCGGTGAACTGGCCCAGCGGCACCGGCGGGTTGAACAGTTGCCAGCGAGTGTTCGCCAGGCTGATCTGTCCGTCGAGCGCGTCGAAGGCGAGTGTGTCGTCGAATACGGCGTGATCGATATTCACGCGTACGTCGGCCGACAGCGGTAGAAAGGTATAGCCGCCAAGCTTGGCCAGCCAGCCGGCCGAGGCGCTACCGGAGACGTTTTCGATCGTGGTCTGGCCGAACAGCGAGCGCGAAATATCCGCATCGAAGCCGCCCAGATCGGAGTCGATCTGCAGGCGCGCGCTGACTCGGCCGAGCAGCAGCGATGCCGGCTCGAGTGTCCAGGCAACGTTTTCGATGGCGCCGTCCGGCCCGGAGATATAGCTGGCGCGGCCGGCGAACAGCGTGCCCGTGACGCCGCCCATGGCAATGGGGCCCATCTGTTCGGCCCAGCCCGCGGCAACGCGCGCGGGCAAAAAGGCCAGCAACCCAATGACGAAGGCGACCAGCCCGATCAGCCCGTAGCGTAGCGCGCGCATCATGCGTTACCTCGGGCGAGGGTGAGCCGAGCCTGGACGGTGCCGGCTTCTTCGTCTCGGGTGATGGTCATCTGGCGTGCGGCCACGCCATAGTCGCGTTGCAGGCTGTGCAGCCAGAACAGCATCTGATTGAAATTGGCCTTTTCCAGGGTGACCGTGGCCTGATCGTCGTCGTCGGGCTGGATACGCCGCACTGCATCGGCAAGACCGTTCTCGCGGCTGGTGCTGTCGACGATCGACAGCAGCGAATCGTTGCGCCCTTGAATCTGGCGCTGGGTGTTATCGGCCTGAAGCAGGCGTGCTTCATCGCGAATCCCCAGCATCCAGCGGGTTTCCTCGGCCTGGGCGGTCAGACGCATGCGACCTTCCTCGACGCTCGTGTTCAGCGGCCGCCAGAGGGCGTAGTAGAACAGGGCAATGCTCACCACGACAGCACATACGATCACCGCCACGCGTTCGCGCGGCGCCAGGCCTTCGTACCATTGGCGTAATGCGTTCATGTCGGCTCCGCGGTCACGCTGGCCCGGATCTGGACACCGTCGGCGGCGGCATCCGCGCTTTCCACGTTCAGGCGGGTGCCGCGCTGGCGGGCAAAGCCGGCCCGCAGCGCTTCCAGGGACTGCACGCTGTCTCCGCGCAGGCTCAGATAGAGCGCGCCGTCACGGTATTGCAACGACTGAATGCTCAGACTACCAGCCTGGCCGGCGACCTCGGCAGTCGCCTGCAGTAACGGGAATACACCGCCGCTCGCGCCGTTGCCGCGCAGCGCCCGGATATTCTGTTCGGCCTGTACACGCAGGTCGTTGATGGTGCCGACCCGCGGAAAGGTCTCGCGGAACACGCTTTCGCTACGCGCTTCGAGTGCGTTAATGCGTTGATGCAACTGATAGCTTTCGATACCGCGCGCGGTAAGCGCGACCAGCAGCCAGGCGGCCGCGAGGCCGGCAGTGAGCTTGAACGGCTGCCACCAGGTCTGCATCGCCGAGGCCCGCGCAAAGACGCCCTGGCGCAGGTTGATGGCCTGGCTGGTGTCGGCGCGGGCGAGCAGCCGGGCGAACACGGTGTCGTCGTCGGCGTATTCGGTCGGCTCGATCGTGGGCGCCGGCTCCAGACCCTGTTCGGTGCGCATGGTCTGGGCGGCGGTATTGTTTCGTGCGGCCTCGACCACGATTCGCGCCGGCGGCGTACAACCGCTGGCCAGCACCGGCCAGAGCGATGCTTCGCAGGCAAAGCCGTGGTGAGTGCCGGTTCGGGTCAGTACGCGATCGGCCACGACGGCGACGTGCCAGCATTCGCTTTCCGGGTTGGGCAAGGCGAAGATGTCCGGTACCGCCTGAACAATATCCAGTCCGGCCTCGGCGCAGGCATCCAGCAGGCGCTGCATGAGCGCGCGATCGACCACCAGCACGGGCGTATCGCCATCGGCGTCGGCCCGGGCGGCAAGCGCGAAATGCAGATCGTCCACGCGGGTGGCCAGCTGATCTTCCAGGGCAAACGCCGCGGCCTGCAGGCGGCGGCGCGCCTGGCGGATGGGCGGCAGGGTGACACGGGTGAGCAGCACGTCCTCGCCGGGGATCAACAGGATGCATTCGCGCCCGTCGGCAGCCAGCGCGGCGTCGGCTAGTTCGCCGAGCACGAGTTCATCGGCCGCATTCAGCCAGGCGGCGCGTTCGCCGTCGAAATGCACGATGAATCGTTCAGCCACGAAAGCATACCCCCGAAATCTTCGATCGGCCGGCGCGCGGCGCGGGCGTACCGATCCGCGGCCAGTCTACCTGAATCCAAACGGCTTTTAATGCACCGCGCGCTAACGGCGCGGCGGCACGCCGGGATGCGGGGCGAGCTGTGTTCATAGCAGCGCGTCGCCGTGCGAACAGGCTGATGGGCGGCGGGCGTGTGTCAATCCACATTGGTGCTATGGCGTAGTGTGCGTACGGCGCCGTTATCGCCGCGTTCGAGTACACTGAAAAACTGTACCTGGGCACGGTCAACACTGATCTGGCCGGTGGCCAGGAAATAGTGGGTGGTCACGGCCAGTTCGTTGCCCTCGATATCCCGGCCGGCCAGGGCGGGTTCCTGAAGAAATGCTTCGACGGATTTCCACGGTTCGTCGGCCCGGGCCTTGACCAGGGCTTCGCCCGTATCCGGCGGCAGCTCCGGCGCAATCGTGGCCAGTATCGGCGCCGCGGCGGTATTGACGTTAATCGCCGTCGCCTCCGGCAGTGCACAGATATAGGGGGCGAGCGCGCTATAGATGGCGGGCGTTACGCCCTTGATCAGGCGCAGCTCGCTGGCGCTCGCCATCGGCGTGTTGCCGGTACGATACGCGGGCGAAAGACCAAGGTAATAGTCGTCTTCGGCGCCATCCGGCAGGGTCGGGTTGATATCGGCATCGATCCAGTCACGGGTCGAGGCCGCGATCGTGCGCGCGGTGATCTGGTCGGTATCGGCCACGAGCTCGATCAGACGTTCGAATTGCTTTTGGGTCGCCTCGGCATCGCCGGAGCCAAGATTGTTGAGATTGAAACGCCCCTGCAGGTCGACCAACCGGCCCTGGAGCGCGCCGCCATCGAGCGGAAGGTAGTCGACTGGCTTGGCCCAGGCCTCGTCGAGGCTGTCGATATCGCTGTGTTCGGCGTCCTGGCGCAGCAGTTTGCCCAGCCAGTTCTCGATGCCGACGGCGTACCACCAGGCCTGCTCCGACTGCCAGATATTGCCGCTGCGGTGCAGGGCGAGATTCATCTGCGAGAGCATGCCGGCACCGATGATGGCGACCAGTGTCACGATCAGCATGGCGGTCAGCAATGCTACACCGCGCTGTCGGATTGCGCCGACGCGGGTCATCGTTCGGCCCCGGGGATCATGAACAAAAACCGCAGATCGCCCCAGGTGGGCGTGGTCAGGCGCAGTTCGATGGCAAGGGGCGGTTCGTAGTTGCCGGCGCCGGCCTGGGTCGGGGCACCGGACAACGATGCGCCGATCGACGTGTCCGCGGGCCATCGGTCCTGCCATTCGCGATTACTATCGAGAAAACGCCATTCCACGTTGGAGACGTTCTCGAACAGAACCGATTCCACCGGTGCGCTGTCCTGGGCCCGATCGAGCACGCGCCAGTGCGCGCGTACGAGGTTATCGTCTTCGTCGATACGATAGGCCACACGTTGGAGATTGCTGCGAATATCGCCCAGGGGATTGCGCCAGCCGTTGCGGGTGAACTGCAGGCCGATATCCGGGCTGCCGAACAGCGCCGGCTGGCTGTCGCCGAAGCTATCGCGAATCGGGCGATTGACGATCTGTTCGATATCGCCCCGCATGCGCCAGATGGACATCTGCAGTGTCTTGCTGCGATCGAGCGCTGCACTCACCGTCTCGCGGGTCGAGATCACCGACGACAAACCGCCATAGGCCATCGCGGCCATGACCACGAATACGGCGATCGCGATCAGCAGTTCGATCAGGGTGAAACCGTTTTGAGCTCGGGCCGTACGCATCAGAACTTCGAGCCGTAGTCGCTCGCGGTGTCTTCATCGGCCTGCGCGCTGTCGCCGCTTGCGGGGGCATTTTGCAGGGCGATGTGCTGGGTGACGAAGCCGCTGAGCAGGGCCACGGAATTGTCTTCGGGTTCGCCGCTGTTGGGGTCGATACGAAACACGCGGATATCGATCCGGCGAACATCCGGATCGGGCGATTCCTGGATTTCGGCCTCCCAGTGCCAGGCCGTGTCGCCCATATCCGTATCGCCGTCTTCAGTGCCCGTGCCCGGCCATTGTTCCGCGATCTGGTATTGCACCAGCTGGTTGCGCGCGACGCCCTGGGCCAGCGTGCGGTCGTGGATATAGCGGGCATAGTCGGCATAGCGCGCGCCGCCGGAAATGAAGGCGCCCAGGGCAAGGGCGATGATCGCGGTGGCGACCAGCACTTCCACCAGGGTGAAACCGGCTTGCGTTTTCATCGTGGGCCGTCGATACGCTGCATTTCGAGCGTGCCGGCCGCGGCGCCGGTCAGCCGGTAACGATAGTTCACGTCCGGCGCATACAGCTCGAGTTCGAAGGGGATGAATTCGCCGCTCGACAGCAGTACCGCTTCCGGACGAACGAGATCCTCTTCTTCTTCTTCATCGTCATCGGCGGCGACGAGCCGCGGGGTGTCGTCGCCGCGGTCGATGAGTACGAGCACGATCCCATCGCCAAGCTCGCGCGCGCGCAGCGGCGTGTCGGGCGCGTTAAGCGGCTGCCAGCCGTCGTCGCCCAGGCGCAGAAAGCGATAGCCGCCACGGGTGATATCAAGCCCGAGTTCGCGTCCGTAGAGGATGGCGTCGTCGGCGGCTGCTTCAAGCAGCGCGTTCAGGCGTTGGGCTTCGGTATCGAGACGGTCGGCCGGGCCGGTGGGGTTGATCGACAGCGATACGAACGCCAGTACCACGCCGATGATCAGGGCAACGACGAGTACCTCGATCAGCGTGAAACCGCGCTGTTGACCCCGTGCCGGCACCTGCGAATCAGCCGCGCGCTAGTTGTCCAGCGCCCAGTTGCCGATATCGGCGTCGGATTCGTCGCCGCCTGGTCGGCCATCGCGCCCGAGCGTGTAGACGTCGATCTCGCCGTGCTCGCCGGGGTTGCGATAGTGATAGACATTACCCCACGGGTCGGTGGGGATACGATCCAGATAGCCGCCGGATTTCCAGTTGCGTGGCTCGGGCTGGGTCGTGGGCTTGTCCACGAGCGCGGCCAGACCCTGTTCGGTGGTCGGATACTGGAAGTTGTCCAACCGGTAGAGCTTGAGTGCCGATTCCACGGCACGAATATCCTGGCGCGCCTTGGCCACGCGGGCCTCGTCGGGGCGCGAGATGATCTGCGGCACGACCAGCGCGGCGAGAATGCCGAGGATGACCACCACGACCATGATTTCGATAAGCGTGAAACCGCCCTGGGCGCGCGGCGGTGCAGCGCGAAGGCCTTGTCGTGTCATGTCGTTTTACTCCTCGATGACGATCGTTTGTATTGGCTGACTGAGTGTACGCGCGTGCCGACCGAGCCGGCGCGAACGAGATGCTGGCTTATTTGACCAGCTGATTGAGATTGAACACCGGCTGCAGGATGGCGAGCACGATGATCAGTACCAGCCCGCCCATGAGCAGAATCACGGCCGGGCCGAGTATGCCCATGACACCTTGCCGTAATGTTTCGACTTCGCGTTCCTGATGTTCGGCCGCACGCCCGAGCATCATGTCCAGCTCGCCCGAAATCTCGCCGTTGGCGATCATGTGCAGGGTAATCGGCGGGAATAGGCGTTCGCGCCCGAGCGCACGATGAATGGCATCGCCCTCGCGCACACGCGTGGAGGCGCGTTTGATCGCGTCGCGCATGGGTAGATTGGTTACAACGTCGGCGCCGATGGTCATGGCATCGAGCGCGGGCACGCCGCTACGGGTGAGAATCGATAGCGTGCGTGTGAAGCGCGCGGTATTCACGCCGCGCACGAAACGCCCGATCAACGGTAGCTGCAGAATACGCGCCTGCACGGCGCGTTTGAACGCCGGCCGGCGCATGCCGTAGACAAAGGCGGTAATCAGCGCGATGAGTATCAGCGCCAGCAACCAGCCCCACACCCGCAGAAAATCGCTGACCGAGATCAGGCCCGTGGTCAGGGCGGGCAGATCTGCACCCACGCTGTCGAAGACCTGGACCAGATCGGGCACGACCGTGGTCAGCAGGGCGATGACGATGGCGATCGCCACGATCGACAGAAACGCCGGGTAGATCAGCGCGGCCATGACCTTCTGGCGCATCGACTGCTGATCTTCCACGTAGTCGGCCAGGCCGTTGAGCACCTCGTCGATACGCCCGGACTGCTCGCCCGCTGCGGTGGTCGCACGATATAACTCGTCGAAGCTGTTGGGGAACTCGCCCAGCGCGTCGGCCAGGGTATGGCCTTCCACCACCTGCGAACGCACGCCGACGATGATCTTGCGTACCTTGTCGCTGTCGGTCTGCTCAGCCACGGCCTTGAGGGCTTCCTCCATGGGCAGACCGGCATGGGTGAGGGTGGCCAGCTGGCGGGTGAACAACGACAGCTCGGTGACGCTGATACCGCGCCGAAAGGATATGTTGCGGCTGCCACCGCTCTTGCGGTCGGAGACCTCGCTGACTTCCAGCGGTGTCAGGCCCTGTTCGCGCAGCTGGGCACGAATCGCGCGTGCGGCATCGCCCTCGAGGATGCCTTTCTTTTCCCGCCCGCGGGCGTCGAGTGCAGTGTATTCGTAGGCGCCCATCAGCCTTCACGCGTAACGCGCAGTACTTCCTCGAGCGTGGTGTTGCCTGCCAGCACATTGGCCACGCCATCCGCGCGTATGCTCGGCGTGGTCAGGCGCGCGTGTTTCTCGAGTTTCTGTTCCGAGGCCTGTTCGTGGATGAGATTGCGCATCTCGTCATCGACGACCACCAGCTCGTAGACGCCGGTCCGGCCGCGAAAACCGGACTGGTTGCAGGCCTCGCAGCCTGCGGGCTTGTAGAGCGTGGGCGGGGTCGCCGGGTCTACGCCCAGCAGTTCGCATTCGCGCCGGTTGGCTTCGTAGGGCGTGCGGCAGTGCTTGCACAGGGTACGGACCAGCCGCTGCGCCATGATGCCGATCAGGCTCGACGATAGCAGAAACGGCTCCACGCCCATATCGCGCAGGCGCGCGATCGCACCCACGGCGGTGTTGGTATGCAGGGTCGAGAGCACCAGATGTCCGGTCAGCGAGGCCTGGACTGCGATTTCCGCGGTTTCCAGGTCGCGGATTTCGCCGATCATCACCACGTCCGGGTCCTGGCGCAGGATCGCGCGCAGCCCGCGCGCGAAGCTCATGTCCACCTTGGAATTGACCTGGGTCTGGCCGATGCCGTCGAGGTAATACTCGATCGGGTCTTCCACGGTCATGATGTTGCGGGTGCGGTCGTTGATGCGGGTAAGCCCGGCATAGAGCGTGGTGGTCTTGCCCGAACCGGTCGGGCCGGTGACGAGCATGATGCCGTGCGGCTTGTGAATCAGTTCGTCGATCGCGGTGAGCGTATCCGCCGGCATGCCTAGCTGGGGCAGGTCCAGCCGCCCGGCCTGCTTGTCGAGCAGGCGCATCACCACGCGCTCGCCATTGCCTGAAGGAATCGTGGACACACGCACGTCGACCGGGCGGCCCGCGATGCGCACCGAAATACGCCCGTCCTGAGGCACGCGTTTTTCGGCGATATCGAGCTTGGCCATGACCTTCACGCGCGAAATCAGCCGCGGTGCGAGTTGGCGCGGCGGGTTGAGCACCTCGCGCAGCACGCCATCCACGCGAAAACGTACGGTCAGCCGGGCCTCGAATGGCTCGATATGGATATCCGAGGCGTTTTCCTTGATCGCTTCGGTCAGCAGGGCATTGATGAGGCGGATGATCGGTGCGTCGTCGGAAGACTCGAGCAGATCGGCGGGCTCAGAAAGCGCGCGCGCCGCGTCCGACAGATCCATATCCTCGTCCATGCCCTCGACGATCTGCATCGACTCGTTGGCCTTGCCTTCGTAGTCGTTCTGCAGCAGGGCATCGAAGGAGCCGGCATCGACGCGCTCGATGGTCAACGGACGGCGACAATAGCGACGTACTTCCGACAGCGCGGTCTGGTTGACCGGCGTGCGCACGGTGACATGAATCGCGCCATCGCGCTCGGGCCCGAGCATGACGCCGTGGCGTTTGGCGAACGCGAACGGCAGGCGGTCGATTCCGCCGCCCGCGCTCGAAGTAGCGGGCGGCGGGTTGTGTTCGACGAGAGGTTCCAGGCTGAGCGTTTCCAGGCTGTCGCTCATGTTCGCTCCTGCCGTGTACGGCTAGAAATCATCGCCGCGGCGTTTACCGCTGCGCGTATCGGGCGCCGAGTCGCGCGGCACGCTGTCATTGCCGCTCACGCCCGAGTCTTCGGAAAACGAGTCGCGGTCGTCATAGGACTCGATCGCGGGCAACTGGGGACGCTGTTCTTCGGCCATCAGCGGGATACTGGTCTTGGCCTGTTGTTCCTGCAGCGAGCGAATGTAGTTGTATTTCTTGCGCGTGTAGTAATCCGCCTCGCCACCGCCGCGCAGAATGGTCGGCCGGATGAAGTTGAGCAGATTGCGCTTGTTTTTCTGCACGCTGCGGTTGGTGAACAGCGCGCCGAGAATGGGGATATCACCCAGCACCGGCACTTTCTGCTCGGTTTCGGTCACCTGATCGTCGATCAGCCCGCCGAGCACCAGGATCTGGCCGTTCTCGACCTCCACGGAGGTCGTGAGTGTCCGGTTGTTGGTGATCAGATCGACCGCGCCGGTCTGGCTCGAGCCCTGTGCAATGCTCGAGACTTCCTGATCGATGGTCAGCTGGATGGTATCGCCGGCACTGATCTGCGGGGTAAACCCCAGTGTGAGGCCCACGTCCTTGCGTTCGATGGTCTGAAACGGGTTAGTTAGCCCGTTGCCCGTACCACCGCCCGTCGTACTGCTGGTGTAGTTGCCGGTCACGAACGGCACTTCCTGGCCGACCTTGATCTCGGCCTCCTCGTTGTCACGCGTAATCAACGACGGTGTGGACAGCACGTTGGTATTGGTATTGCCGGACAGCGCATTGACCAGCACAGCAAAGCTGGTCCCGCCGTCATTGATCTTGCCCAGGCCCAGATTCAGGCCCTGCTGGACCAGATCCAGCGGCGTGCCGTCCAGCGCCAGCGACGGCACAGCTTGGAGCGTTTGCGAATCGAGAATACTGGCGGCGGCCGGACCGCCATCGTCGAACACGGCCACGTTCACACCCAACTGGCGCGAACGCGACAGGGTGACTTCGGCGATGATGGCCTCGACGAGCACCTGACCGCGGCGGATATCGAGCTGGTCGATCACCTGCTTGATCTCGCGCATGGTATCGGCCGGCGCGGTGACGACCAGCGCGTTGGCGGCCGGTTCCGCTATCACGGTCACGCCGTTCGCGCCCGCGCCGCCGCTTGTACTGGCACGTAGCCCGCTGGCATTGCCGCCGGCAGCGCCGCCGGCCGAAGAGGAAGCGCTGCTGGTGCTTGCGCCCCGGCCGCTGGCGAAGTTCTGCAAGACCGGGGCCAGCGATTCGGCATCGGCATAGTCGAGATAGACGACCTGGGTGCCGCCGGTCTGTTCCGTGGCGGTATCCAGATCGGCGATGATCGCGCGCAGGCGCAGCCGTTCCTTGCGACCGCCGCTGATGATCACGCTGTTGGTCCGCTCGTCCGGAATCACACTGAAGTTCGCGGCGGCAGAATTATTGCCCGCGCCGGACTTGAGCTGGTCGATCACCCGCGCGACTTCCGAGGCGCTGGCGTATTGCAGCCGGATGTTTTCGACGTCCTGCAGACCGTTGCGGTCGATCTTGTTGACGATCTCGGCGATACGCTGGGCGTTGGCCTCGCGATCGGAGATGATCAGGGTGTTGGATGCCGAGTAGGCCGCCAGGTGGCCATATTGGGGCACCAGCGGGCGCAGGATCGGCACCAGTTGATCGGCCGGTACGTTGGCTACCGAAATCACCCGCGTGACGATGTCTTCGCGAGTGCTGCCGCCGCGCCCGAACCCGCCATCCTGCTTGGCATTGATCTGGGGAATGATCTTGGTGACTTCGCCCGAGGGCACGGCCGCGAAGCCGTGGACTTCGAGCACCGACAAAAACGTCTCGTAGAGCTCGTCGGGCGTCATCGCCTCGGTGGAGAGTACGGTGACATCGCCTTTTACCCGCGGGTCGACCACGAAATTGCGGCCCGTGACCTCGCTGACGGTCGCGATCAGCGTGGTGATATCGGCGTTCTTGAGGTTGAGCGTGAACGCATCGCCGGCCGTGGCTGCATTGCCGGTCGATTGCGCCATAGCGGCCGGGCCCGCGGCGAGGGCGAGCAGTGCGAACAGGCAGAACCGACGCAATAGCATGGCTGTCATCTAAAAATTCACCGTGACGGTACGTTGCTGGCCATCGCGTTCGAGCGTCACCGACGCGCTGCTCGCCGAGGCCAGATTGCTCAACAGCTTGAGCGACGCGGCCGGGTTGTCGAGCGGCTGCCCGTTGACAGCGGTGACCAGTTCCCCCGATTTAAGGCCGGCCTTTTCAAAAAGCCCTCGGTCGGCCCCCGGATATATCCGGTAGCCAACGAGGTTGCCGTTTTGTCGCTCCGGCTGCAAGCGAATGTATCGCTGGGCATTTGCCGGATTGGCCAGGATCTGTTTACGGACTTCACCCAGGTCCTGGGCCAGATCGCTGGACACGGCCTGGGTGCGTTTTACGCCTGCCAGATTACGGGCCTGTTTCACACTTTCCAGCGTGAGTGTTTCGTAGCGGCCGCTACGGTCGAGGATGACGCGATTGGCATAAATGGCATGCAGTTTCACGCCGTTGCTGACATCGTCACCCACGGCATAGCTGTCCTGATCGTTGCGCCCGCTCTTGATCAGCGCGCGCGAACGATCCCCGTTGGCCTCGGAGACGATGCCGGTCAACACGAGATTGAGCCGGGTTTCCGGCGCGTTGATGATCTCGCGTTGTTCAGCGGCGCGATCCTTGACCGTTTGTTCGCCGAACAGATGCGCGCTGGCAATGGTATCCACATCCACCGCGCCGCTTTCGTCTTTTGCGGACTGCTGTGCGGTGGTTGCCGGGGTCAGTTCGTTGTCGCCGGCCGGCCACGCCAGCCAGAACAATCGCGCCAACGACAGCGCGATCAGAATCACGAGCACAATGTTGACGATTTCCGGCAGTCGGGCGAGCCAGCGCTGCGCGTCGCGTGAGAGTTCTACGGCCATCCGGCAAGTCTAACCCAGCACAAACGTTTCGCGCTTGCGCACAGAAAGATTTTCACCTTGACCATACGAGTTTGCGCGGCTGCGGGTGCGGGTTAGACTTGGCGGGTTGCCGCCTCGCTTGTTTGTTCGCATGTATCTGCGCTATTACGGCTTTGACGATTATCCCTTTTCGGTCACGCCCGACCCGGCGTTTCTGTATCTGAGCGCCAGCCACCGCGAGGCGTTAGGCCATCTGCTCTACGGCGCCGGCGAACACAGCGGCTTCGTGGCGTTGATTGGCGAAGTGGGCACGGGCAAGACCACGCTCATTCGTGCGCTGGTCGACAACGACATGCCTGATCTGGATATCGCGCTGTGCTGGAACCCGCATCTGGAGGTGCGCGAGTTCGTGGCCACCATCTGCGACGAACTGGGCGCGAGCTACGATGCCCGCCGCGATACCTCGCTCAAGGACCTGGTCGATCGTTTGAACCGGCATTTGCTGGAAACCCACGCGCGCAACCGGCGGACCGTGCTGGTGATCGACGAGGCCCAGAACTTGAGCCGCGGCGTGCTCGAACAACTGCGGCTGCTGACCAATCTGGAAACCCACAAGCACAAGCTGCTGCGCATCATCCTGGTGGGCCAGCCCGAGCTCGAACAGCTGCTTGCCCGGCACGACCTGCGCCAGCTCTCGCAGCGCATCACCGCGCGCTTCAAGCTCAAGCCGCTGGGCTATGGTGAAACGCGGGCCTACGTCCAGCATCGACTGCGTCTGGCGGGCGGGCCGCCGCATCTGTTTACCGGACCGGCGCTGTTTGCGGTGCGGCGGGTGACCGGGGGGATTCCGCGCCTGATCAACATGGTCTGCGAGCGCGCGCTCATGGGCGGCTATGCCCATTCGCGTGCGCGTATCGGCGCGCCCATGGTGCTGCGTGCCGCCGCCGAAACCCTGCCGCGCGAACGCCGCGCGCGCTGGCTACGGGTGGCGGTGCCCGCGCTCAGCCTGGCAGCACTCGCGGTGGTGGGCGCGCTGGCCTGGTATCCCGGTATCGAACTCAGTCGCGCAGCGGACTGGGTGAAATCCTCGGGGGCTTCCGCACCGGCGGTCGCGGTCGATACGCACGAGTCGTCAGCGCAGCCCGATGGCACAACGGGCGTGCCGGGCGAGCCCGCCGCCAGCGCGCGCGGCGAGGGCGGCGACAGTTATAGCCCGGAAGACGGCAGCGGGGCGGCGGCCGACGATTCGCCCGCGGATAAGAACGACGGCACGCAGGTCGCGAGTGACGACACCCAGGATGCGTCCAGCCCGCCGACGGCCGATAAGGTGTCGACGCCCGGTGAAGCCGAAGCGACCAGCATCAGTAGCGACAGCGGCGGCGAACTTAGCGCCGACAACACCGCCGCGCTCAAGGGCGTGCCCGCCGGCGATGCCACCATCACCCAGTTGCTACGCCTGTGGGGCGTGTTCGGCGCCCAGGTGCGCAGCGGTTGCGAGAATCTGAGGATCGGCGATCTGCGTTGTCTGGCCGACCGGGGCAGCTTCTCCATGATCGAACGCTACAATCGCCCGGCGCTGCTGACCATTCGTCACGACGGCCGTACCCACAAGGTGTTGCTGAGCTCGCTCGAAGACGACGACGCAACGCTGGTGGGCGAAAACGGTACGCGCCGTATTTCGCGCATGGCGTTGCTGCGTATCTGGAATGGAGAGTTCGAAGTGGTCTGGCGCGCGGATTCGGGCGTGGGCCTGATCCAGCCGGGCGCGGTTGGATCGGCGGTGGTGTGGTTACGCAAGCGTCTCGATCGCATTGACGGCAAGAACCCGGAAACGCGCCTGGGCCCGGCGTCGCCAGTCTATGACGATGCGCTCGAGCGCCGTCTGCGCGATTTCCAGGCCGCCAACGGTCTCGAGGCGGACGGCATGGCCGGCCCGCGCACGCAGATGATGCTCAATGGCGCGGTGCCGTCGCCGGGGTCCCCGGCCTTGAAACCGGTGGAACAGGAGTAGGGCGTGTCGTATCTCGTCGATGCACTGAAAAAAGCCGAGCGCGAACGCCACGAAAATCAGCGTGCCGATATGCGATCGGTAGCTGGTGGCGGCCCCGCCGAGGGGAGCGCCGGCCGCGCGCTGCGCTGGCTGGTGGGCGTGCTCGTACTGTGTAACGCGGCCTTGCTGGTCTATCTATTCCTGCCCGCCTCGGTTTCTGCCGGGCTGGTGGCATCGCCGGCCACAGAACAGCAGTCGCAGCCCGCGGTACAAGGCGATACCGCCGATGAAAGCGTAACGTCGCCCGCGACCGCCGAACGTCCTCAGCGCACGGCTGTACGTTCTGATGACTCCTCAGCCACAAAGGATGCGACGCCCGCCAGCGAGCCAGAGCCCGAAGCCGCAGCGCCCGTGGTCGGCGCTGCGGGTAGCGCTGTGCAATCGAGCGCGACCGACACGGCCGCAAGCCCCACGTTGCCGCCGTCACGCCGCAATAGCGATAACGACACGCCCGTCGAGTCGCTGCCCGATGCGCCGGTGGATGCACGCCCGCGTGCGGGTGGCAAAGTGACCTATTCGGCCACGCCGCTGGATGACGACGCCGGCTTTGTCGCCGACGAGGAGCGCGGCGCGCCGGTCGCCGACAGCCCCCCGCCGGGCGCGCCGGACGTTGCCATCAACGGCCATCTCTACAGCTCGGTACCCGGGCGCAGTTTCATCCTCGTGCGCGGACAGCGCTACCATGAAGGCGAGCGCCTTGCGCAGGGGCCGGCGGTGGAGAGTATCGATGCCACCGGCGCCACACTCAATTATCAAGGCAGGCGTTACCACGTGCGAGGCCCGGGCTAATGACAAAATCGAACACGGGTCGCTATGGCATGGCCGTGGCTGCGTTGGTCGGGCTCGCGTGCCTGTTGAGCGCGCCGGCCCACGCCGACAACCTGCGCTGTGGTGGCTCACTGGTTCAAACGGGTGATCCGGCGGCCGTGGTTCGTGCGAACTGCGGCGAGCCCGATTTCGTCGATCCCTGGATCGGCGGCACGAGCATCGCCTATGGGGCGGTGCCCGATATGGAAGAGTGGACCTACAATCGCGGTCCGCGGCGTCTGCTTCAGATTCTGCGTTTTCGCGATGGCGAGCTCGAGCGTATTCGCGAAGACGGTTACGGGTTCAGCGTGTCGGGCAACGGCTCGGGCTGTCGGCCGAGCGATATCGTGCGCGGCATGAGCAAGTACCGGCTACTCGTGGCCTGTGGTCAGCCAGTACAGAAAAGTGGCGCCTATGTATATAGCGCGCGTAACGACGATGGCGTGTACGACTATCGCCGGGCCCGCGGCGTGGTACCGGTTTATCGCGAACGCTGGATATTCAATTTCGGTAGTAGCCGACTGCTGCGCGAGGTAACCCTCGAAAACGCCGTCGTGGTGGAAACCGATACCCGCGATCGCGGCTACGACGACTAAGCGGCCGCCACGAACGACACGGCCTGCCCCAAAGGAGCCCCCGATGCCGCAACTCAAGGGCGTTGTAGAAACCGTGCTCTACACGCGCGATATGAACGCGGCCCGCGACTTCTTCGAGTCGGTCATGGGATTGCAGGCGCATACGGCCGATCATCGGTTTACCGCCTACGCGCTGGCCTGGAACATGTTGTTGATCTTCGCCGAAGGCGAAACCCGCGAAACCGTCGAATTGCCGGAGGGCCGGGGCACGATCCCGCCCCACGACGGCACAGGGCGCCAGCATATCGCCTTTGCAATCGAGGCCGAGGCGCTCGCCGACTGGGAACGGCATCTACAGGCCAACGATATTGTCATCGAAGGGCGAACGCATTGGCCGCAGGGCGCGATCAGCATTTATTTTCGCGATCCGGACGCCCATCTGCTGGAGCTGGTGACGCCCGGCATCTGGCCGAATTACTGACGCTAGTCGACGGTTACGCGGTTGACTTCGGCCAGGCTGAGTACGCCGGTCCGCATTTTCTGGAGTCCGGCTTCGCGCAGATCGATCACACCGTCGCGTTCGGCCTGGCGTTCGATATCGCCGGCGTTGCCGCCTTCCATGATGATCTGGCCGATCTCGTCAGTGACCGGCATCACCTGATAGATGCCGACCCGGCCCTTGTAGCCGTTGGTGCAGTTGTCGCAACCCTCCGGGTTGGCCTCGAAAAGACGCAGTTCGTCGACCTCGTCTTCGCGAAAGCCCTCGGCAATGAGTTCTTCGCGCGGAATCTGGGCTTCGACCTTGCAGTGGTTGCACAGTCGGCGTGCCAGACGCTGGGCAATGATCAGCGATACCGAAGCCGCGATGTTGTACGCCGGCACACCCATGTTCACGAGGCGCGTAAGCGTTTGCGGCG
This sequence comes from Salinisphaera sp. T5B8, assembly GCF_040361255.1. NCBI lineage: Bacteria > Pseudomonadati > Pseudomonadota > Gammaproteobacteria > Salinisphaerales > Salinisphaeraceae > Salinisphaera > Salinisphaera sp. T5B8. Next base: position 29,108 of record NZ_APNG01000002.1, on the reverse strand, counting down.
CATCGTTGGTATGCAGCGTGGACAGCACCATATGGCCGGTCTGGGCGGCCTTGATCGCGATCTCGGCGGTCTCCAGATCACGAATCTCACCCACCATGATCACGTCCGGATCCTGGCGCAGGAACGCGCGCAGGCAACTGGCGAAGGTGAGTCCGACCTTGGGATGCACATTGACCTGATTGATGCCGGGCAGGTTGATTTCGGCCGGGTCCTCGGCGGTCGAGATATTGCGGTCGGCGGTGTTGAGCATGTTCAGCGCTGTATACAGCGACACGGTTTTACCGCTACCCGTGGGCCCCGTGACCAGGACCATGCCGTAAGGCCGGTGGATCGTCTCTTCGAACAGCGCGCGCTGATCGGCTTCGTACCCCAGGGCCTCGATGCCCAGCTGGGCGCTGGTCGGGTCGAGGATACGCAGCACGATCTTTTCGCCGTGCAGGGTGGGGCAGGTCGACACACGAAAGTCGATCGATCGGTTCTTCGACAGGTTGAGTTTGATCCGTCCGTCCTGCGGTACACGCCGTTCGGCCAGATCCAGGCGGGCCATGACCTTCAGGCGTGCCGAAAGGCGCATGCCCAGTCCGGCCGGAGGCGCGGCCACCTCGCGCAGTACGCCGTCCTGGCGCAGGCGCACGCGATAGCTTTTTTCATAGGGCTCGAAATGAATATCCGACGCGCCCTTGTGAATGGCATCGAGCATGACCTTGTTGACGAAGCGCACCACCGGCGCGTCGTCGGAATCGACACGACTGGCATCGGAGGCGGCTTCGTTGCTGTCGGCGGCATCATCGAAACTCAGACCATCCAGCGAGACGTCGTCGAGGCCCGCCATGGCGCTGTCGATCGCACTGAAGGCGTTTTCGATCGCCTTGGCGAGCTTGTCCTGTTCGACCAGGATCGGCTCGATATTCAGGCCCGTGCTGAACTTGAATTCATCCAGCGCCTGCAGATTGGTCGGATCGGCGACCGCTACCATCAGGTCGCGGCCGCGCTCATAGAGCGGCAGGACTTCGTGCTTGCGGATCAGGTTTTCCGGCACCTTCTTGATCGGCATCTGGTCGATATCGACCGCACGCAAATCCAGTAGCGGCATGGAAAATTCTTCGCAGGCGGCCTTGGCCAGTACCGCCGCGGACAGCACGCCACGGCTGACCACGCGTGCCACGAAGGACTCGCCTTCCTGTTGGGCTTCGTTCTGGATCTCGCGCGCCTTGTCGGCATCGATGAGCCGATCCTCGACGAGTTGCCGCGCCAGCCCGCCCAGTGCCGGGGTTGCGAGCGTATTCTTCTTCGTGGCCATAGGGTGTTCTCGAAATGATTTCGGCACCGGTTACGCCCGAGCCGCACCGGCGAGAAGGTGCGATGGCGGGCGGCTTGCGCATCGGTGTCCGACCGGATTTTATGCGGTCTTCGGCCACGGTACCATCAATGCACTAAAGACCACCGAGACGACATAAGGACAATACGTGAAAAATATCTTCGAAGCGTTGCGTGAAAGCCACGACAAGCAACGCCGCCTACTCGACGCGCTCACCGACACGCACGGCGATACCGACAAGCGCGAGGGGCTGTTCGCGGCGCTCAAGGCGGAGCTTCATCATCATGCGGCCGCCGAGGAGCGACATTTTTATGTGCCGCTGATGGAATACGATCAGACGCAGGAAAAAGCGCGCCACAGCGTGGCCGAGCATCATGAGATCGACGAGCTGGTGGAAACGCTGGAGCAGACCGATTACAGCTCGCCGGCCTGGCTTACCTACGCCAAGCAGCTGCAGGAACTGGTGACCCATCACCTCGATGAAGAAGAACAGGAAGTCTTTCAGGTCGCCGGCAAGGTATTGAGCGAGCGCGACAAGACTGAACTGGCCAAGACCTACGACGACATGATGGAGGAACAGGCCGGCGCCTGAAGCGACGAGCCAGATAGCCGAAAGCCCGGGCGTGTCGCGCCCGGCTTTCGCGCCCGCGGGCAAAGGGTGTTATCGGCTTTTGTCGCCGATACGCCCGTGGCGATCAGGAAGAAGTCGGGAAAGACGAGTCAATGGTCGGAGTAGCAGGATTTGAACCTACGACCTCCACCTCCCGAAGGTGGCGCTCTACCAAGCTGAGCTATACTCCGATTTTAGTGTCGTCGCTGGGCCGAGAACTCGGCCAGCTCGATGAGCCCTCGCTTTGCTTCGGACTCCTCGAAAGCGTCGAGGGCGGCGATAGCCTTGGCGGCTTCCTCCTCAGCGCGGCGGCAAGTGTATGCCATCGCTTGAGTGGATTCAATCGCTTTCATGATCGAATCCATGGCATTGAGGTCGCCATCACGAATAGCAGCCCGAATCGGAGCCGCCGTATCGGCGTCCAGGCAGGCTAACGCGCGGATCACGGGCAGGGTGGCCTTGCCTTCGGCGAGATCGTCGCCGACGTTCTTGCCGTAGTTGCCATCGCCGCGGCCGTAGTCGAGCGCGTCATCAATGACCTGAAAAGCCACGCCCAGGTGGCGGCCATAGTCGGCCATGGCCTGTTGCTGCTGCGCGTCGCAGCCACCCAGCTGGGCCGCCAGGCGACAGCCGGCCGAGAACAGGCTGGCGGTCTTGCGATCCACCACTTCCAGGTAGTCCGCCTCGGCGAGATCCGGGTTATGGGCATACATCAGCTGCATGACCTCACCCTCGGCAATCCGGTTGGTCGCGTCGGCGAGAACGCGCATGACGTCGAAGCTTTCCAGCTCCACCATCATCTGGAATGCGCGCGAATACAGAAAATCGCCGGTGAGTACGCTGGCGTCGTTACCCCAGACCGTATTCGCGGTCTGCTGACCGCGGCGCATGGTCGATTCGTCGACCACGTCGTCGTGCAACAGCGTCGCGGTATGGATAAATTCGATGATCGCGGCGAGCAGGTGCTGTTTTTCGCCGCTATAGCCACTCGCACGCGCGGCCAGTAGCACCAGCGCGGGTCGCAAACGCTTGCCACCGCTGGAAATAATGTATTCGCCCAGGGTGTTGATGAGGATGACGTCCGAATTCAGGCGTGCGCGGATCAGCGCATCGACCGCGCGCATATCGTCATCGACCGGCTTGAGAAGCGGCTGGATACTCATGGGGCAGGGGCTGAGAAAACAGCCGCAAACTTAGGCGTGTGCCCGTTTGCTGTCAAGAACAGCGACTGTTGTATCCAGTCGTTGACCGCGGGGGTTCGAGAACGTATCATTCGCGCTCTTCAAACGGGCAACAGCCCTTGTTTTTACGCGATGTGGAGTGGTCATGCACGCGGTTATACGCACCGGCGGTAAGCAGTACAGAGTAGCAGAAGGCGATATTCTGCGCGTCGAAAAGCTGGATGTGGAAGCCGGCAGCACCATCGATCTGAGCGACGTGCTCCTGATTTCCGACGGCGACAACGTCCAGATCGGCACGCCGTTGCTCGACGGCAAGGCCGTATCCGCCGAAGTGATGACGCATGCGCGCGCTGATAAGATCCAGGTGATCAAGTTCAAGCGCCGCAAGAAGTACCGTCGTACCTTCGGCCATCGCCAGCACTACACGCAGCTCAAGATTACGTCGATCCCGGGCGCCTGAGCGACCGTTCGACGCGTAGCGCTCGGCTCACCAGACAGGTTAGAGGAAAGGACTCATGGCACATAAAAAGGCAGGCGGCAGTACCCGCAACGGTCGCGATTCCGAATCGAAACGCCTCGGCGTCAAGAAGTTCGGTGGCCAGAAGGTCAAGGCCGGCAACATCATCGTGCGTCAGCGCGGCAACACCTTCCACGCCGGCGATGGCGTGGGCACCGGTCGTGATTACACGCTCTATGCCAGCACTGACGGTATCGTCAATTTCGCTGTCAAGGGCCCGCGCAACCGCAAGTTCGTCTCGATCGAAGCCGTCGAGTAACGAACCGCGCGTATGCCGCGAAAAAGGCCTCGCCGAGCGCGGGGCTTTTTTTTGTCCGAGAATAGGGTGATCACGGGCGTGCGCGAGGCGCAGCCCACCGCATCACAGCGCCGAGAGAGAACCGCATGAAATTCGTCGATGAAGCCAATCTGCGCGTTGAGGCAGGTGATGGCGGGCACGGCTGTCTGAGTTTTCGGCGCGAGAAATACGTGCCGCATGGTGGGCCGGACGGCGGTGACGGGGGCGATGGCGGCAGCGTATACATGGTTGCCGACCACAACCTCAATACGCTTTACGACTACCGGGTGAGCCGGGTGTTCAAGGCCGAGCGTGGCGGGAACGGCGCGGGCAAGAACCGAACGGGTTCCAAGGGCGAGGATCGCTATCTGCCGGTGCCGGTCGGCACGCTGTGTTACGCCCGCGAAACCGGCGAGCTGATCGGTGATCTGACCCACGACGGCGATACGCTGCTGGTTGCCCAGGGTGGTTTCCACGGTCTGGGGAATGCGCGTTTCAAGTCCAGCACCAACCAGGCGCCGCGCAAGACCACCGATGGCACGCCTGGCGAAATCCGCGAGTTACGCCTGGAGCTCAAGCTGCTGGCCGATGTCGGTCTGGTCGGCATGCCCAATGCCGGCAAATCCACGCTGCTGGCCGCGGTTTCCGGCGCGCGCCCGCGTATCGCCGATTATCCGTTCACGACGCTGAACCCGCAGGTCGGCGTGGTCAGCGTCGGTGCGCTGCGCAGCTTTACGCTCGTGGATCTGCCAGGGCTGATCGAGGGGGCGGCGGAAGGCGTGGGCCTGGGTCATCGTTTTCTGCGCCACATCCAGCGTACACGGCTGCTGTTTCATGTCGTCGATCTGCTCGACTTCGAGCAGGGCGACGTGGCCGATAACGTACGCATGATCGCCGACGAGCTGGCGCGGTTTAGCCCGCAGCTGGCCGAGCGGCCGCGCTGGCTGGTGCTCAACAAGACCGAAGTACTCGATGCCGACGAAGTCGCGTCGCTTCGGGATCGCATCGTGCAAACGCTCGACTGGCAGGGCCCTGTGTACACGGTGTCGGCGGTCAAGCCCGATACCTTGCGGACATTGCTGGGCGACGCGATGGATCATCTCGAGGCCGAACAGGCGCGCCGCGAAGCCGACCCCGCACAAGACCAGGCAACGCGAGAGACGGACGACGAAGGCGATGATTTCGACGCGTAAGGATCTGGCCAGCGCACGGCGCTGGGTGGTCAAGATCGGCAGCGCGCTGCTCACCGCCGATGGCCGCGGGCTCGATCGCGAACGTCTGGCCGGCTGGGCGGCACAAATCGCGGCGCTGCAGAAATCCGGCTGTCAGGTGGTACTGGTTTCCTCCGGGGCGGTCGCCGAGGGCCTGGTACGGCTGGGCTGGAGCGAACGTCCGTCGAGTTTGAGTGCGGTGCAGGCGGCAGCGTCGGTTGGCCAGGCGGGTTTGGTGGAAGCCTATGCCCGCTGTTTCGAATCGCACGGGCTGCGCACGGCACAGGTGCTGATTACCCATGAGGACGTCTCCGATCGGCGCCGTTACCTCAATGCGCGCAGCACGCTCATGACCTTGCTTGGGTTGGGCGTGGTGCCGATCGTCAACGAAAACGACGCCATCGCCACCGATGAAATACGTGTGGGCGACAACGACACCATGGCCGCGCTGACAGTCAATCTGCTCGATGCCGATGCGATGGTCATTCTCACCGACCAGGCAGGGGTTTACGACGCGGACCCGCGCCAGCGTCCGGATGCGCGCCGGATTGACGAATGCGATGCCCACGACAGCGCTTTGCTGGCGGCCGCGGCCGGTACCGGCGGCGCGCTGGGCCGTGGCGGGATGCGAACGAAAGTGCTGGCGGCCCGCCAGGCGGCCGATTCCGGGGCAGCGACCGTCATTGCCGATGGTCTGGCGCCGGACGTGCTGGCGCGCATCATGGGCGGGGAGTCGATCGGCACGCTGCTTACGCCGGGCCAGGGTGCACGCCGTGCGGCGCGTAAGAACTGGATCGCCGGTCAGCGCCAGGTGCGGGGTGCGGTCCATCTCGACGCCGGCGCGGTGAAGGTGCTGCGCAGCGCCGGTCGTAGCCTGCTGCCCATTGGTATTACCTCGGTGGACGGCAATTTCCGACGGGGCGATCTGGTTGCTTGTATCGGCCCCGAGGGCGAGGAAATTGCGCAGGGGCTGGCCAACTACGATGCGCGCGAGGTTCGCCAGCTTGCCGGGCAATCGAGCGATCAGATTGAAGCGCTGCTGGGTTACGGCGGGGAGCCGGAGTTCATCCACCGCAACAACCTGGTGCTGTCGCGGGCTGGCTAGCGCAAAGCTTCGAGGCCGCAGGGCAGCCCGGACATCATTATTCTTTCAGCCACAAAAAAGCCCGCACGTAGCGGGCTTTTTCGTCAGGGCCGAAAGCGGCCCGTCTGGCCGTTATCAAGCGCTCGCCAGAGCCTTGATCTGCGCGTTCAGGCGCGACTTGTGGCGTGCGGCCTTGTTGCGATGAATCTGCCCCTTGCCGGCCATGCGATCGATAATCGGGACCGCGGCCTGGAAAGCAGCGCGCGCATCGGATTCACTACCGGCGGCGATGGCTTTCTGCACCTTCTTGATATGGGTGCGCACGAGCGAGCGCTGCGCCATGTTGCGTTCACGACGGGTCACGGCCTGTTCGGCGCGCTTGCGGGCTTGCGGAGAGTTCGCCACTGAGCGGCTCCTCGAAATCGTTGAATGTAAGGTTGGCAGGCGCGCGATTATTGTGATTTGCGCGGCATTTGTCAACTCCTGGGTTCGCGGTTACATCTGGCGATCAGCGAGAAGATGCGCTCGGCCAAGAGTAAAGGATGGCCCTTGTCGGCAAAGGAACACGAACAAGCGCAATTAAAGCAGAAGACAGCCCGGTCGAAGCGCACGTAGTCAGCGTTTCAACACGCCTGCTCGGTTGTGCAGAGCATGACGTGATGCGTTGGACATCGGCGACCGGCCGTTGGGTGCGATGTGCGCGTTCGAAATACGCGCGCCTTGCGCATGATCGCTTTCAAAGCATTCGGCAATCCCGCTATAGTGCGCCGCACTCTGGCGCTTTTACGGAAATATATTCATGGCCTCGTCGCTGGCGCGATCCACCAGTACGGTCGGCGTGATGACGCTGCTGTCGCGCGTACTCGGGTTTTTGCGCGATGTGATCTTTGCGGTCATCTTCGGCGCGGGCGTGGGTATGGACGCCTTCCTGGTCGCCTTCAAGATCCCGAATTTCATGCGCCGACTGTTCGCCGAAGGCGCATTCGCGCAGTCCTTCGTGCCGGTGCTCTCGGCGACCAAGAGCCGCGATACGGGCCGCGACGTCCAGCATCTGATCGATGTAGTGGCCGGTACACTGGGCGTGATTCTGGTCGGCATTACGGTGGTCGGGGTGATTGCCGCGCCCGTGCTGATCTATGTATTCGCGCCGGGCTTTGCCGACCAGCCGCAGCAGTTCGATCTGGCCGTGGATCTGTTGCGGCTGACTTTTCCCTATTTGCTGTTCATCTCGCTGACCGCACTGGCGGGCGGGATTCTCAATACCTATGGGCGGTTCAGCGTGCCGGCGTTTACCCCGGTATTGCTCAATGTCTGCCTGATTGGTGCAGCGATCGGCCTGGCGCCGCATTTTCCGCGCCCGGAAATGGCGCTGGCCGTGGGCGTGCTGATCGCCGGTATTGTGCAGCTGGCGTTCCAGCTGCCGTTTCTGCTGCAAATCGATCGCCTGCCGCGCCCGCGCTGGGGATGGTCTGATCCGCAGGTCCGACGCATCCTGTCGCTGATGCTGCCCATTCTGTTCGGCTCGTCGGTCGCACAGCTCAACCTGTTGCTGGATACGGTGATCGCTTCGTTGCTGGCCTCGGGCAGTGTGAGCTGGCTGTATTATGCCGACCGGTTGATGGAGTTCCCGCTGGGTGTGTTTTCGATCGCGATCGCGACGGTGATACTGCCCAGCCTGTCGGCCCGCCACGCAAGCCAGTCGTCGGGCGCGTTTTCCGATACGCTGGACTGGGCCTTGCGCTTGTTGCTGGTTGTCGGTTTGCCGGCCATGGTGGGTATGTTCGTGCTCGCCGGGCCGCTGGTGACCACGTTGTTCAATTATCACTCGTTCGATGGCCACGATGCGCTGATGAGCCAGTATGCGTTGATGGCCTACGCGTTGGGATTTATGGGGTTTTCTTTGGTCAAGGTATTGGTGACCGGTTTCTTTTCGCGTGAGGATTCGCGAACGCCGGTACGTTGTGGCGTGATCTCGCTGATTGGCGCAATGATCATGAATCTGTCGTTCGTGGGCCTGTTCACGCTCATGGACTGGCCGGCCCCGCATGCCGGGCTGGCGCTTGCGACGTCGTTGGGCGCATTCATCAATGCCGGCTTGCTTTATCGCTATTTGCGCAAGGCGGATGTGTACCGCCCCAGTGCGGCGTGGCGTCGACTCATGCTGCAGGTCAGCGCCGGTTGTCTGGCCATGGGGGGCGTACTCTGGTTCGGCGCGGCCGATCTGTCGGTCTGGATCGGCCGTGGCGCATTGGCAAGGGTGGAGTGGCTGCTTATCTGGATCGGCGCCGGTATCGCTGTGTACTTCCTCGTGCTGGGTGTGCTGGGTGTGCGTCCGCGTGAGTTCATCATGCGAGAGAGCGCTTGAGTATGCGAATTGTGCGTTGTGTTCGTCGCATGCCGGCGCTGGAGCGCGGCTGTGCAGTGACGATCGGCAATTTCGATGGGCTGCATCTCGGTCATCAGGCGATCGTGCGCCAACTGCGCGAGCATGCACGCCGCCTGGATCTGCCGAGCGTGATGATGAGTTTCGAACCGATGCCGCGTGAGTTCTTCGCGCCCGACAGCGCGCCGGCAAGGTTGTCTTCGCCACGCGAGAAGATGCGAATGGCCCAGGCTCTGGGCATCGATATCTTCGTGTGGGCGCGCTTCGACGCGGCCTTTGCGAGCCTGTCGCCGCATGCATTTCTCGAAGATCTGATCGCCGCGCGCTTGAACGCGCATTATGTGCTGGTCGGTGAGGATTTTCGATTCGGCCAGAAACGTGCCGGCGATATCGAAACCCTGCGCGCCTTCGCCCACGATCGCGATATCGAAATCGCGCCGCTGCCCGACGTACAGGTGGACGGCGCGCGGGTGAGCTCGACCCGCGTGCGTGATGCGCTGGCCGCGGGTGAGGTGGGCCAGGCCACGCGGTTGCTTGGCCATGCCTACTGGGTGAGCGGACGCGTGGTCGCTGGCAAGCGCCTGGGCCGCACGCTCGGTTTTCCCACTGCGAATATTCGTCTGGCTCGCAAGCCGGCGCCGCGCTACGGCGTTTATGCGGTGTGGGTGTATATGGCCGACGGCGTGCGCCGCGCCGGGGCGGCCAGTTTTGGCGTCAGGCCGACCGTGAATGGCCGCGAGCCGTTGCTGGAAGTCTTCGTGCTCGATTTCGAGGGTGATTTATACGGCCAGCGGATTGACGTATGCTTCGAAGCGTTCATACGGGCTGAAGAGCGCTACGATTCGCTCGATGCCTTGACCGCCCAGATGCACCGCGACGTCGCCAGCGTGCGCGCCCATCTGCAAGAGCCTGAATCCCCATGACGCTATCCACCGACAAGACCAGCGCGCCGGACGAGCGCGGCTTTCAATTGCAGAACGTGCACTGGCTGTGGCTATCGGCTGCGGTCATCGCGATCGACCAGATCACCAAGCAGCTGGTGGTGAACAATCTCGACCTGTTCGATCGAATCCCGCTGTTCAGCTGGCTCAACCTGACGCTAATGCACAACACGGGGGCGGCGTTCAGTATTTTCGCCGGGGCGACGCCGTGGTTCTTCGTCGCCCTGAGCGTGGTGGTGGCGATCGGTATTTTGATCTGGATGCGTCGGCATCCCCACGGCGAGCGGCTTGTCGCGGCCTCGCTTGCAATGATTCTCGGCGGCGCCCTCGGCAATGCCATTGATCGCGCCGCGCGTGGGTATGTCGTCGACTTCGTCGATTTTCATATCCACGGCTGGCATTACCCGGCATTCAATGTGGCCGATAGCGCCATCGTGCTGGGCGCGATTCTGATGGGCATCGACATGCTGCGCCCGCGCCGGCGTTAGTCGGCCGCGTTACCGGCGAGACAGTGCCGGTAATGCGTATGAGGATTGACGCTCGCCGCTGATGCGTGCGCGCCGTGCAGGTGCTGTCGCATCGCAGTACCGATAAGCGATGCCGAGCTTGGCGACCTGACCGCGAGGTACGGGCGACTCAAATGCCGGTGTCGTACTTCGATTTGCCCCGGTGCTGAAAAAACGAAAAGACGCTGCGGCTCAATGCCTGCTTCAAACCTGGCAGCCGACGCCGAGCGGCGACGGTCGTTGTTTGTCGTTGGCCACCGGACTCACCAGCACCGCTGGCTGATCGCCGTGTTGGGGCCCTCGCCGTTGGCCGTCTTCTCGCCGCGTTCGTTGATCGTCAGCGACGTGCAATCGTCGTTGACCTGATCGTTTTGCGCGGTCGCGGTGATCACGAAGCCGTTGGCGTCGCCCCTAACATTGAGCGTATAGGCGTCATTTTCCGTGACTGCGGGCATGCCCAACTTGTCGAGCGTGTCGGCATAGGTGTACTGCGTCGTAAAGTAACGCTCCTGCCGGTTGGCGGCCTGTAACAACGCGCTCTGCGCATCGGCACGGCGTGATTGGCGAACCTGATCGAGATAGGACGGGTAGGCGATCGCGGCAAGAATGCCGACGATCGCTACGGTAATCATGAGCTCGATGAGGGTGAAGCCCTTCGTTGCGCGATGTCGCATGGTCTATCGCCTGATTTCGCGCCAGCTGACGCGTCGGTTGGTTTGTGGCACGACATTTACGCCAACTCGGCCAATGCCACTGCCGTCGCTCGTACCGTAAATCACTTCGACCGTACCGTCCTTTCGTTTTACTACGGTGAGAGAGCCGACCGGCGATATATCCGAAAGACGAATCCCGGATACGGGTACCTGCTCCCCATTGATAGTTATCGTGTCGCTGCTGTTGTATTTGTAGTCGCCGTTGAGGTCGAGAAGCGCTTGGTCGGTACGCCCACCGGTATCGGCACGTACGGCCATGATAGCGCCGGAGGTGCTCAAATCGCAGGTTTCGCGCGGCGGTATAAGGGTATTAAAGAATACGAAATCGCCGTAGAGGGTCGGTGTCGTGATCAATAATTCGCCGCTGCGGGGCGGCATGTCCATATACCAACCATAGACGCCGGTGCCGTCATCGGTGGTCTTGTAGGTCACCTCATTCTCGCTAAGCACGCGATAGGCTTTTTTCTCATTCTCGTCGCCCGCGCTGACTTCGGTAATAGTCTGTACTTGCAGGTTGCGGCGAGTGAGATTTTTATTATCGGACGGAGTCCAGTTACTGGTGGGCGTTACGCTAAAGACATTGCTGTCCCAAACGCCGTAAAAGCTGTTACGTACGTCTTCGTTGAATAGGGCGTCGGTATCCTCGAGATATTTGCCGGTACCGACGTACACCATCACGCCGTAGTTGCGCCCGTAGGGATGCACGCCAACCTTCGGGCCCATGGTTATGGGCTGTACGCCACCGCCCGGCGCTTCGGCGGTGAACAGTTTTTCGACAGACCACTTGGCGGTCGATTTCGACGTGAGATCGAAACGCCACACGTTGCCGTAGAGATCGCCGGCATAGGCATAATCGACGATGAAATCGCCATCGACGTCGATCGGCGTGACTTCGCTCAGGCCATTCGGGTAGCGGTTGCCCGTTGGCGCCGAGTTGGTGTCGATTGGACTGCGTATCGGACTGCCGTTGGCGATATCAACGAGATGCAGGGAGGCGCTTTTGCCCGGGCTGTTGTAACCGTTGCCGAAGATTGCGGCCCATTCGCCATTGTGTAGACGTACGATTGCAGGCTTGCCATAGGTCTGGCCCAGTTCTCCGTCGGCAGTATATTCCCATAGCACGGTGTCCTCGGCGTTAGCTTCGCTGAAGGCACCGGGATCGGTGATGTCCAGCGCGAATACTGCATTGCCGCCGTTGTTCAAGCCGCTTACGAGCACGGTATGCCACTTGCCCCCGAAGAACGCATCGCCCGTTACCGGCGAACCGTCCACATAGAAGCGATGCTCGTACCCGGGTTCGCTGAGGTCTGCCACATCGTCGAGGAGTGTGCCGGGGATATAGGCCAGCCGCTCGACACCGGTATCGGCATCGAAGCCATGTAGCATGCCGTCATTGGCACCCACGTACACCATGGGTGTACGAGAGGCAAATTTGTCGGCAAAGCTGCTGTTGTTGCCGGGACTGCTATAAGGAGGCGCGCTACGCGCATATTCGGGGAAATTTGCGGCGTCGTTGCCGAGGTGCTTATCGGTCCAAGTCACCGGATAACGCACGCGATCTGGGCTACCGACATAGGTGGGCGTCGATTGCACGATATCGCCGAGAATATTGTCGTAGCGGTTGCGAAACGTTCCGCCATTGCTTTTTTCGAACGCCTGATTGCCACGAATATAACTCACGATATCCGCCGATAACGATACCCCGAGTGGTGAGAGTAGGCTGTCCAGGAAATTCGCTAGCTTGGATCCTCGAAACGGTATGCCTTCAAAGCCTGAACCGTTGTCGACGGAGGTCAGTATCACGCGATTATCAAAGGCCGGAATGTTCTCCGAGGCTTCCCAGAGAAGATCGTCTTTTTCGCCATTCGCTGAAAGCGTATAAGCGCGCAAAAATCCTTCCCAAGTGCCGCCGGCATAGCTCGCCTGATAGGCGGCCGCTCCCGTCTCCAGGCTTTGCGAGTTGGCGCTTACCCCGCCCAGCGAACCATCCTGGTAGAGGATTTCTTCCAGTGCGGTCTTGAACGCGTCGGCTACGCCCTGCGGCGTCTTTGCGTTAAGCAACTTGCCACGCGAGTTGATTGTGGCATGCCAGAGGTCGTCGATCTGTTCGTTGCCGTACGAGCCACCGGTTACGTTGATGCTCGACCAGTCCGGCGGGGTTTCGTAAGGATCGCTTTCGCTGTAATTGGCGTCAGGGTCGAACAACACGCCACGTTGGCCAAGCGTGACACCGAGCGTGACCATATGCAGATCGTTTTGGCAATCCAGCCACGGGTCGGGCGGCGTTTCGCCGCAGCCACTGGCGACGCGGAGTTGGTTACGTTCGATGCCGCGCTCTTTGGCTCCTGTGATCTTGCCGAGACGTTCGTAGTATTGCATTGCGACGTCGGCGATGGTGTTCGATTCGTTGTCACCGAAGGGCGCGCCGTAGGTCTTGCGGGCATCGCTGCTCTGATCAGCGTTACCAATACCGGTCACCGTCGACGTGTTGTAACCGTCCGTGAACAGAATTGCGAAATTGCGCTGGCAGGAAGACTGAATTATGTCCTCGTTGTTTTCGAGTTGTTCGCCGAGGAACTTGAGGGCAGGCCGATTGGGCGTACCTTTGGCCGAGAAATAATCGATATTGAAAATCTGATTATTGAAGGTGTTGTAGTTGTCCGTGTTCTCGGAATTCAACATCAGCATGCTGAGGTCGGCAGGCGAATCGGCATTCGCCTGGTTTATTGTGCAGGCGCCGACACGCGCGCCGTTGATATCGCCGAAGGCGCTCGTGATACCGGCGCGCGTCGCCAGATGGCGTTTTCTGTAGTAGGTAAACCAGTTGGCGAAATTCTGGAGGGCTTTGTTATATTTCGCGGTAGTGGTGAAGTTCTCAACCTTGATTTCGTAGCGGCGCATGTCTGGCGACGATGGATAGCTGGGCGAATAGCCCACCAGCGGTGCCGCGCCGCTCTTCCAGCCGAAATCGCTGGGCGGCGTCCAGTTCGCCGGCATATAAAAAGTGGCCGGGAAATACTCGATGGCCACCTCGCCATTCGACGAAAACGTTGACCCAGACTGACCTTTAATCCACTCGTAATTGCAAAAGATAACGAAGCAGTCTCGCTTTCTGTAGGTCACTCCGCTGCTGTTCATGCCGCTCGTGACATAGAACGTAAAGTTGTTATCGGTCTGACGCTGAGGGCTGGTTAAGTTCAGCGTGAGTGCTTGGTTAGCTGCGGTCGGTTCGTAACGCGCACTGGATGCTGTGGCATCGTCGTAGCCGATCCAAGGGCTATAAGTGGTTGTTGGGTCGAAATACGCTTGGTTGTAAGCCGAAGATCGGGCAAATCCGAATTGGGGCGTCGGTGGTACGCCTTCATAATCGGTGTAGATACGGCGGCCTTTTTCGCCCGAGCCATTGGGGAACAGATAGCCGTAGGCTATGCCGCCATTCTGAATATAGTTGCTACCCGAGAGCACCGTTCGATTATTGCTGTCCCAGTAGAGCAGCCCGCTGTCGGTTGGGAACAGTGTTTCCCAGTCCATCGAACCAGAGTCGTCAACCGCGACGAGAATATTCGGCGGTACGTTGTTACTCGCGAGTAATGGCCGGTCGGCAAGTTTGAGCTCGGCAGCCAATGCGGTGGAAAGGGACAGCATCGCCACGGCGATGGTCGAGGCCACGCGCAGGGTTGATTGGCAAGTCAGCATGTGATGGACCTCGGCTTAATACGTGCGCTCGTAGACACTTTGTGTCACGGCAATGGCGGCCGGGTTTTCGCCACGGGCCAGCGCGGTCACGCGATAACGAAACGTGCCATATGTGCGGGAGCATTTTTCCGGATCGACCGTACCGACACAGTCGTCGAGTTCTTCGACGATAAAGCGCACATCGGTACCGATCTCCTGGTCCGCCGTGTAGGTCTGAACGGCGGCTGAGTCCCAGATGTCGGCATCGAAGTAGCTTTCGCCACCGTCGTCCGCTGCGGCGGCAAAAACGCCTTGCCGGCAGATGACGACCCCGCTCTCGGGCTGATTGATTTCGCCGTCTTCGCTGCAGTTCTGGGCTTTCTGATAGCTGGCCAGGTTCGCGCTGGATAGATCGATTTCCGCGGCACGCAACGCCGCATCCGCGGCCTGGCGGGCACGCGATTTTTCGCGCAGGTTCGAGGCCATGCGTTCCTGCAGCGTCGACGAGCTGATCGCCGAGACGGCCAGCAGCGTGATCACCACCAGAAAGATCAGACTGGTCACGAGAACGAACCCGCGTTGGGACTGGCAACGGGGCAGGGTAGTGAAGCTATTCATGGTATGGCATTACGAAGCGCGACCACCTGGTCGATCTTTTGATAGGCCCGACGGTTGCTGACCTCGAAAGGCGAGCCACTGGCGAAGGTGTAGTCGTGTTCCACCGCCGTCGGCGTGATCAGGTCCTGGCTTTCCAGTAATAGCTCGAGACGCAGGCTCACGACATCCGCGGCGTTGGTTGCATTAATTGTGTTGGCATAGGTATCGACCGAGCCGTCGCCATCGCTATCGAGCCCGTAGCTGATATTCAGGCGCTGTACGTTTTCGACGATCGGCTGCGGGATCGGGCTGGCGCCGGTCGAGTTGTCGCGACACAGCAGGGTGTTGTCATCGTTCACGTAGAGTTCGAGATCGGCCAGCTTGAGCGTTGTATCCGCGACTTCGGTTACATCGGCGTCCGGGCCGCTGCAGCCGTCATGGCCGGCGGTGGCCTGGAAACGTAGGCGCAAGCTGTCGTTGCCATTGCTGTCGTCGGCGCTGCCGGCAACGAACGCATCCTTGGCGAATGCGCCTGCGGCATCGAACAGATCCTTGCGGTTGAGGTTGGCCTGATAGCCCGCGTGGGCGACCACGTTTTCGATGACGAACGTGGTCAGCCGTGCGTTCTCCTGGAGTCCGGCCATATCGCGCTGGAAACTAAAGCTGTTGCGATTGCTTAGCAGGATCTGGAGCACGCCGGCGAGCAGTACCAGCGAAACGACCAGCGCCACCATGAGCTCGACGAGGCTGAAGCCCGCGCTTCGCGCCGGTTGTTTGAGCGGCTTCATGGCTGCACCACGGTTTGAAAGGACTGGGTGGTCGGCGTGCCGGTACCCGAGGTCTGATCGGGCTGGCGTTCCTGCCAGCTGATGGTGACTCTGTAGCGTACGCAGCCGCTGCCGGTGGCCGCTGTTTCGATACAGGCGATTGCGCCTTGACCTTGCGGCAGGCCCGCTTGCGAGCTGCCCAGCGCCTCGTCCCAGACGAAGGCGTCATATCTCGCCATTTCCGCGGGCGAGCAGCTATTGCCGTTGTCGCAGTTGGGTTTGCTGCCATTCGCCGATTGATGATTCAGCCCGTCGTAGGCGTTGCTGTCCACGCCCGCGCGGTTGGCCCGCATGCGGTCGGCAATGTTGTCGGCCGCGAACGTGGCCTGGGTGCGCGAGGCGGAGACTTGCGTATTGACGATGCTCACGGTCTGCAGGCCGAGTAGGCCCAGCAGGCCGATGGACACGATCACGATCGTGACCAGGGCCTCGAGCAGGGTGAAACCTTGGACTTGAGCGGGCTGCTTCATGACGATTCACCAGGGTCCAGACGTTCGATGCGCCCGCTGGTGGCGATACGAATCTGGGTGCGATCGGTCGTATCGTTGGAGGTAATATCAAATGTCCCGTTGCTTGACCGGGCAAAGCCGTTGGCATCAAAGATGACCTGCGTGCCAGCCGAGCGGCTGTAGCCGACATTGATGGTCTGGTCGAGCTGACCGTGTACGCGAAGAATGTTGGCGTTCGTGGGGGCGGTGCTGCCGGCGTCCGGCGCGAAGATAATCCAACCCTGGTCCCAACTGCCGTTGCCACAACTCGACTGGTCGTTGCTCTGGCATACATGGACCGGCCGCCCACGGGCGACGGCTTCGCTGCGGGCATAATTGAAATCGCCCACCAGATCGTTGGCGTTGGCCGCAATCGTGTTGCGCTGGACCATGCCCAGATAGGACGGGATCGCGATCGCCAGCAACACAGCGGCCACGGCAATAGTGACGAGCAGTTCCAGCAGGGTGAACCCGCGGTTACCAACCCGTGTGTTTGGGGGAGATTGAAGCATGCTCGCAGTATCGACGCCTGCGAGGCGAATAGGGTATGTGCGCCGACCGGCGTACAGCGAACACCGATAAACGGTATTCGAAGCCGATGGCCGTGGATTCGCACGCCATCGGTACGCGACGCATTGGCGTGCGTGCCTGCTATGGAGCTGAGATCGCTGCCGGAAAGGGCGCTAAAAAAGCGATGGTGCCGGGGAGAAGTGTCGGGAACATGTTTTATCCAGTATCAAGGCTTACCAATGAGCTGTATATTCCTTTTAAAATAAATAGTTACTTGATTCGTCCAGTAACGCCACGTATCTTCCAATACCATCGCTATTGTTGGGTAGGTCGTTGGGATGCCAAAAAAGGGAATCGAACTAAGCGCGATTCAGGTGAAGCGATTAGATAAGCCTGGCATGCATGCCGTGGGCGGCGTGGCCGGATTGCTACTCCAGGTTTCGAAATCCGGTGCTAGATCATGGATTCTCCGTGCCACCGTCGGTAGTCGAAGACGAGATATCGGGCTCGGCGGTTTCCCTGACGTCACTCTGGCTCAGGCGCGCGAAAAAGCACGCGTTACACGCGGCAAGATTGACCAGGGATTTGACCCCATCGAGGAGCGGAAAGCGGCGAAGGTGGCGTTGCGCGCGAGTCAGGCTAAACGATTGAGCTTTGCCGAGGCTGCTCGTCGCAAGCACGAGGCGATTGCTCCAGAGTTTCGCAACGCGCGTTCTCGTGCAAATTGGCTTTCCTCCCTAGAGCTATATGCAGTTCCAGTCGTTGGCGACATGGAAGTGGCGGACGTCGAGATGTCGCACGTCTTATCGGTTATCGAGCCGATATGGAGGGACAAGACGCACACCGCGAATCGCGTTAGACAACGGATGGAGGCGGTCTTTGATTGGGCGATTGCCCGCAAATATCGCGAGACCGCGAATCCAGCAGCATGGAAAGGAAATCTAGCGGAGGTGTTGCCGAAGCCGACAAAAATTTCGACGGTAAAGCATCACCGCGCACTACCGTGGCAAGAAATACCTGAATTCATGAGACGGCTCCGAAAACGTACAGGGATGTCGGCGAGGGCGCTTGAGTTTGCGATATTGACGGCCGCTCGATCTGGGGAAGTGCGATTCGCCACTTGGAATGAAATCGACTTGGACGCTGCATTGTGGGTAGTGCCAGGACAGCGAACAAAAAACGGTAAGGCGCACCGAGTGCCACTATCGAAAGAGGTAGTCGCGTTGTTGCGTACCTTACCCAGATTTGAAAACGAGGACACGGTATTCACGGCCTCGCGCGGCGGGTCTTTATCAGATATGAGTCTATCGTCGTTAACCAGAAAAATGGATGTCGACGCCGTGCCGCACGGTTTTCGATCTAGCTTTAAAGACTGGGCCCGCAATTGCACCGACGCCTCAGATGAGGTGAGCGAGCTAGCGCTTGCACATGTCAATAGCGATTCCACGCGAGCAGCTTATGCTCGTGATGAGCTGTTGGAGCAACGCTCCATAATGATGGAGCAGTGGGCTAGGTTTTGCTGCAACCCGATCCCGCTTGGCGAATAGCTACTTGGTCGCCTCATGCCAGGGGGATCTCAATAGCCAACTATAGGGTCGCACTCGGCTCTCGTGGGAGACTACGAGCCGCTGCAGTCTACAGTCTGAAAGAGCGAGCATTTCGTGACTCGCCGATTCCTTCGCTTGCTTACTGTCCAACATGAGGCGGTCTGTGCTTGCAGCGTTACGTAATAGGTCTAAACGTTTTCGTCGCTTTAGATATCTTCTCAACGATGGCGATAGCACTCGTGTTCATTGCGTGTATTTAACTCGACAAAATAGATCATGTAATGCCGTAGCTTGTTCTTGTGAATTCAAACAGCGCACTGAAAAGCATGGCGGGAAAAATCGACATGACACTGCGGTACGAGCGAGACCGGGACCTTGCAGATCGCTTTCTAGTATCGCGAAATACGATATGGCGTTGGGCCCGGGAGGGGCGGCTGCCGCAGCCGGTCCGACTCGGACCTGAATGCACGCGCTGGAGACTTTCCGATGTAGAGGCGTTCGTCGCAAGCAGGGGTTGAGAATGATTCACTCGTATCCTCCGGAGCGATGCCTACGGATCAGACTGACTCGGTTACGTACGCTATAGCCGGGCCTGGCGTGGAGTTAATCAGTTGCCAGAGCCATTTAACTGGTACGGAAAATGGATTTGCTGCACAGCGCCAATTCGAAACCGAACTACGCTAAATTAAGCGTGGCGTGGCTCTCCTGAAAATGCTTTGCGGTGCTAAAACTCAGCGCTGGGTAAGGAACCGCGAGGACTAGCGGAGGCGCCTGTGGCGATTCTTGTACTTTTCCCGTTCATTATGGTCGCTGTCTTAATGCTCTGGAGATTGAACCGGTACGGTGTATCCAGCGACACAGAACACCGCGAGCACGAACGTGACGGCAGAGATCAATAGGCGTCCAGCCGTTCGAGCGTGGTATCGATCAGTGCTCTGTCGTGAACATCGTAGAGCACGAAGCTATAACTCGCTGCCGACTTAAGCCACCGCCGCAGGTTGGCAAATCTACCTTCGAGCTGCGAGCAATAGTAGCCAGCTGGGGAAATGACGACGTTTATAGCTGGTGCGGTAGGGCTTGTAGCAAACGGGTATGTCGATGAACGGCGATAGATCGGCGCGCCGGCCGCACACGCAGTTGGGATCGACAGCATGGTCATCAAGGCGGTCGTAGACCGGCTGCGCATGCCGGCCTCCTCGATGATGCCCTCCCAATGCGTGGTGGCGTCATGAGCATGGCCAGCAACGACCTGGTCAAATTCGCCGAGGAGTTCGGCGAGCTTGTCTAGCAGGCAACAACGACTGAAACCGACGAACACGGCAATGTCAGCCCCGGTGTCCAGGCCGGGCTGACCAAAGAAATCGCGGACGTTCATGCTGCGTCGCCTTCGTCGGCGAAAAGCTCGCTCTGGATTCAGACACCCATGTGCAACACCCTTAAAAACCGGCAGATGCTGGACGCGACCAAGCCCGACGACGGCGGTCGCGCCTACCAACTGGCCGGCCCGCTTGTTCAACAGGTCGCCAAGAAGGCCAGTTGCCCCGCCAGAGGTAAACACTGGGACGAGGCTGTGTCGTTGGCCGAATGACCGACGCGGGACATGGCATGAGTCATCGCAGCCGCGGAGTATGTCGCCGGCACGCACAACCTCGCCCGGCACGCTATTCAAGATGGGATACAGCACAAGATTGCGCGCTTTCGCGGGTGGGCTACCTTTCGATCGCTTAGCCGTCAAACGCCCGGCAGGGCGAAATCATCGGGGCGCAAGCTGCGGGGTAGGGCAGCGACAACCGCTTGTCTGAAGCCGCCTTTGCGATCCCTGGCGGCCGTGCCATGCTGAAACCGGCCAATGCGGCAGAGCTCAATACACGCCGGCCCCGAACGGGTCGAATAAGAACAGACCGCCGGTTCTCGCCGGCGAGCAGCCAACGCATATTCCAATGACCGCAACCCATACCGCTACCGTTCAATCCATCGACGTGCCGGGCGACTGGCCACTGCCGGTTCGACACTTCGACAGCCAGACCGGCCAGCTCGATATCGTCGAAGGCACCATCGAAGCACTCGAGGACGTCAACGACCTCGAGCGCGGCACCATCACCGACGACGTGTTCGGCTACATCCTCATGGCCTGGTACCGCCAGCGTCGACAGGCCGGTGATCCGCCGCATTCGGTCATGGAAAAGCTCAAGCACGCCCGCGAAATTCGCACGCTGCACTAAGCGGCGGCGTAGACGAGTCGCCTCAGGGCGCGGCCCGTCGAACTGTTGTCCGCATATCGGCGGGCAACGCTTTACCCGGTCGACCAAGCGCGTAGCCGTTTTTTGCGGGATAGCCGTGTGCCGGCGTTGGCCATCATCATTACGAGGGGGAAACTCACGTGAAAAAGATCCTTGCGATCGTTTTGGTACTGGTCGTGGCCATCGCCGCGCTCGTGCCGTATTTGACCGGCTCCGAAGTCGAAAACCAATTCCGGGCCGGCATCGACAACATGAACAAGCGCGGTGACTTCGATTTCGCGATCGAATCCTATGACCGGGGCTGGATGAGCTCACAAGCCGAGGTCTCGGTCGGTGGCCTGGGTGACGAGCGCGCGACGTTCAACAACGAAATCACCCATCCGTGGGTGCCTGGCCTCGGGCAGACGCACATCGTCAGCACGCTGTCGCGTGATGCTGACCCGGACCTGTCGAGCATTTTCAGCGAACCCCCGCTGCGGATCGAAACGTGGGTTACAGACGACGAAAACTTCCGGGTCGAGCTGCGCTCGCCCGTCGCGCAAGGCACGAGCGAAGATGCCAACGGTGTGCAGACCTATGTCGAGTGGAACGGTCTGTCTGGTTTCTACGAACGCGCTGACCTTGATGAAACCTTCGAGCTGGTTGCCCCCGGCGTGCGTATTTCCGACAGTCAGGGCGGCGTTGCGGTGAACGAGCTTCGTCTCGTCGGCGATTCGCGCATGGATGACCGCTATGAGCAGACGGTACTGCGCTCCATGCTCGGCTCCGGGCAAGCCAAGATCACGATCGGCAAGTTCTCGTTCAACGCACCCAGCGGCGAGTCGGTCTCGTTCGCAGCCGACTTCGACGCCACGGCAGACTACCGCGACGAGCGCGGCGACTTCCGATCGAAGCTGGCCATCAGTGACGTCGAACTCGATCGCCCGGGCGTTGCGCAACGCGACCAGGTCGACATCAAGGGCGGCACCGTCGAGTTCAACCTGAACAAGATGCGCGTGGATGCGCTCGCCCGTACGCTCACCACACTGGACAAGATCGGTAATACGCCGATGCAACAAGTGCCCGAGCGTCAACGCATGGCATTTCTCGATGACGTGGCCTCCATCTTCGATACCGACTCGGAAATCGAACTCGACGTGTCATCGTTGGAAACCAGCCGGGGGAATGCCGGCATGGGCGTCACGCTCAGCCTCGGTGAGCCGCTATCCGAACGGGCCCGTGAGTACATGCCGCTGCCGGCGCGGGTGATGCAGCGCATGCAGGTCAGCGCCGCCGCCTTCGCGGATCGTTCATTGCTGGCCTACGGGGTCGAACAATCGTCCAACCCCAATCAGGTCGCACGCATGATCGACCAGTGGGAGAATAACAACCTCGTCACTGTGAACAACGCGCGCTACAGCATGGTGTTGGACTACAAGGACAACAGCCTCGCGCTCAACGGCAACACGTTGCCGCCGCAGGTCATGCAGGCCCTGACCGCCCAGATGGGCGCGCTCGGCCAGTAGCCATAAAAAAGCGGCTGCGGCCCCGAAGGGCTGCAGCCGCCATGTCTGGGATCGAGGGCCTTATCCGGCCAGCAACTTGGCCTTGCGTGACTCGTATTCCTCCGCATTCAGCACGCCTTTCTCAGTCAGATGGGCAACCGTTCCCATTGACCAAGGCAGAAGAGCGCACGATAGATCTAGTGCAGCGCCAGCGGCCCGTAGGCCCTGTCCGGCGATCCCGCACCAGCCATGCCAGACGCTGTAACAACGACAAATTCCGTGTTGCCACTCCGCCTCAGCGCCGGCCATGTAAGCCTCGGTATCCGCTGATATTTATTCGCGACCCACCAGTGCGGCCATCGACGTAACAACGACAGATTCCGGGTCGGCTCAAGCCCGCCAAATGGCGCTGTACATCCGCTTTATAATCAGCAACCTAATCAGGGCTTCGCAGTGCCTGTGAGGAGTCTAACAACGACAGATTCCGTGTTGAGCGACAGACGCGAATTCCGATGTGAGTTGCGTCTTAAAATCAACAACTTAAAGCGCGAATTCTAGTTCTAGCACCATGCTAACAACGACACATTCCGTGCAGCATGCGGGCCGGGGTTCCACTAACAACGACAGATTCCTGGCCGAAACTGGAACGCCTAGCTGTGATCTCTCAGTGGGTTGTTCATCCGGGGCGACCGCCTTGAGGCTGATGGGTGTCGAATCCTTCAAGCTTCAGGAGTGACCCGGATGAACACGCACAAGAATGCGCGTCTGACCGTTCATGGTCGAGCCCTGCTGGTCCGCCGGATCCGGGAGGACGGCTTGCGACCCATCGAGGCGGCGCAAGCGATGGGCGTAAGTCCGCGAACAGCCTACAAGTGGCTTTCTCGATACCGGGCGCAAGGACAAGCAGGCCTGCATGAACGCAGTTCACGCCCGGCCCGTTGCCCGCATCAGCTGTCGGCGGTGACCCAGCAACGGATCGTAGCCTTGCGGCGTGAGCGCCGTATCTATCGCGCGATCAGTGGCGAGGTCGATGTGCCGGTGACCACGGTTGCACGCGTGCTTCAGCGGGCCGGCCTGAACCGGCTGTCCGTGCTCGATCCGGCGCCGCCGATCCAGCGCTATACCCACGAGGCCCCCGGTGACCTGCTGCATCTCGACATCAAGAAACTCGGCCGCTTCAAGCGCCCCGGCCATCGCATGACCGGCGATCGGCAGGCCGGCCGCTCACGGGGTGCCGGCTGGGATTATGTGCATAGGGCGATCGACGACCACAGCCGCGTCAGCCATGCCACGATCTGGCCCAAAGAAAAGGGCGTCAGCGCCGTGGCGGCGCTGATCGCGGCCTTGCGATACTACCGACGCCTGGGCGTGCCCTTTGATCGCGTGCTCACCGACAATGGCGCCTGCTATCGCTCACATGTGTTTGCCAAGGCGTGTCGCCGACTCGGGCTCAAACACCGAAGAACGCAGCCGTACCGTCCGCGCACCAACGGCAAGGCCGAGCGGCTGATCCAAACGGCGCTCCACGAGTGGGCGTATGCCCGCGCCTACGAGAATGCGGATCAACGCGCGGCGCATCTGCCGCACTGGCTGCATGACTATAACTGGCATCGCCCGCACGCCAGTCTCGATTACCACACTCCGATCAGCACACTCGGCATCGGCGTGAACAAGTCGCCGTGTAGTCGGAATGGATTTCTCTCTGGGGGAAGCAAACCCGCTTGGTTCGACACCGGCGACCCAGCTCTGACCTCTCACGTCGACATCAACACCGCTGGTCTGGTTGCCGCCGAGCGATTCATCCAGATCAGCCGCGGGTCCGGCGCCGGCCGGCAATCGCTCATGAATCGTCATGTTGCGAGCCGCACCACCCGCCACCTTCAGGTTCGAATAGCCAACATCGAGGCCCATGAAATACATATCTCGTTCCTTAAATAGTCGATCTGGACACGTGTCGGCCTCCTTAGAGACGACGTCAGAGCGAACAAACGGTAAGTCGAGATGGGCTCAGGGAATGTCGAGGAAACTGCTGTCGCACTGCAGTCGCACTCTAGTGCGACAGGGCGGGGCCGAAACGGGACGGCGCAGACGTGCGGATCCGCCTGTCGCACGCGTGTCGCACTCTAGTGCCACTAGAGTTCACTTCCTGATAAAGAGGCGACGGTAGATCAGTGGGGTAGCACGCGTGTCGCACTAGAGTGTGACCCGATCGCCATGCTGCCCGAACAGGCGAATCCCGAGCGGCCAGGCCGTACGAGGCCACCGCCGCCATGCGGTGCTTGTCGCCAGCCGGATCTTCGGCAGTCGAAAGGTCGACGTGGCTTGGATGAACGGACTGATACCTTCCCAATCGTTCGGTTCAGCCCAGGAATAAATGACCCCTTTGGTTCGCCATATAAGGCCAGAAGCCCCCCTTCCAGCCCTGCGGCCCCAAGCGACACGAAGAGTCCGTGAGGACGGAAGGGGTGCCAAGTGCCTATATGGCTCACCAAAGGGTGGCAATTCAGGCCAAACGGGCGAACCGATTAAGACCCTTTGGTCAGCCATATACGGCCAGAAGCCCCCCTTCCATTACCGTCACCTGGGCACAGTGCGAATGATCTCCGCTCAGAACCAAAGGGGGGCGTTTTCCCTTATATGGCTCACCAAAGGGTGCAAATCTGCTCAAAAACACGTTCAAAACGACACCCTTCCGTCAGCCATATAAGGGAGATTGACCCCCCTTCTGACCCCTTCGTCGCGTTTGCGAAGCGGTCAGAGGCAGCGATCCCTATGGCTCACAGAAGGGGGTCGAAAATCCCTCTAATAGGGCCAGAAGGGTGAAATCGATGGAAGCAAATATCCGGCCGATGGTTCGGCAGATCCTGCTCGAGCGTGAGCGACTCCTCCGGATCGCCGAGACGCGGGCCGAAAAGTTCATGGCTGAGCACCGAAAAGCCTCAAGCGTGAGAAGAGCGAGTGGGGCGATCGCCGGGTACGGCGTGCTCTGGGTTATCGCCAACGGGTTCGAGCTAGTAAGCGATCAGCAGGGCTTGGGGTACGGAGACCTCAAGTCCGTCGCGATGGTCGGGGCATGGCTCGGATGGACGGCGATACCCGGCGTGATATTCATCGGTGCCACGGCAGCCTTCGCTGTTGGCACTGCCCAGATCCTCACCCGCAGGGCGAGCCGCGACACGCCGCAGCCGTTTGGGCCTTACCTCGTCGCGTCTTCGCTGCTGATGGTGTTCGCTGGACCCGAGATCAACCACGCGTATCTCGTAGCCACAGGCGTCGCTTAGCCGCGAGAGCACCATGCCCCTCAGCACCCGCCTTCTCGCGGGTAGCAGCAAGCTCACCCGACACTCGCAGCAGAACCATGGATCGAGGAACGAGGCTCAATGCCGAGCTGCGAGGGCAGCAGGTAGAGCGGCACCCGATCGCACGCAGCCCACGCGGCAACCGCACTCAGTTCGTGCTACGCGAGCCGTCCAGCCGATAGCGCGATGATGCGAGGCACGAGGGGCAGCCTGCTCAATGCACGTCTGAGGCACGCACAAGCGCCTTATCCTGCGATGGCGTGCCAACACGCGTGCTGATCGGCGCGCCCCGAGATAAAAGCTTAGAACGGCGCACAGCGCCTCGCTGACGTTGAGCCAATACACGCAGAGCCAACACTCACGCAGTACGCAAAGCGCCAACAGCCACGCTGCACACAAAGCCCCATTGCGCGAGCATTCACGCCAACCACGCAGTACACGCAGCGCCATCACCACGCACTGCGTTCACAGTATCGACGCCACCGTTACATCGCGTCCCATAGCGCATCGCACGGGCCGGGTCAGGCGCATTGCCGGGCGCCGTGCGTCCACGTCGGTCGCAGTCCTCGGATCCACCGCGGCACGCACGTTACAGCCGCATCACCACGCGGTACGTACGGTTCCGACACCAAGCTTTGCGAAGAGCATCAATGCAAGCCCTATAGACGTAGCCCCAAGCCAGTGCCGCCACGTGCACCCAGTAAACACAGCGTCACCCGCGCGGAGCGTCGCATTCGATGACCACCCGCGACACACCACGCGAGACTGTGGCCTCTAGCGGTCACGAACGCGATTCGAGCGCGCCTGTCTCAGGCGACAGCCGTTGTCGGATCGACCATCCCCCGCAATTGAGTAGCGCGCCGAACAGGCACACGACAGCGCCGCCTGTGAAGGCGCGGCATGAAGCCCCACAAGCGCGAACGGCTCAAGGCGCGCAAGGCCGTTGCCGATTCAGGCAAGCGAGCGCTGATCAGCCTGGCGACGCAGGTACGCGACATCAGCCCCAGCGAAGCCGACTCGCTCGATCGGATCATCCGCCGCATCGAGGCATGGCAACATCGCGGGCCGGGCGGGCTGTGATGACACACGAAACACGACAGGCATTTGGGCTAGAGCACACGCCCAAGGGGGAGATGGGCAGGTGATACCGCAAGCGATCCAGGCAACCGAAGAATGCGTCGGGACGGTCTTCGACCACGCCGCGCTGAGTCTATGCGCCACCAACCAGCCCGACTGCTGGCTGCTGCGTGTCGATCAGGACGGCCCCGCGTTCGTGCTCGACAACGGCACATTCCAAGCCCTGTGTATCGCGCTGCAAGGCTGCATCGACACCGCCTTGAAGCCGCACACGCAGCCGGGCGCGACCACGCTGACCCAGACCATTGCCCACGGCTTGCGCACCACGCAGTCGAATGACGGCGCGCTGTGCGCCTCGGCAGATTGGTCAGGCGATCCGATCATCGAACTCAACTGCTACCCCGGCTCGCCCAGCGATCACCCGCGCATCACGCTCACCCACGCGCTCGAAGACGCCATCGACTTCCAGACGCAGCTGCTCACCGCCTACAGCGAACGTGTCCGCAGCCAGTGACGCGAGAGCGCCGCCAATGCGAGAGCACCTGAAAAGCAGGTGAAAGGATTAGCGCGATGGGCCGCTATTTTTCACCGGCTTGAACCGAATCACGAACAGGGGACGTTATGCGGCGCGCTATCGCCATCACAGCCGGGATCGCCGGTCTGGCCGTCGTATTGGCGACCGCCGCCACCTACCAGCGGCTCGGCTATACCGCCCAGCGATTGGTCGATACTGCCTACCAGGTCGATAGCAGAACCGGCTCGACCTATTACACGCCCCCGGATCTGTACTGGCCGCCGTTCGAGCCCGTCTATCGCCCGTTGATTCACGTGCTCGCCAACGCCGGGGTCGCCCGCGCCCAGACCGTGATGGGCGCGCGGGCACAGTACGGCCCGCCCAAGAACATGGCGGTCATGATTCGACAGTACGAAGCTGGCGCCGCGCAGGGGTACGGCCCGGCCCTGTTGCTGCTGGCGCAGCTCCACGCGCCCTATCAGACCAATGGCTTGATGGACGAGTGGGCGTACACGCGTGACTACTCAGAAGTCATCGAGCGTGACGGCGTGCGGATCGAGAAGAACGACGAGCGGGCCTACCAGCTCTTTGAGCAAGCCTGGGACACCGGCATCACGCTCGCCGGTTTGCGCTTGGGCAATCTGTATCTCGCCCAGGTGCGCATGGCCGACGACAAAATCAACAAGGCCGCGCAGTGGTTCGAGCGTGCCGCACGGCAGGGGAACGCCCGCGCCGCCGCCGAACTCGGGGGACTGTACGAGATCGGGTATGGCGTACCCGAGAACAAATCCGAATCACGCAAATGGCTCACCCGCGCCGCCGAAGGTGGCGATACCGAGGCCGCCTATGAGCTGGGCACGTCGATGGTCAACAGCAAGCCGGTATGGCGCGATTACGACGAAGGCGCACGCTGGCTCGAAAAGGCCGCCAATGACGGTTACAGCACCGCACAGACCAGCCTGGCATGGCTCTACCTGAAGGGAACCGGGATGCCACGCGACTACATCCGCAGCTATGCCTGGGCCAACGTCGTCGCCACCGGGGCGACACAAAGCGGGCTGCGCGACGAACTCGAAAGCCGGATGACAAGCGAACAGATCACCCGCGCTCAGGATCTGTCCCGCGAACTGACCGAGCGTATCGCCAATCCGTGAGGCCCGTTCGCCGGGTAGGGCGGTTCGCCGGTGGGGTGGTGACACCCGCGTCACACAGACGCGGGTTTCGTGTCGCAGCGGTTGCCAATAGCCTGACCGCATATAGCATCGAGCGGGCTTGATCGGTGCGGCCCGTGCCGCGACCCGTACTCAAAACGCCCATCGTCATTTCACCCTCGAGCCCCGGCAGGCGGTTCCACACCGACCTGATAACCCTTGGGCAGCCCACGGCAGAGCAATCGCCGCACGGCGGCACAGCGCAATCACATCCGCGTCAAAACGAGGGAGCACGCGGGTTACATGATCCGATTTCTAACCGACAAGAACTATCGAAAAGCACTGAAACTCGAGCGCGTGATGATGGTGATGGAAGATGCCTTCGAGAAAGGGGAGTACAGCACGCTTCGGCGCGGCATCGTCGAGTAGGAGAAAGTGCTGCGCTGGTTCAACTTCGAGGGCGATTGGTCCGAGCAGGAGCTGGACGAATTTTTCGACAGCCGGGGCATGGTGCGCAGCTTCGACGGAGAAGGCTTTGTGGACCGTATGTCAGAAGCCGCCTACGGCATCTGATCGCCTATTCGGCATTTTGCGCCGGGCGTGGCCCTATCGCTGTCGAAAGCTCGACACACAGGGCAGGGCGTGCCGCCTATGGTGTGCATAGGCCCACTCGGATACCCCGGCGCCTATGACCGACCCGGTTGCATAGCAGCCCGTTACGCGCAGCCGCCTCAGGTCTAGACCGGCACGGCGGCGGTTGCGGCGCACCCGCGACATGCGCGCTCGCAAGCGCGTGCATTGCAGCGTCGACAGTCGGACCCCGAAGACGCCGCGCCCCCGAAGCACGTCCGTTTAGGCCCGGCAGTGGGTCATCTCCGAAGAAAGACAAGCCGCCCCGATTGCGTCTGCTATCGGCCCAGGCTGTGTGAAAACGCTCCCACCGGCTAAACTTCTCTCA